>NZ_CP053382.1:2245465-2566246 GCF_014931605.1 Halomonas sp. MCCC 1A13316 | reverse complement strand
GCGCCTTGGCTATGTCGACAGCTACGTCGTGCAAGGCTGAACGACTTGGGGTAAATGCTGCCTGTAGCGGGTTCGCTCGGCACAGGCAGCGATCGTTGTATAGCGCCATCCCGTCCGGCAGTGCCGGGCGGGCCTCATACCCGAGGTCCCTGTGACACAGCAAGAAGTACTGGATTCCTCCCTGAGTGCCGTCCGTTCGGCCGTTCGCGACGAACTGCTTGAGTGCCTGCAAACCATCGCCCTTGCCCATGACCATGCGGTAACGGCCGATTCGTTGACCGCTGGCCTGCCGCTGGAAGAGGGTCGCCTTACACCCGGTGTCTTTCCTCGGGCCGCTTCACGGGCCGGCATGACGGCGCGCATCGTCAAGAGTCGTATCGTACAGCTCAACCCGGCACTGTTCCCCGCTGTTCTGCTGCTGGAGCCGGGGCGTGCCTGCGTGCTCGTGGCGCTCGATATCAAGGCGCGCCGGGCCAAGGTGATCTTCCCCGAACTTGGCGATGCCGTGAGCGAGGTCGATCTCGATGGCTTGGCGGAAAGCTACGGCGGCCAGGCCATCTACGTACGCCCGCGCTTCCGCTTCGATGCGCGTGGCCCCGAGGTCGACAAGCAGCGTTCGCGCCACTGGTTCTGGAGTGTCATACGTGAGAACCGGCGGCTTTACCGTGATGTGATCGCCGGTTCCGTGGTCATCAATCTGTTTGCAGTGGCCATGCCGCTGTTCGTTCTCAACGTCTATGATCGTGTGGTTCCCAATCACGCCACCGAAACGCTGTGGGTACTGGCTGCCGGTATCTTCATCGTGCTCTGTTTCGATCTGGCGCTGCGCCTGATGCGCAGTGCCTTCGTCGACCTGGCCGCGAGCCGGGCCGACGTCAAGCTGTCGTCGAGGATCATGGCTCAAGTGCTGGGCCTGCGCATGGAGGCCCGGCCCGCCTCGACCGGCTCGTTCGCCTCGACCCTGCAATCCTTTGAGTCGGTTCGCTCATTCATCGGCTCGGCCACTGTGGTGGCGCTGGTGGACCTTCCCTTCGTTCTGCTCTTTGCCGCCATCATCGCGCTGATCGGTGCGCCGCTGGCGCTGCCCGTGCTGGCCGGCATCGTCATCGTGCTGCTCTACGCCATGGCGGCCCAGGGCAAGCTGCATGAACTGTCCGAGACCACCTGGCGAGTCAGCGCCCAGCGCAATGCCAACCTGGTGGAATCGCTGTCGCAGCTTGAAACGGTCAAGACCCTGCGCGCCGAGAGTCGTTTGCAGGGAACCTGGGAGAAGGCCACGGCCTTTCTCTCACGCACCTCGGCGCAACTGCGCCTGGTCAGCACCTCGGTTTCCAACGTGGCGATGTGGGCTCAGCATAGCGTCGCAGTATGCGTGATCCTGATCGGGGTCTACCTGATTATCGACGGCAGCCTATCGCAGGGTGGGCTGATCGCCGCCTATATGCTGTCGTCCCGAGCCATGGCACCGGTGAGTCAAGCTGCCGCGTTGCTCGCCCAGTATCATCAGTCGGCTACCGCCTTGAAATCCCTCGACGACGTCATGCAGCGCCCCGTGGAGCGGCCCGAAGGCAAGTCGTTCATCTCACGGCCGGTCGTCAGTGGTGAGATTCGCTTCGACAAGGTGTCGCTGCGTTATCCGGACGAGGAGCGCGACGCCTTGCGCGACATCTCGCTCAAGATAGAGCCCGGTGAGAAGGTGGCCCTGCTGGGGCGCGTCGGTTGCGGCAAGACCTCGCTCAACAAGCTGTTACTGGGGTTATATGCCCCCACGGCGGGTTCGGTACTGCTCGATGGCGTCGATCTGCGCCAGTTCGATCCCGTGGAACTGCGACGCCACATCGGCTACGTGCCGCAGGACGTCAGCCTGTTCTTCGGTTCGCTGCGCGACAACATCGTGGCCGGTGGCGGTAGCGATGGCGTCGACGACGAGGCGCTGCTGCGAGCGATCAACCTCAGCGGTCTGGAAAGCCTGGTCAATGGCCACCCGCAAGGCGTCGAACTCCAGGTGGGCGAGCGCGGCCAGATGCTCTCCGGCGGCCAACGCCAGGCCGTGGCCATCGCCCGGGCTCTGGTTCACGATCCCAAGATTCTGCTGCTCGACGAGCCGACCAGCTCCATGGACCACGCCAGCGAAGAAGCCTTCAAGGCCAACCTCGAGCAATACGGCGAGGGCAAGACGCTGGTGGTGGTGACCCATCGTACCTCGCTGCTTTCCCTGGTCGACCGCATCATCGTCATCGACGCCGGTAAGGTCGTCGCCGACGGTCCGCGCGACAAGGTCGTTGAAGCTCTGCGCAAGGGCCAGATCGGGAGGGCCAACTGATGACCGTCACGTCTCCCAAGGCTAAGGGCAAGAGCGCCGAGCAGCAAGGCTTCGAGGCGATCGGCCGTTTCACCGACGTGGGCGGCAGGCCGTTCCGTCCCTTCATGGACCGGCTGTTCTCCAAGCGGGTGACTTCCGCCCATCTCAACCGAGACTGGGCCAGTGACGCCGATTGGGCGCGCATGCAGCAAGACCCGATCCGGGCGCGGCTCTTTCTCTATATCGTGCTGCTTGCCTTCGCTGCGCTGATCGCGTGGGCCTACTTTGCCTCGATCGACGAGGTGACGCGTGGTACGGGTCGAGTGATTCCCTCCAGCCAGCTGCAGAAAGTTCAGTCGTTCGATGGCGGTGTGGTGCAGCAGATCATGGTGCGTGAAGGGGATGTGGTCGAAGCGGGACAGATACTGATGCGCATCGACCCCACGCGCTTCGTTGCCAACTTCCGCGAGAATCGCGCCCAGGCCCTGTCACTTCGTGCCCGTGCCGAGCGGCTGCGTGCTCTGGTGACCGATACACCCTTCAACCCAGACGACGACCTGCGCAGCGAAGCGCCGGAAATCGTCGCTCAGGAGCGCGAAGTCTACGAGAGTCGGCGTGAAGAGCTGCAAGAGCAGGAGAGCATTCTGCGCGACCGGATTCGCCAGCGCGAGGAAGAGCTCAACGAAGCCGAGGCGAGGCGCGACACGGCACAGCGTGAGGCCAACATGGCCAGCCAGGAGTTGAACCTGACACGGCCGCTGCTGCAGTCGGGAGCGGTATCGGAAGTGGATATCCTGCGTCTCGAGCGTGAAGTCTCGCGAGCAACCGGTGAGCGCAACCAGGCCGCTGCCGCAGTGGCTCGTCTGGAAGCGGCCGTGCAGGAAGCTCACACCCAACTGCGCGAAGTCAGCGCCGAACGGCGCAGCGAATGGCGCAACGACCTCGCCCAGACCCTGGGCGACCTGAGCGCGCTCGATGAATCCAGTGCCGGCCTGCAGGACCGGGTGCGCCTTGCCGAGGTGCGTTCTCCGGTGGACGGCGTCGTGCAGCGCCTGGGCATAAATACTCTCGGCGGTGTGGTGCAGCCTGGGCAAGAGGTAGTGGATATCATTCCCAGCGATGAACAACTGCTGGTCGAGGCACGGATAGCCCCGCAAGATATCGCCTTCCTGCGCCCGGGCCAGTCGGCAACTATCAAGCTGACCGCCTACGACTTCGCCATCTACGGCGGTCTCGAAGCCGAGCTGGACCATATCAGTGCCGACACCATTACCGACGACGACGACAACACCTTCTATCTGGTGCGAGTGAGGACGGTCGAAGGGGCGAACCTGGGCAGCGACATTCAGGTCATTCCCGGCATGACGGCCCAGGTCGACATCATGACCGGCAAGCGCACCGTGATGCAGTATCTGCTCAAACCCGTACTGCGGGCATGGAGCAACTCCATGGGGGAACGATGATGGCAGTCCTTTTCATTAGTCAGAGGCGTGCGGATATTCCACGGCTGCACAGCGCCTTTCCCGATGTCCGGCGAATCAATCCAGACCAGGCGCGCGTCATGGTGGACAGTGGCGATCGTGTCTGGTTGATGACGGATCATCTGGATTGGCCGGTGTTGTCCGCGATGCTGGCCGCACAAGGGGCCATCGTCGTCGTCATGTCGTTGGCTCCGAGCGAAGCGGAAGCGCTCAAGGCGCTACAGGCTGGTGCGCGTGGCTATATCCATGCACTGTCGCCCCCCGAACTACTGGGGCAGGTGGCCCTGGTTACCAGCAATCAGGGGGTATGGGTGCCGGCCGAGTTGCTCAGCAAGGTGATCGGAGTTGCATTCACCACCCTGGGTGGCCATGAAAGCCTGCCGCAGGGGAGTCTGTCCGCTTTGACGGAGCGTGAGCGTGCGGTGGCACTGGCGGTAGCGGAAGGCCGCACCAATAAGGAGGTCGCTCGCCAGCTCGATATCACCGAGCGCACGGTAAAGGCACATCTCGGCGCGGTATTTCGCAAGCTCGGCGTACGAGACCGCATGCAATTGGTGCTCAGTCTGTCCAGACAGGACGTTAATGTCGCCTAGGAAATCTTATTATTTTTTTAAAACAATGGCTTAACGATGATTCGTTAAGCCTTTTTTCGTTCGCAGGACATTCGCTTCGTTACCTGTCCATCGGTCCAATATTAATGTTTCGGTGTGTTACTTAATGTGTCGTCATGGGGTGAACTAATAAAACACAGACGACACAGGGAGCCATGTCATGGCCATTGCTACAGTTATCTCGATTACCGGCCAAGCCTGGGCGCGCGACGCCGAGGGCAACCTGCGCGAATTGCGCGTGGGCGATACCCTTCAGGAAGATGAGGTGCTGATCACTTCCGACAACGGCAGCGCCCAGCTCGACTTCGCCGATGGAACCGATCCGGTGCTGGTCGAAGACGGTGAGCAAGTGGTCATGACACCGGAGCTTGATGCCAATGAAACGGCCGACGTATCCGAATTCGCTGCTTTGGACGAAGATCTCGAAGCCCTGCTGACGGCGCTGGACGACGACAGTGTCGACCTGCTCGATGTGCTCGATGCCACTGCTGCCGGTGCCGGTCCTGGCGGTGGTGCCGATGGCGGTCATACCTTCGTGCGTCTTGCACGGATTGCAGAGAATACCGATCCGCTGGCATTCGAGTTTGATCTGGGACAACAGAGCGATCTGCCGGAAGTGGAAGGTGCTTTCTTCGAAATCGTCGAGCCCTTTGCCGGCGTTCTCGATGCTTCCCTGTTCGATGCCGAAACGCTTAGCGAAGCTGGGTCGGTGGTCACCGGCGTACTGCCGTTCTCCTTCGGTACGGGCGTCGATGGCAGCTTGAGCTTTGCTGACATGGACGGCGTTCAAGTGCAGGTCGGCCAGGAGAGTCTCACCTATAGCTGGAATGCCGGTAGCAACACGCTTACGGCTTCTTCCGAGCGAGGTGATCTTTTCACCCTGCAAGTCAATCCCGCCACTGGTGCCTTCACCCTGACGCAACTGAACAACCTGTTGCACGAAGAAGGCACGGACGAGGCGCTTACCAGCCTGGTCTTCACCGTGACCAGCACCAGCGGCTCTGCCACGGGCAGGCTGAATGTTTCCATCGCAGACGACAACCCCGTCGTCGAGAGCGTGGAAGCTTCGGATGCTCTGAGCGAACTGACACTGGAAACCAGCGATGCGGAGCTTGCGCCGCCGTTCATCTGGTACATGATTTCCGGGGGTTCGCCAAGCGAAGGGCCGATCTTTGATTTCCCGCGCTTCGAAGGCCAGGAGCCGGGTAACGACATTCCGCTTCCGCCGCCACCGTTCATGTCGAACAGCCAGGACCTGGCAGCATTCTTCGAGGCCACTATCAACTGGGGCGCCGATGACCCCGGTTCTGATTCGGCCCGTGATGCCAATACCCAGTGGAACTATGCGCTCTCCCTGAGCAGTGAGGGCGAAGGCCCGGTCGAATCCGGCCTCTCCGCCGGTGAACAGCCGATCTTCCTTCATCTCGTGAATGGAATGATCGTCGGCAGCATCAGCGAGACTCCACCGAGTGTCGAATCCGGCGCGGAAGACATTGCCTTCGTGCTGCACCTGGACGGCTCACAGATCTCTCTCGTCCAGTTCAAGGCGATCGACCACCCGAACCCCGAAGACCACTCAGAGACCATCTCGCTGGCCGATGGCCTGATTGAGCTCACAGGGACGGTAACGGTCGTCGACACCGATGGTGATACCGCCACCAACAGTACTGTCATCGATCTGGGATCGCTGCTCGACTTCGTCGACGATGGTCCGGAGCTCGAGCTGGGTGAAGTCGATCTCAGCGAAGTCGCTTTCGAAACCGACGATAGCGAAACCGTCAACGATACTTCCGTTGCTACTGCTAGTGTCGCACAGGCCTTCGATGCGGCGGTTTGGCCCTACTATGGGGGCGATGGCGCCGGTGAATATACGATAGACAACTACGCCCTGACTTTGGGCGAGGCCCAGCACAACCTCACCAGCGGCGGCGAACCGATCGTCTTTGAACTGGTCGATGGCGTCGTCATCGGCACCGCCGACGGCACCGAAGTGCTGCGCATCGCACTCGACGCCGCCACCGGCACGGTCACCGTGACCCAATCCGGCCCTGTCGATCATGCCGAGCAGGGAGACGACAGCGTCGGCTTGCCGGCGGGCCTGATCGGTGTGTCAGCCTCGGTTACCGTGACCGACAGCGACAACGACAGCGTTAGTGATACGCTGAGCGCCGATTTGAGCGGCACGATTACCATCAGCGATGACATGCCGAGCGTTGAGACCGACACCAGCGAACTCACGGACCTGGAGGTCGACGAGACCACCCTGGGTGCACCGGATAGCGCCGACTTCTCAGGTGCCTTCATCCCCGTTTTCGGTGCCGACGGCGAGGGCAGCGTCAGCTATAGCCTGAGCGTCATTGGCGATGGCGCGACCACGCTGCAAACGACAGCCAGCGGCGAAGCCATCAAGCTGGTAAACAACAACGGTGTGATCGAAGGGCGTACCGCAAGCGGTGAACTTGCTTTCACCATTGGCGTGAACGCCGAAACCGGGATAGTCACCCTGACGCAACACCTGGCCCTGTCGCATCTGGATGACGCCGATCCGAACGATCTACTCAGTCTTGTTGGAAGCGGCCTCACGCTTAGTGTCACGGCGACCGATGGTGATGGTGATACGACGACCGCAGGTATCGACCTGGGCGGTCAGCTTAGCTTTGCCGACGACGGCCCCGAAGCCAGCAACGACCTTGGCATTGTTGGGATCGGCCGCTTCGAGAAGTCCGGTAACGTCATGAACGATGACGAGCAAGGGGCGGACGGTGCCGAGGTCACTCATGTCCAGTTCGGTGGAGAAACCGTCGAGCTGATCGATGGCGTCGCCGTCATCCAGGGTGAACATGGTGAGCTGAGCATTCATGCCGATGGCAGCTATACCTACGTGCGCACTGCAACACCGGATCACCAGGGCCTGTTCCTGGACAAGTTCACCTACACCCTGACCGATGGCGATGGCGACACCGATACGGCCATCCTGAACATCGCGGGGCTTGATTTAGGCGTAGACGTCATCAATGAGCCGCCGTACGGGCAAGATGCACACCTGACCGTTAACGAGGCGCATCTGGCGAGCGGATCGAACCCCAATGCGGCAGAGCTGACCCAGGGCGGCAATTTCGTGGTTGGTGCGGTGGACGGTCTGGACCAGCTGACCATCTCCATTGGCGAAGGTGGCTATCAAAAGACCTTGACGGTCACTCGCAATGATGACGGTAGCTTCGATTTCAGTCAGGCGGCTATCGACACGGATGGCTACAAGCTTGAAGTTACCGGAATCGATTCGGTGTTGCTCGGAACCGGCTATTCCGTACGTTACGAATATACACTGAAGGATAATAAGGACCATTCCGGTTCAGATGAAAATGCCGCTCTGGTCCGAGACTTCACTATCACAGCCACGGATCGTGATGGTGATACCGCCAATGCCAATTTGAAAGTCAAGGTCATCGACGATTCGCCCACCGCTGAGTTGGATGGCCGCGAGAACGCGAAGGAAGGCGGCAATGCCATCACCGGCAATTGGAACACCGAGTCCGGTGCCGACAGCGAAGGTGCACAGCAGCTCATCTCCATTAACGGTGGCCCCGAGCAGGCGCTGCAGATCGGCCATGCCTATGAGCTGGACGAAGGTACGCTGACCATCAACGAGAACGGCACTTGGACTTTTGTGCCTGGCACCAACCTCGTTCACAGCAATGGCAAGGTGCTGGCGAGCTTCGAACTGATCGCCATCGACGGTGACGGCGACCGGGCCAGCGACACTCACCTTATTAAGATCAAGGACGGCCAGAACCCGACGCCAGGTGGCGAAAACGGCGAAGGCGGCACGGTTGATCTGATAGTCGATGAGCTTGGCCTGCGTGAGGGTGGCGACGTCGAGCTGGCAAATGCCGAGGCAGAGCTCACTTTCACCGCTGGCAGCGACAACATCGTCGACTTCGCCTTCGTCAACCCGGGCGCCATCAGCGTGAGCGGCCTCGAAGAGGGCGTCGAGCTGACCTGGGAAATCAACGAGTCGGGCGAGCTGATCGGTAGCCTCGGTGGCGAGCCGGTACTCAAGCTGACCCTGAATGGCGGTGAGATTGCTGCCGGCGGAAGCGGCACGGTCACGGTCAATGTCGAACTGATCGGCAACCTGCCCCACCACGCCAACGTCGATGAACTCGCTATTGGCGGTGTACAGGTCGTGGCTACCGACAGCGACGGCGACGTTTCCGCACCGGGCAGCATCAGCGTGCGTGTCGACGACGACCTGCCGAGCGTCGAGGGAACTGATCCTTCCGGTCACGAAGTCACCATTACCAACCTCAATAGCCTTGCCGGCTATAACAGCAGCTTTGGCTATTACATCAAGGACGAGAACGGCAACCCGACGGTCGGTATGGTCATCTGGGCCAACGTCAAGCAGGACAAGGGCGCCAGCTATGTCCTCGAAGGACATGCGCCTGGCGAGGTCGGCTACTTCATCATTCCGAACGGCGCCAACCTCAACTCTGGGCTTGGGAACGAGACTGAAGTCACCTTCCAGCAAGTCGATGGCGTCTGGGTAGCAGTTGCCCCGAATGGCGACCAGCTGAGTGGGCAGAACGCCAACGCGCCCGTGCTCTTCAATGATCCCTCGCTGAATCCCGGCGGCGATTCTCATGTCGAGAACAATGCCGAAGAGGGCGATATCAACTGGGAAGACGTCTATGGCGGTGGCGACAAGGACTACAACGACGTCAACATCAAGGTCGAGTGGGCGCCTGCCAACCTGACCGTGGACGAGTCCAATCTCGATGTCGACGCTGAGTTCGATTTCTCCGGCTACTTCAGCGCCGAGTACGGTGCCGATGGTTTGGCGGATCGGGAGTATAGCTTGAGTGTTGTGGCCGATGGAGCCAACTCCGGCCTGGTCGATACGCAGGCCGGCGATGAAGTGATGGTCAAGGAAGGGGAAGACGGCCAGATCGTCGGCTACGTTGTGATCGATGGTGAAGAAGTGCCTGTCTTCACGCTGAGCGTCGATGCCGAAACTGGCGTCGTGACGCTTGACCAAGTGAGGGCTGTCGTCCACTCAGGCGCCGGCCAGATCGGTGCGAGTGACGTGAACAATATCCTCGCCAATGTTGTCTTCCTGACCAAGGCCGTGGTAGATACCGATAACGACGAAGCCAACGCCATGATCGATATCGGTCAGGTCATTAATTTCCTCGACGTCGGTCCGGTTGCGCAGAATGACCTTGCGGAAACGGCTGAGGACACTGTCGTCACTGTCAACGTGATGGCCAACGACACGGACGGTGCCGACGGCGTCGACCTAATCAATGGTGTGGCACTGGTGGCAAACAGCCTCACCGGCAGCGGCACACTGGTGTACAACGACGACGGCACTTTCACCTACACCCCGGCGGCGGAGGAGGAAGGGGTGGTGAGCTTCGACTACACCCTCACCGACGCTGACGGCGACACCAGCACGGCCACGGTGACCCTGACGCTTGAGGACGACTCCGAGCCGACGATCGAGGTGGTACTGGCCGACGGCGACGACGGCGTGGTTTCCGAATCTGCCCTGCCCAATGGCAGCGGCGGCGGTGATCTGACCGCTGCCGGCACGCTGGTGGTGCAGACCGGCAACGACACGCTGGACTTCCTCGAGGTGCAGGACACCAACGGCGACTGGATCAAGGTCGAAGCGGGTGGCACGTCACTGCAGGGCAAGTATGGCTTGCTGACGGTGAACACCGACGGCAGCTGGAGCTATGCGCTGAGCGACAACACACTGGATCATGACGGCGACGATCTGACGGGTACCGATGATCAGGTGCAGGACGCCTTCCAGGTACGGGCGACCGACAATGATGGTGATGTCTCCCCCGAAGCCACGCTGGCCGTGGACATCAACGACGACGGTCCCGTGGCTGCCAACAATAACGGTGGCACTGTGACCGAAGATGCCATCGGCAACGTGCTCAGCAGCAACGTGCTTGGCAATGACAGCTTCGGTGCCGACGGTCCCGTCGGTGGTACCGCCAGCGTGGTCTGGAACGTCAGCGCCGAAGACCTGGCCGACATAGCTCAGTACGGCAGCCTGGTGCTGAACGCCGACGGTAGCTGGAGCTTTACCCTCGACAACAGCTTGGCCGCGGTACAGGCGCTGAGCGCCAGCGACCTGCTGAGCTTCAACCTCGGCTACACCATCACCGATGCCGATGGCGATACCGCCAGCACGACGTTGTCTCTCGCCATCCAGGGCGCCAACGACAGTGCCCAGGTAACGGTCAACGTCAGCGGCGCCGACAGCACCGTCCATGAAGCCGGCCTGACCTCCATCGCCGACACCAGCGAGACAGCGACGGGTAGCTTCCAGATCGCAGCGACCGACGGCATTGCCAGCGTCACGGTGAGCGGCCAGTCCTTCAACTTGGCCCAGCTGCAGGGCTTCAGTGCCGGCACGCCCTCGGCAGCCATCTCTACCAGCATGGGCACGCTCTACCTGACCGGCTATAGCGGCACGGCCAACGCAGGCACCATCAGCTACACCTATACCTTGGGTGAGGCACAGGCGCATGGGGCACCCGGCAGCAGCAACGATGGCTCCCTGACCGACAACGTGTCGCTCAGCGTGACCGGTGTGGGCGGCAGCACGGCGGAGGCGACGCTAACAGTCGACGTCATCGACGACACACCCAGCCTGAACAGCCTCAACCTGGCCATCGGGAACGTGGCGGGAAGTTACGAGGGAATTTATGAGTTCGATGTGGGAGCGGATGCTCAAGGCTTCCTCGACAGCTTCGGTGAAGGTTCGCTGATCTGGGCCGGCATGCCGGCAGACTATGAGTTGGCAGTTACCGGCTCCTCGGACACTTCGATCACCTATACTGCCCAGTCGGGTACCTTCGAATTCTTCAATCTCACATTGAATGCTGACGGTACCTATGCCTTCGATCTGCTGTCGCCGGCACCTGTCGTCGAGACGACTATTGAAAGTCTTCTGAGTACTTTTGATAAGTCGAACTTCTACACGGAAGAAGATAAGAATGCTTATTTATTCACCGCAGATCATTTTAGTGGAAAATTTGAGCTGGCGGTCACTGCGTACCGAAATGGAAACTTGGCCGATGTGACAATATCCGCATCGGATTTGGGTGCATTTTCCAATACAGTTGATGGGAAGCACGATGAAGCATTAAGGTTCGATGTCCGGCCAGTGAAAGGGGCGGGCGAAATTGGTATAAGCTCCTTTATCTTCAGCGTATCCAGTACTAGCGGGTCGAAGGTTGGTGACCAGGCTAAGTTGACTGTTTACGACGTCAATGGGGCCTCGATAATCTACACTGCGACTTTGGCTACTGCGGATGGCGAATTCGCCTTCAATATCGATCCAGCGCTCAATGTCGATTACATTGACCTGGCTCCTGCAGACAGCAACAGCTTTAAGATCGATGGTATCTCTACCAGTTACGTGACCCAGCTCTACCCGGAGGATTATCAGCTCGACTTCGAGCTGAGCGGCTCGGATGCAGATGAGGATGTGGCGAGCGCAGCGTTCACTGTCTCCGTCGAGACTACCGAAGACGGCACCTATGAAATCACCGGCACAGATGGTGACGACGTGGTGCATGGCACAGAGGGTGACGACACCCTCATTGGTCGTGCGGGCAACGATATCCTGATCGGCGGTGCCGGTGATGACACTCTCTTCGGTGGCCTGGGAGCTGATACCTTCGTCTGGAACTTGAATGATCAAGCCGCCGAGGGTGAAGAGCCCGCAAGCGACACGGTAGTCGACTTTGATCTGGGTAAGTTCGGTGACGACGCAGAAGCTGATAAACTTAGCCTCTCCGATCTACTCCAGGGTGCCTCCGACGAAACGATTGGCGACTACATCACGGCTGAGCAGATTGACGAGGGTGTCTTGCTCAAGATCAGCAGTGGTGGTGAAGGTACAGCTGTCGACCAGGAAATCCTACTGAGCGATGTTGCTTTCCTGGAAGGACAGACTGGGGAGCAGTTCATCAAGGATATTATTGAAAACGGTCAGCTTAGTATCGACTGATCGCAACGGTAGCAGCACCACCATCGCCCTGCCTGGAGACACCAGGCAGGGCGTTTGTTACTCTACGTAAAGACCTTTCAAGGGCAAAGCCATGTACATCAAGCGCAACGAATCGGGGCAAGTCGTGCAGGTCAGCCGTGAGGCGACGGCTGAGTGCCGTGAATTCGTGCCGCCGTGTTCACCCGAGCTACAAAGCTTCGTCGCGGAAGATGACGCCGAGAACCTGGCGCTGTCGAAGTCCGACCTGACCTTCGTGCGGGTACTCGAGGACGTGATCAACGTGCTGATGGACAAGGGCGTGATCAGCTTCACCGATCTTCCCGAGCCGGCCCAGCAGAAGTTGATGGAGCGTCAGTCGTTGCGCAAGCGCAGGAACAGCGTGGGCCTGATGTCGGAGGAGGATAACGACACTATCTGATGCCATGAACGAAAACGGCCAACGCAATGCTGGCCGTTTTTGTAACAAGGGATATTTTCAACCGCCGTTAACGCTCTGTTCACGGATCCCTGGGCCCGTCACCCCATCCAGCCCCAGCTCGAAGAGAGTATCAGCGGCTCCCTGGTTTTCCACGCCTTCCGCAATAGCCATGATGCCGAGAGAGTGGGCCAGCGTGGCCATACCTCGCAGCAAGCTCTGCTGATCGCTACGGCTCTCGATTTCCTGGCTCAAGGCGCCATCGATCTTCATGAAGCTCAGGCCCAGGTCCTGCAACCCTTCGATCTTGCCGAATTGGGTGCCGACATGTTCCAGGCCAACCCGACAGCCTAACCCCAGCAGGGCATGGCATAGCGTCTTCAGCGGTTGCGGTTGCTGCAAGGCTACGGACTGCGGCAGCTCGAACCACAGCTTGTCTGCAATGCTCTGGCGCGCCCGTACACGAGAGAGCAGCTCGCCGACGAAGTGGCCATCATTGAGCGAATCGGGCGAGAGGTTGATCGCCACCGCTTTGCCGCTAGTCTCCACGTCCGAAATTGCAGCCGAAATCGCAGCCAGATCGAGCGAGGGTGCCATGGCCAGGCGCGATACCCAGGGCAGGAACACGCCCGCTGGGCGCCATTCCCCCTTCAGCCGCAGGCGCGAGGGCACCTCGTGGTGGATCAGTTGGCCCTGTGCATCGAGTACAGGATAGTGGGCCAGGAATACACCTTGATCGAGGGCTTCCGTCAGTGCCTCGCGCCACTCGTCATGGTTCGTGAAGAGCACGCTGCTGGCAGGCTGGTCGACGATCTCTTGACTGTTTCCGCCGCGGGCCTCGGCGGCGGCCAGCGCACCGTCGAGGCTGGCCAATAGTTGGGTGCGGCTCTCGCCCTGATGGTATTGGCACAGGGCGGAGGGCAGCGACACGGTAGCACCGAACTCCTCGCCCAGGCTGCGCAGGCGCTCCGCCAGGTCGTTGCCGAGTGCTTCAAGATCGTGATGACGTGGTAAGGTCAGGGCGAAATCGCTGCCGTTGAGGCGTCCCACCGTGCCGTATCCGTATAGGTTAGCCAACTGATCCAGGCGTCGAGCGACCCGAATCAGTAGCGTATCGGTTGCCCCATGCCCCAGCTGCTGGTTGAGTTCGGCAAGGCGCGCGACACGTACCATGGCCAAGGTGCCGCTGGCGTCGTCCTTCTCGCTCTTTAAATGCGCCTGCAACTGATCCAGGAAAGGCGCTCGGGTGAGCGTATCCGTTACCGGGTCGTGTTGCATGCGCCGCCGTAGCTGGTCGAGCTTGTCGCTCTCTTCACCCAGCATGCGGCGTACAGCTTCCGAGAGTTGGTTCATGGCCTGCACCACTTCCCGCAGTTCACGCGTACGCGGCTCGTTGGCCACCATGAAGCGGCGCTGGCCGATGGCCTGGGCCTGGCTGACCACGTTGCGCAGCGGGCGGCGAATGGTGCTCACGATCCAGCCCGCCAGCAGCAAGCTAACGACGCCGGCAAGGGCGAACCAGCCGGCCAGCTCCAGGCTACTGCGCCACAGTGAGCGGTAGGCAAAGCTGCGCTGGCTTTCCAGTTCCAGGGTACCGTACTGCTGCCAGCCATTCTGTACCACCGCATGGCCCGCTGGGACATCGAAACGTACCAGCTCGACGAACCAGGCAGGTACGTCGTCGACATATTCGCCGGCGGTGCGCTGCTCGATTATCTCTCCCTCGGCGTCGCGCAACTCGATGCGCTGGTAGTGGCCGGTATCGAACTGGGCGGCCAGCAGCAGCTCCAGAATGACGGGGTCCTTCTCCATCTGGCTCATCGACAAGGCCAAGGCATTAGCGTTGTCATTGTTCTTGATCTCTATCTCCTGCTCGATGTAATGACGGCTGCTCGTCACGCCGATGAGCAGGCTGCCAACGAAAGCCAGCAGCAGCAGTGTCGTGATGGTAAGCCAGAGCTGCTTGATCAATGACATGTCTTCGTTCCCCCCGGGAATGAACGCCCTGATTTGTTCCGTTGCGTCGATCGGTTCTTGTCGTGTGGCCTTGTCATCACATGAATCCCTGCTGCTGCATACGTTCGATCACATTTCGCCAGCGTGACAGGCGTGCCACCGGATCGGCCCGCGACTGGCTGGAACCGCCGGCCCACAGGCCCTGGCTGTTGAAGCTGAATACCGGGTCGAGATCGGTACGCTGGGTGGCAGGAGTGATCGAAGGAACGAGGTTGTCGAGTATCTGAGGCACCGCCGTTGGCGTCTCGTAGTAACCCAGCACCATATGGGCTTGCACGATCTGGCTGCGGCCGATGCGGGCACGAACGTAGATCATGCGCAGGCGAGAACCGGGCACGCCGAGTTCCTTGAGCGTCACGTACTTGGCGATCGAGTAGTCCTCGCAGTCGCCCTGGCGCTTGCCCATGGTCTCCAGCGGGGTGGCCCAGTAGTCCTCGTCGCCCCAGATCTGAACGTCCTCGAGCCAGCGCACCCGGCGATTGAAGAAGTCATTGACCTCGCGCAGCTGCAAGTCGAGGTCGACACCTTGCAGCCGGTCGAGCAGCGTGAACCACTCCTCGAGAATGGTGAGGCCCGAACTGCCATACAGGCGCTGCATTCTGTCACGCAGGCGGGCGCGATCGATCCGGGCCTCGAGTGCCGTTGGGGTGATGCCCAACCCGGCGGCCAGCAATAGCCCCCCCAGGCCGGCCAGAAATCGGCGGCGACCGGGCTTGAAGCCATGTGGGGGAGGGCGATGCGTCATCGTGCGCGCCAAAGCATGTTAGCGAATGTAAGCTGTTAGGCGAGTATAGAGGAGTGATAACGCCAACACGATAGGCATGGCTTTCTTACAGCGCCTCAAGTGGCCTGTCTCAGCAAGAAGTATGTGTCGCTACAGTCGAGTTTTGTAAGATATTGCCGACATCTTGCGTCAGCCAAAAACGCTTTGTGCCCTGTTCGTCTTGTTCCAGCGCTTCGCTTGCGTAACCTTGCGTATTTCTCCAGCGCATTCAGCAGGTGACTTGAAGGAACATGCCCATGGCCGACGCAACTGGATTGCAATTCACCCTCGAGCTCGCCGGAGCCGGAGCGGCCGACTTGGCGGTGGTCGACTTCTCCCTGGAGGAGGCGCTCTCCGCGCCCTTCACCCTCACGGTGCGTTTCGCCAGCCGCGACGGCAGTCTCTCCGCCAGCACGCTGCTCGACCGCCCGGTGACCCTGACCGTCTGGCAGGACGGCGAGGTGCTGCGCCGGGTCAACGCCATCGTCAGCGAGTTCGGTCGCGGCGACCGCGGCCACCGGCGCACCATGTACTCGCTGGTCGCCCGCCCGGCGCTCTGGCGTCTCGGCCTGCGCCACAACTCGCGCATCTTCCAGCAGGTCTCGCCGCTCACCGTGCTCAACACCCTATGCGACGAACGCAGCCTCACCGACGTCGCCTTCGCCGCCACCCGCGAACCGGCCGAGCGGGAGTACCTGACCCAGTACCGTGAGAGTGACCTCGACTTCATCCAGCGCCTGGCCGCCGAAGAGGGACTGTTCTACTTTCACGAGTTTTTCGAGATAGGCTTCGAGACGGGCGGCGAGACACCCAGCGCCGCCCACCGCCTGGTGTTCGCCGACGCGCCCCAGGCGCTGGCCCACCTGGGCGAGCGTACCTACCACGGCCGGGCCGGCGGCACCCCGCCCAAGCGCCACGTGCGCAAGCTCCAGCAGCTCGCCCGGGTCGCCCCGGCCTCGGTCACGCTCAAGGACTACTCGTTCAAGAACCCCGCCTATGCGCAGCTTCACGAACACGCCGCGGAGGGCCTGGAAGCGCATGCGCAAAGAGACGACTACGAACATTACGACTACCCCGGCCGCTACAAGGCCGACGCCTCCGGCGAGGCCTTCACCCGCATTCGCCTCGAGCACCTGCGCAACGACGCCCTGACCTGTAGCGCCGAAAGCGACCTGCCCGAGCTCGCCCCGGGCACGCGCTTCACCCTCACCGACCACGATCTCGACGAGCTCAACCGCGACTGGCAAGTCATCAAGGTCACCCACAACGGCAGCCAGCCCCAGGCCCTTGAGGAAGATGGTGTCACCCAGGGTGACGCGGCGGGGTTGGGGCAAATGACCAAGTTCGACAACACCCTGGTCCTCACCCCCGCCGACCGCGCCTGGCGCCCCGAGCCCAACCCCAAGCCCCGTGTCGACGGCCCGCAGATCGCCTTCGTCGTCGGCCCCGAAGGCGAAGAGATCTACTGCGACGAACACGGCCGGGTCAAGGTGCAGTTCCCCTGGGACCGCTACGCCGAGCCCAATACCGCCGGGGCTGAAGGCGAAGCCGCTGGAAGAGCGCCCAGTGCCTGGGTGCGCGTCAGCCAGGGCTGGGCCGGCGGTGGCTACGGCAGTATCGCCATCCCGCGGATCGGGCATGAGGTGGTGGTCAGCTACCTGGAGGGCGACCCCGATCAGCCGCTGATCACCGGGCGCACCTACCACGCCGTCAACACCTCGCCCTACGAACTGCCGGCGCACAAGACCCGCACCGTCATCCGCACCCAGAGTCACCAGGGCGAAGGGTTCAATGAACTTCGCTTCGAAGACCAGGCCGACGAAGAGCAAATCTGGCTCCACGCCCAGAAGGACCTGGAACTGCTCACCAACAACGACCGCACCGAAGAGATCGGCAACGACAGCTTCCTCAGCGTGCATCACGACCGCATCGGCGAGATCGACGGCGACGAACACCACACCGTGCGCGGCAACCGGCACGAGCAGACCGACGGCAACCAGCACCTCACGGTGCAGGGTACGCTGCACGTCAAGGCCGGCCAGGCCTGGCTCAGCGAGAGTGGCCGCGAACTGCACATCAAGGCCGGCCACAAGGTCGTTCTCGAAGCCGGCAGCGAGCTGACGCTGAACGCCGGTGGCAGCTTCCTCAAGCTCGACGCCAGCGGCGTGACCCTCGTCGGGCCCACGGTGAAGGTCAACGCCGGCGGCAGTCCCGGCTCGGGCACCGGACAGGCGACTGAGGTGCCATTGCTGCCGGGGAGGGCGGTGCCGGAGGGGCACGACCAGATTGAAGCCATTACGCACGACCCATTGCGTACCACTCGCCTGAGAGTACCGGAGGTGTGCGAAGAGTGCTGGCAAAAGGCCATCGCGGAGGGCCAATACGCCGTGCCGGAGAACAGTCCATGAACGGTGACCTGATACCCGATGCATGGCGGGAGGCCGCTCTGCCCAGCGGGATAAGGCGCTACGCTGTGATCGAAATGGCCACTCTCGTTCCGGCGGCACGTACCGAGTTGTTCGATAGTTTCGGTAGCGATAGCCCCTTCTGGGCGTTGATCGATGACGACACCCAACCCCATCTCAAGCGAGAAGGACCCTGGTTACTCGAAGTCAGCGATGCGTGCCTCAGTTCGTGGCAGCACCTCGACTCGCTCTCTTGTGCACTTCATGCCTGGATCGAGAGCAGACTCGAAGGGCAGCTTCTGGCAGCTCAACTGGCTCATGCCATGGTGGTCGAGAATCAGTCAGGTAACCGTTCCCTGCTGCGTTTCTATATGGCGGAGCTGATCGAGCGGCTGCACGCCGAGGCGCCGGAAGAGTGCCGTGAGGCGCTGTTCGGTGGCATCGAGCGCTGGTGGTATCGAGCCAATGGAAACGAATGGGTAGCTTTGCCGGGTTTAGAACAACGCAAGCCTTCAGGAAACTGGCATTTGAAAGTCGACGACGACCTATGGGCAGCGTTGCATGGTGATACGGAAGTCATGGGGCTTACGGCTGTGCTGGTCGAAAGCGCTCCTGACCTGTTCCTGCATGTTTGCAACTGCGAGCGTCCCCGCCTGGTAGCAAGGGCTCTGGAGGGTGCCGATAGGCGGGGGCTGTTGCGTGGCTCGGATCGGCGCACCTACGTCTACCTTCAATTGAGCCAGGGGGAAGAAGCCTGGCAATCGGAAGAAATGCAGGTCTTGTTGCAGCAAGCTTCCTTGGGTGAAAAGACGCTGTTGGAACTGCTCGAAGCCAAGTATGGAGAAGCCGATGCTCGCTAATTGGGCCATGAATCGATTTTTTCGCCTGATTCCGATATGGATGCAGGTCGTTATGGTTGGTTTGGTAGTGCTTGCCTTGGCCTGGCAAGCACTTTTTCAGAAATCAGCCAGTGGAAGGCTGGCTGGGTATAACCATACGGACCGGCCCATTTTTAGCTACTGGGTGAACGGTAACTGGGGAGGTAATGGCGGTACTACCTGTTGTTGGTCATTCAAAGGCGATAGTGCTGAGGTGAGTTGGATACTCAGCATGACCGGAGAGCAGCAACGTCAAGGCATAGTAGAAGAACGTCATAGTATTAATTTGCCCATGCCAGAGCATACCCGAGGTGACCAGTATCTGCATGTACATTTCCTGCCGGGTAACAAGGTTGATCTCGTCTGGAGTTCAGAGATCAGATCTCCAAAGCTTGATCAGTATCGTGAGGAGTTTGGTAAGTGATCAATCAACACGACCTCTCATGCATCCAGGCTATTAATTTGCGGGTTAGTGATGGAGCAGCTTTGGTTCAAGGGGTAGATTGCCGAAAGAAACTAGAGATTGGTTTTTTCTTCGATGGAATAGAGGGCGGTCTCAAGTTCCAAGCGCAACACTATTGAAGGGTGCCCGGTCCAGCGACCGATTTCTTGAGCACCTCGGAATAGACTTCCAGAGGCGTTCGCCAGTCCAATGTCTTGCGCGGTCGTGTGTTCAAGGAATCCGCAATGGCATCGAGCTCTTCCTGGCTATAGACCGACAGGTCCGTGCCCTTCGGCAGGTACTGCCGCAACAAACCGTTGGTATTTTCGTTAGAGCCTCGTTGCCACGGGCTATGGGGATCGGCGAAATAGATGGCCGTCCCGGTCCGTTGTGTGATCTCGGCATGCTGCATCATCTCCCTGCCCTGGTCGTAGGTCATGGAGAGCCGCAAGGCGCGTGGGACCTCGTTCAGCTTGTCGCTGAACCCGATGGCAGCGGCGGTGGCCGTCGTGCCGTCCAGTTTGGCCAGTATCACCAGGCGCGTGGTGCGCTCCACCAGCGTGCCGACAGCGGATCGGTTGTTGGCTCCCATGATCAGGTCACCTTCCCAGTGGCCGGGCATCAGGCGGTCTTCGATCTCGGGCGGCCGCATATGAATGCTAACCAGGTCCGGGATCTGGCCACGCCGGTCTTTACCCCGGCTGCGCGGCCGACGCTTGCCGTTGCCCTGCCGCAAGCAGGCGATGAGCTCTTTCTTGAGAGAGCCTCGGGGCATCACATAGAGCGCGTTGTAGATGGTCTCGTGGGAGACCTGGCGGCGATTATCATCAGGAAACATGAGTGACAGTGTGCTGGCGATCTGCTGCGGTGACCAGTACTGGCGCAGCAGATAGGCGACTAAATCGAATAGCTCGCTGCCGGGATGCAGCTTTGGTTGCTGACGTGGCCGGTGACGCGCCAACCGAGCTCTATAGCCTGCCAGGCTGGCATCGTAGCCTCTGCTGGCATCGACCGTATGGCGAGCAAGCTCCCGTGACACGGTACTTGGCGCGCGCCCCAAGTGAGCGGCGATGGCCCGGATCGAGTGGGTGGTTCGCATCATCATGATGGCGGCTCGGTCTTCAGCAGTGAGGTGGCGATAGCAATGAGGCATGGCAACACGATACCTGATGGGTCAGGTGTTGCACTTCGTCATTGAGACCGCCGAGCGAAACCTTGAACAGGATATAATAAAAAGCAGAACCAGCAACATCGGAAGAATGTTTTTGGCTCACTTCTGGCGTGAAGATGACGAGCTGAGCATTGCTTTCAGGAAACACTACTATTCGGGTCTCGGTACCCCTTTCGAAGCCAGTCTCTCGGAGAGCCTAGTAGGCGCGGCCCACCGCATTCCCAGCGAAGGGGAAGCAACTCGGGATGGCCAGTTGCGTAGTAGTGTGACCGAGGCAGCCAAGGATGCCGCATCGGGAAACCATAACGGTCGCTGGTGGGAAGTGTTCGGCAATTCATTCAAGAAAGACATCACCCAACCTTGGAACTGGCTCAAGCAGGCACGCAATTCCGTTGTGCGCACCGGGGCGGAGGCCTTCGCACCCATTCGTGACAGTTCCCTGGCCGCCAATCTGCTGATGAGCGGATCCCATACCCGTCAATCCGCAGCGATACAAGACTTTAAAAGCAGCGTGAGTGATGTGCAGCGAAGCAGTCAGCTACCGCTTTCACGGATTCGGGTATCCGTCTTTGGCTTCGACTTCGGTGCCGCCTTGGCCAAGGCCTTTGTGCGCGAATTGCTGGACGACGTATGCGAGCGCGATGGAGAGGCCTATCGCTATGAGGGCGCCGAAGTCACGGTAGGCTTCGTTGGGCTTCTCGACTGTGTGGACCGTACCCACGCAGAGATGGGGCCGCTCGACTGGTTTCATCCGCTCATGCCGGTGCTCGACGATGGCGGCGCCCTGCATTCGGGTTGCCAGTGTGCCCTGCATTTGATTGCCGCTCATGAGCGACGTTTCTATCGTCGCTGCCGCCCCTTGGGTGGACATAACGCCAACTGGCGCGAAGAGCTCTGCCCAGGCATCAGCGAAGACATCGGCGGCGGTCTGGTTTCCGATGAGCAGAAGAACAGTGCCGAGCTATCTCGGGCTACATTACACCGCATGTATCGCCAGGCAACGCGAGCAGGAGTTCCCTTTCCCTCGTTAGAAAGACTGCGTGAAAAGGATGCCATGACAGCGCAGCTTTTCGAGCTGAACGACCGGATAGAAGGCTACTCGTTGATGGCGATGGCCCTCCATTACCGGCGGGAGACATCGGGCCACCGAAGCCCGACAGTGGAGAGCTTTCGCTTCCATACGCTGATTTACCTGGCCTGGTTGGCTCTGCGCTATCGCGATTATCGCGAAGCCTTGGCCATACTTGAGAATCGAGAGGATGCGCTACCCAACCGTTATTACAACCACACGCTGGGGGCGGTGACTTCTTCTCTCACCATGGATTCAGACCAATGGGAACGGGAAGAAGCAGAGCGGGCCGACATCGATGCGGGGCTCGCCGACTTGAAGGCAAAATGGGGATGGCTGGAGCAGGTCGACAGCGAAGCTCAGCACATACGCAGTCGTTTCAACTCGCCCGACAGCAACACGCGGCGGCATGCCCGAGCCGTGCTGCGCGAAAACCTCGTCCTGGCAGAAAACTGGCATCGATGGACTCGTGAAGAGTCCCCTCCTGAACTCCTCGAGCCCATCGATTTGTTATTCGCCTACGGGTTGCATGACAAGCAGCCGGAAGAAATGGCCTATCGCAACCGCCAACCCAACCAGAGCAGCGGCGGGTATCGGTTCATGACTTATCGGGACATCGACCGACCGGAAGAAGGGGACTCAGCCAATGAAATAGCTGAAATGCATCCTCGCGAAAGAGTCCCCGCCTGGACTGCGCGTTAAGAGCTCATAGGTCATGACAACGCCACTGACCTACCCCTTACCCGGCCCTTGCCATACTCGCAGTCTGCCCACCCAGGCCAGCTCCTGGGCGGCCTCGCGCAATTCACGGGCGGCGTCTTCCAGGCTCTGCTGGGGTGGTAACTCGTGTACGTAGACCGAGATATCGATCTGTTCCGCGAGATAGTGCAGGTCGAGGGCAACACGGTCCTGCCACACGGGGCAATCCTGCCAGGCCTCGTCGAGCATGTTCTCCACGTCCTGACGCAGGGGCAGGCCGGGGCGCAGGCTGTGTTCGATCTGCTCGGAGTCGTCTTCCGGGTCGATATGGAAGGTCACGTCGGCCAGTTCAGGGTAGGCGTTGCGTAGCTGCCGGCTCACCGCATTGCCGATCTCGTGGGCCTCGGAAACGGTCAGGCGCGGCGGCACCACGATATGCAGGTCGAGCACCACATGGCTGCCCACCGAGCGGGTACGCAGGTCGTGAACGCTGTCCACGCCGGGTACCGCTTCCGCGATGACCTTCATCTGCTCCTGGTCGCTTTCCGGCAGGGCGGTATCGATCAATTCCCGGCCAGATTCCCACAACAGCCGCCAGCCCACTTGGCCGACCATGACGCCGACGATGATGGCTGCCACGGCATCGACCCAGCCTGCGCCGAACTGGGCGGCCACCAGGCCGACCAGCACCACGCCGGTAGAGAGCGCATCCGAGCGTGAATGCCAGGCATTGGCTTCGAGCAGGCGCGAGCGAACGCGCTTCGCCACGGCGAGGGTGAAGCGGAAGATCCACTCCTTGGCGATCAAGGAAATGACGGCCACCCCGATGGCCCAAAGCCCCGGTTCGGGAATCGGCTCGCCTGCCATCAGCCGGGTGAGGCTGGCCCAGGCAATGCCACCGGCGACGAAGATCAACACGCTGCCCAGCCACAGGGTGGCCAACGTCTCGATCCGGCCGTGGCCATAGGGATGGTCGCTGTCCGGCGCCTGGCGGCCGAAGTGGGTTGCCGCCAGCACGAAGGCATCCGTCACCAGGTCGGAGAAGGAGTGAATGCCGTCCGCGATCAGGGCGGCGGAGCCAACCAGCATGCCGGTGACGAGCTTGAGCAGGCCGACCGCAAGGTCGATCACCGCACCAACCAGAGTGACCCGGTGTGCCTCACGCGCCTGGGCGCCGCGGTCGGGTGGCTGGTGAGTGAGCGTATTCACGGCGCTGTCAGGTCACGGCCAGCGAGCCGTGCCGCCTTGTTGCGAACGGGGTTGGCATACTGGGTCAGCCACCAGTCGCGCAGCTCTGCAGGCACATCGTTCAGGCGCGCCTGGAAGCGTGCCCGGTCGACGTCGCTGACCTCGCTCATGTCCAGCAGCTCGGGGGCATCGCCCAACGCTTCCAAAGCCAGGTAGTGACTGGGGAAGAGGTGGTATCCACCGACCACCTGGCGGTCGATCTCGGCGGCCACCGCTTCCGGGGTGTCGAAGCCGGTACCGAGTGGCTCGCCAAAGCGCAGTTCCACGCGCCCCTTGTGGCCGGTGATGCCTGCCACGATGGAGCTAATGTCCTCGAATTCGCTCTTCTCGTAGCTGCCCTGGCTGTGAATGGCGTGTAGTTCGCGCGCTTTCTGCAGGTCGCAGGGGTCGTACTCGTAGCTGATCGACACCGGAACCATGCGCAGCTCGGCGATGGCATCGCCGATGGGGGCGCTACGATCCTCCTGGCGCCTGGCCATGGTCAGCATCTTGATGATGGCCGTATCGGTACGGTCGATGCCGTCCTTGGCGCGTCCCTCGCGCTGAGCCATCCAGATCGAGTGATTGTCCTCGGTGATCGAATGGCGAATATAGCTCGAGAGGTTCTGATAGGCTGCCAGCATGGCGCGCTTGCCGCGCAGGGCACGCGGCACGATGAAGCTCTTGTTGAGCCGCATCAGGTCGGTCACGTAGGGCTTCTTGAGCAGGTTGTCGCCGATGGCGATGCGCACCGTATCGCGCCCGGCCTGGTGCAGGGCGTAATTGACGAAGGCCGGATCCAGCGAGATGTCACGATGGTTGCCGATGAACAGGTAGGCAGTATCCGGGTTCAGGTGCTCGAGTCCCTCGACGCGAAAATCGTCGGTGGAGGTGCGGATCATGCGCTCCATGTAATACGCCACGCGCATCTGAAAATCGCGCACGCTGTTTACGTCGCGGGTCTCGCGGCGAATCGCGTAGGAGGCCAGGGCGCGCGCCAACCAAGGCAGCGTGCGGCTCAGGCGCGGCAGCCGGTAGCGGGTCAGGGCATCGAGCAGCTCACGGTTTGCGGCCAGTTTAGCCAGTACCGCTGCTGCCTCGTCGTCCCGGTAGGGGCGGATATCGGCCCAGGGATCCGTTGAAGTCGTGCCTGTCGCGGTGTCGGTCATCTGTGTGTCTTGGTTGCCAGGTTGAATCATTCACTTTCCTGCGGGGCGGCATTGGCCTCGCCGCCCAGCCAAGTGATCAGTTGTTCCACCTCTTCGGCCAGGGCCTGGGCCATCAGCATGAAGTCGGCTTCGAGACGCACGATGGCATCGCCATCGTCCTCGATCTCACCCGCTTCGTCGATCAGGGCGTCACTGAACCGCAGGGATTTGAGCGTCAGGTCATCGTGCAGCACATAGGCGAGCCGTCCCTCGACCTCGACCCCCAGGCGGCTGGCCTGCCTACCGGCAGAGAGCAGCTGTTGGATCTCGTCGCTGTCCAGATCCACCTGGCGCGCGCGCAGTACGCCGTCGTCGCCCTTGGCCTTGAGCTCAACCTGATCGCCGAGCTGCAGCGAGGCAGGGCGAGAGTCTTCTTCGGCAAGCCACTGCGTCATGGCACGCATCGGCAGGGTCTGGGTCGCCAGCGGCGTGACTTTCAAGCTGCCAAGCGTCTCACGCAGCAGATCCAGCGCCTCTTCGGCGCGCTTGCGCGAGCTGGTGTTGACCGCGATCAGGTTGCGCCGCGTATCCCACCACAGGTCGACCTTCTGGCTGCGGATGAAGGCGCGCGGCAACAACTCCTCGTAGATCTGTTCCTTGAGTTCCTGCTTCTCCTGGCGGCGCAGCTTGCGGCCCTCGCGGGCCTCGATGTCAGCGCCGCGCTCTTCCAGCTCTTCGCGCACTACGCCGGCGGGCAGCAGCCGCTCATGGCGCAGCATGGTCATCAAGCGTTGCCCCTGCAGCTCGTGCAGCAGGGCGGTACCGGCGCGCCCGGCGGGAGGGCACCAGCCAACGCGCCTGGCTTCCTGACTGCCGGGCGTACGTGCCGCCTGCTCGGCCAGGGCGGCTTCCAGGTCGGCTGCGGGAATCCCCGCCGACCCGTGCAGGCGGTAAAGGTGCAAGTGCTTGAACCACATGGCGCATTTCCTGAGCGTAAAGGACGCATATTATGGCGAAGGGGGAACGTGGGTTCCAGTGGCACTTGTGGCTTTCTCGCCGGAACCAGAGAGAGAATTCAAACTCTTGTTTGAATTCGGAGTGAAGGCGAGCCTAGAATCGAGCGGGATCGTCACTAGTAAAGGAAGGAGAGTATCGCCCGTGGACAAGCGAATTTCCCGCGTCACCCTGCGCGTACGTGGTTATCACCTGGATGGTTATGGCCACGTCAACAATGCCCGCTACCTGGAGTTCCTGGAAGAAGGGCGCTGGGGTTACTTCGACGACCGTCCCGAGCTTGCCCGGCATTTCGCTTCAGGCAACCCGGCGCTTGTGGCGGTCAATCTCAACATCAACTATCGCCAGGCGGCGGTAGCCGGCGATGACCTCGAGGTGCTCACCCGTGTGGCAGAGCTGGGTAGCCGCAGCGCACGCATGTACCAGGAGATCCGTCGCATCGGCGACGGCCAGCAGATAACCGATGCCGACCTCACCTTCGTGCTGCTCGACGTACGCGCCAAGCAGTCCATGGCCATCGAAGGGGAGATTCGCCAGGCACTGGAGCCGCTGGTGTTGCCCAAAGAAAGCTAAGCCACGCCAATATCTCGCGGGCCCTGTCCAGCCTTCCTGTGCCCTGTGCCTCACGCTGCCTTTGTGTTGCCTGCGGTGGTATGATGGCAGGCTGTAATGGCGCATAGCTCTCATGTGCCAATCTGCTTGAAGCGCAAAGGATTCGACGACCCATGGGTGACATCGCCAGAGAGATTCTGCCAGTCAACATCGAGGACGAACTGAAGCAGTCGTACCTCGACTACGCGATGAGCGTGATCATCGGCCGAGCGTTGCCGGACGTGCGCGACGGCCTCAAGCCGGTGCACCGGCGTGTGCTGTTTGCCATGCACGAGCTCGGCAACGACTGGAACAAGGCTTACAAGAAGTCGGCCCGCGTCGTGGGCGACGTCATCGGTAAGTACCACCCCCATGGTGACAGCGCGGTCTACGACACCATCGTGCGTATGGCGCAGCATTTCTCCATGCGTCACGTGCTGGTCGACGGCCAAGGCAACTTCGGTTCCATCGATGGCGACAGCGCCGCGGCGATGCGTTACACCGAAGTGCGCATGGCCAAGCTCGCTCATGAGCTGCTGGCCGACCTCGAGAAAGACACCGTCGATTGGGTCGACAACTACGACGGCACCGAACGCATTCCCGACGTGCTGCCGACCAAGGTGCCCAACCTGCTGATCAACGGCTCCTCGGGTATCGCCGTCGGCATGGCCACCAACATCCCGCCCCACAACATGGGCGAGGTGATCGACGGCTGCCTGGCGCTGATTGATGACTATACACTGACCGTCGACGACCTGATGGAGTACATCTCGGGCCCCGACTTCCCCACGGCCGGCATCATCAACGGCCGCGCCGGCATCCTCGAGGCCTACCGTACCGGCCGCGGCCGCATCTACGTGCGCGCTCGCCACACTATCGAGCATGACGACAAGACCGGCCGCGACCACATCATCATCACCGAGCTTCCCTATCAGGTGAACAAGGCGCGGCTGATCGAAAAGATCGCCGAGCTGGTGAAGGACAAGAAGATCGAAGGTATCGCCGAGCTGCGCGACGAGTCCGACAAGGACGGCCTGCGCGTGGTAATCGAGATCAAGCGCGGCGAATCCGGCGAAGTGGTGGTCAACAATCTCTTCGCCCAGACCCAGCTGCAGAATGTCTTCGGTATCAACATGGTCGCCATCGAGAACGGCCAGCCGAAGATACTCAACCTCAAGGAAATCCTCGAGGCCTTCATTCGTCACCGCCGGGAAGTCGTCACCCGGCGTACCCTGTTCGAACTGAAGAAGGCGCGTGAACGCGGCCATATCCTCGAAGGCCTGGCCGTCGCCATCTCCAACATCGACGAGGTGATCGAGCTGATCAAGGCCTCGCCGAGCGCCGCCGAGGCCAAGGAGAAGCTGCTCGACAAGGTATGGCCGCCCGGCCAGGTCACCGCCATGCTCGAGCGTGCCGGGGCCACCTCGTGCAAGCCCGAGGAACTGGAAGAGGGCTTCGGCCTTAATACCACCGGCACCGAATACCGCCTCTCGCCGGCCCAGGCCCAGGCCATCCTCGAATTGCGTCTGCATCGCCTGACCGGGCTAGAGACGGAAAAGCTGCTCGACGAGTACCTGGGCATCCTCGAGAAGATCGCCGAGCTTACGGCCATTCTCGCTTCCAGCGAGCGCCTGCTCGAGGTGATCCGCGAGGAGCTCACCGCGGTGCGCGACCAATTCAGCGATGCGCGGCGCACCGAGATCCAGGCCAGCCATCTCGACCTCTCCATCGAAGACCTGATCGCCGAAGAAGACATGGTGGTCACGGTTTCGCGTACCGGCTACGCCAAGACCCAGCCGCTCTCCGACTACCAGGCCCAGCGCCGCGGCGGGCGTGGCAAATCGGCCACCTCGATGAAGGACGAGGACGTCATCGAGCACCTGCTGGTGGCTTCCACCCACGACACGGTGCTGTTGTTCTCCAACAAGGGCAAGGTCTACTGGCTCAAGGTCTACGAGATGCCGGCCGCCAGCCGTGGTTCCCGCGGCAAGCCGCTGGTCAACCTGCTGCCGCTGGATGAGGGCGAGGCGATCAACGCCATCCTGCCGGTGAAGGACTACAGTCCCGACTGCTACATCTTCTTCGCCACCGCCAAGGGCACCGTCAAGCGCACCAGCCTCGACCAGTTCTCGCGTCCGCGCAGCGTCGGCCTGATTGCCATCGACATCGAGGAAGACGACCGCCTGGTGGGCGCCGCGATTACCTCGGGCAACGACCATGTGATGCTGCTGTCGTCCAACGGCAAGGCGATCCGCTTCGAGGAAACTAACGTACGCGCCATGGGGCGTACCGCCCGCGGCGTACGCGGCATGCGGCTGCTCGGCGGTGCCGAGGTGATCAGCCTGATCATCCCGCAGAGCCAGCAGATCGATGCCGATGCCGACAGCGAGACGGAAGCCGAAGAGGCCGCTGCGCTGGAGAACGGCAATGGCGGCCAGATCTACATCCTCACCGCTTCAGAGAACGGCTACGGCAAGCGCACCCGGCTCGAGGAATTCCCGCTGCGCGGGCGCGGCGGCCAGGGCGTGATCGCCATGCAGACCAGCGAGCGCAACGGCTCCCTGGTGGCGGCCATGCAGGTCTACTCGGCCGACGAGATGATGCTGATCACCGATCGCGGCACCCTGGTGCGTACCCGTGTCGATGAAGTCTCGATCACCTCGCGCAACACCCAAGGCGTGATGTTGATCCGCCTGGGCAACGACGAGAAGCTGGTCAAGACCGTGCGTATCGACGAGCCCGAGGAGGTCGAGAGCGAAGTCATCGAGGGTGAGTCCGAAGAGACAGCACCGTCCGATGGAACGGATTCGCCGGAGCAGGGCGCGGAGGAGAATGGCAACATGGGCGAGACCAAAAACGACGAGTAAAGGCCTGCCGCGCCATGCCGAGCGATGAGCGCCGGGGACCAGTCGAAGCGAGGGTCTTTTGCCATGGATGGCAAAAGTAGCTCCCAGGGAGGGGTTTACAGCGCCCTCGCGCAGGCTGGTCGCCGGGTTAGCTCATCGTCTGCTAGGGCGCTCATCTCGCCTCGACACGAAATGAGCAGAACGGAACCACGACGCTGATGACACGCCACTATAACTTCTGCGCCGGTCCTGCGGCGCTGCCCACCGCGGTGCTGGAGCGCGCGCGGGAAGAAATGCTCGACTACCACGGCCGCGGGCTCTCGGTGATGGAAATGAGCCACCGCTCGCCCGAGTTCGTGGCCATCGCCGAGCAGGCCGAGGCCGACCTGCGCGAGCTGCTCGCCATACCCGAGAACTACAAGGTGCTGTTCCTGCAGGGCGGCGCCAGCCTGCAGTTCTCGATGGTGCCGATGAACCTGCTGGGGCAGGGCGGCACGGCCAACTTCCTCTACACCGGCATCTGGGGCAAGAAGGCGCTGGCGGAAGCCAAGCATCTTGGCTTTGGCGTGCACTTGGCGGGTTCCAGTGAGGCCAGCGGCCACACCGAAGTGCCGACCCAGGCGGAGCTGGCGCTGTCGAGTGACGCCGCCTACCTGCACTACACCGCCAACGAAACCATCGGCGGGCTCGAGTTCGACTATATTCCCGACGTCAGCGTACCGCTGGTGTGCGACTACTCCTCGAGCATTCTGGCCGAGCCGCTCGACGTTTCGCGCTTCGGGTTGATCTATGCCGGGGCGCAGAAGAACATCGGCCCCGCCGGTCTGACCCTGGTGCTGGTGCGTGACGACCTACTCGACCAGCGCTGCGAGCGCATTCCCAGCCTGTTCGACTACCAGGCCGTGGCCGAGGCGGGCTCCATGGTCAACACGCCGCCCACCTACGCCTGGTACCTGGCGGGGCTGGTGTTCCAGTGGCTCAAGCATGACATCGGCGGGCTCGAGGCCATGGCGAACATCAACGCGCGCAAGGCAGCCAAGCTGTATGCAGCGATCGATGAAAGCGGCCTTTATTCCAACCCCATCGCCCTGCGCAATCGTTCGCGCACGAACGTACCCTTCGTGCTGGCCGACGAGCGCCTCGACAAGCCGTTCCTGGCCGAAGCCGAGGAAGCCGGGCTGCTCAACCTCAAGGGCCACCGCAGCGTCGGCGGCATGCGGGCGAGCCTCTACAACGCCGTACCCGAAGCGGCCGTCGATACGCTGATCGACTTCATGGCCGACTTCGAGCAACGCAGGGGATAAGCCATGACCGACGAAACCCCCACCAATCTCGACTCGCTGCGTGAGCGTATCGATTCGCTCGACAACGAGATCCTGCGCCTGATCAGCGCCCGCGCCGATTGCGCCAAGCAGGTCGCCGAAGTCAAGACGAAGCACGATCCCAGCGCCGTCTTCTATCGCCCCGAGCGCGAAGCCCAGGTGCTGCGACGCATCATGGAGCTCAACCCCGGGCCGCTCAACAGCGAAGAGATGGCGCGGCTGTTCCGCGAGATCATGTCCGCCTGCCTGGCGCTGGAGCAGCCCACCAAGGTGGCCTACCTCGGCCCCGAAGGCACCTTCACCCAGCAGGCGGCGCTCAAGCACTTCGGCGAGAGCGCGGTGAGCATGCCCATGGCGGCCATCGACGAAGTCTTCCGCGAAGTGGAGGCGGGGGCGGTCAACTATGGCGTGGTGCCGGTGGAGAACTCCACCGAGGGGGTGGTCAGCCACACCCTGGATTCGTTCATGGATTCTTCGATCCATATCTGTGGCGAGGTGGTGCTGCGCATCCATCACCATTTGCTGGTGTCCGACACCACGCTGCGCGACAAGGTCTCGCGGGTCTACTCGCACCCGCAGTCGCTGGCGCAGTGTCGCAAGTGGCTCGATGCTCACTACCCCCGCGCCGAGCGGGTGCCGGTCTCGTCCAACGCCGAGGCGGCGCGCATGATCAAGAGCGAATGGCACAGTGCCGCCATCGCCGGTGACATGGCGGCCAAGCTCTATGGCCTGGAGAAGGTGGCGGAGAAGATCGAGGACCGCCCCGACAACTCCACGCGGTTCCTGATCATCGGCAGCCAGCACGTGCCGATGTCCGGCGAGGACAAGACCTCGATCGTGGTCGCCATGCGCAACCAGCCCGGCGCCCTGCACGACCTGCTCGAACCGTTCCACCGGCACAGTATCGACCTGACCCGCCTGGAGACGCGTCCCTCGCGCACCGGGGTGTGGAACTACGTGTTCTTCATCGACTTCAAGGGGCATGTCGACGAGCCCCGGGTCGCCGCGGTACTTGAGGAAGTTCGCCTGCGCGCCTCCGAAGTGAAGGTGCTCGGCTCCTACCCCGTGGGTGTGCTGTAAGCGTGGTGGGCGGTACGACACCCGTGAATGAATCGCGCATCCTCATCGTCGGCCTTGGGCTGATCGGCGGCTCGCTTGCCGCCGCGTTGCGTGCTGCCGGCTTCAGTGGAACCATCCACTCCTGCGACCCGGACCCCGGCGAGATCGAGCGCGGCATCCAGATGGGCCTGATCGATCACGGCGATACCCGGCTCGCGCCGCTGGTGGAAGGCGCCACGCTGATCGTGCTGGCGGTGCCGGTGCTGGCCATGCAGGGCGTGATGGCCGAGCTCGCCGCGGCGTTGCCGCCAGAGGCGCTGGAGGGAGAGTCCCCGCGCGTGGTCATCACCGACGTCGGCAGCACCAAGGCCGCGGTGCGCGACTGCGCCCTGGCGGCCTTCGGCCGGCTGCCCGCCGGCCTGGTGCTGGGCCACCCCATCGCGGGCTCCGAGAAGAGCGGAGTGGCGGCCTCCAACCCGCGGCTCTACATCGGCCACAAGGTGATCCTCACCCCGGCCCCCGCAACCGCACCGGCCGCTGTGGCCCGGGTGTTAGCGCTGTGGCAGGCCTGTGGTGCCGAGGTGCTGGAAATGGGTGTCGACCGGCACGACCAGGTGCTGGCTCGTACCAGCCACCTGCCGCACCTGCTCGCCTTCTCGCTGGTGGACACCCTGGCGCGCCAGGACGAGCGGCTGGAGATCTTCCGCTACGCCGCCGGTGGCTTTCGCGACTTCACCCGTATCGCCGGCAGCGACCCGGTGATGTGGCGCGACATCTTTACCGCCAACCGCGATGCGGTGCTGGCCTCCCTCGACGACTTCGAGGTGGGGCTCGGCCGGCTGCGCCGGGCAGTGGAAGCGGGCGACGGCGATGCTATGCTTGCCATCTTCGACCGTGCCAGCCACGCACGGCACTATTTCGACTCTCTCCTGAACCAGACCAGTTATCAGGCGGAATACCAAATGCAAGAACAAGGCAAACTCACCTTCCGGGCCGCGCCCGGTGGCCGTGTAGCCGGCCGCATCCGCGTACCGGGCGATAAGTCGATCTCCCACCGTTCGATCATGCTCGGTGCGCTGGCCGAAGGCGTCACGGAAGTGAAAGGCTTTCTGGAAGGGGAGGACAGCCTGGCCACCTTGCAGGCGTTTCGCGAAATGGGCGTGGCCATCGAAGGCCCGCACCAAGGGCGCGTGACCATTCACGGCGTCGGCATGCATGGCCTCAAGGGGCCTTCCGGCCCGCTCTACGTGGGCAATGCCGGCACCGCCATGCGCCTGTTCGCCGGCCTGCTGGCGGGGCAGGCCTTCAGCACCGAGCTGATCGGTGACGCTTCGCTGACCAAGCGCCCCATGGGGCGCGTGGCCGACCCGTTGCGGCTGATGGGGGCCAAGATCGACACCGCCGAGGGCGGGCGCCCGCCGCTGAAGATTCACGGCGGTCAGAAGCTTCGCGGAATCAACTACGACATGCCCATGGCCAGTGCCCAGGTGAAATCCTGCCTGCTGCTCGCCGGGCTCTATGCCGAAGGCGAGACCCGCGTGCGCGAGCCGGCGCCCACCCGCGATCATACCGAGCGCATGCTGACCGGCTTCGGCTATCGGGTCGACCGCGAAGGCGATACCTGCTGGCTGCAGGGCGGCGGCAAGCTGACCGCCGCACCCATCGACGTGCCCTCGGATATTTCCTCCGCTACCTTCTTCCTCGTGGCAGCGGCGATCACGCCGGGCTCCAACCTGGTGCTCGAGCACGTTGGCATCAACCCCACGCGTATCGGCGTGATCAACATCCTCAAGCTGATGGGCGCCGACCTGCGCCTGACCAACGAACATGAAGTGGGCGGCGAGCCGGTAGCCGACCTGCACATCCGCTATGCGCCGCTCAAGGGCATCGACATTCCCCTCGACCAGGTGCCACTGGCCATCGACGAGTTTCCGGCACTGTTCATCGCCGCCGCCAGCGCCACCGGCACCACCCGCCTGCGCGGTGCCGAGGAGTTGCGGGTCAAGGAGTCCGACCGCATCCAGGCCATGGCCGACGGGATGGCGACCCTGGGCATCGAACACACCGTGCGGGAAGACGGCATCGACATCGTCGGCGCCGGTGGAAGTGACATCGCCTACGGCGGCGGGCGCATCGACAGCCTGGGCGACCATCGCATCGCCATGGCCTTCGTCATCGCTTCCCTGCGGGCCGGCGAGGAAATCCTCATCGATGACTGCGCCAACGTTGCCACCTCCTTCCCCGGTTTCACGGAACTTGCCCGTGTGGTTGGCCTCAGAGTGGGCGAGGAAGCGCAAGAGGTGAAGGCATGAGCGAGGCCAAGGTGTTGACCCTCGACGGGCCCGGCGGTGCCGGCAAGGGCACCATCAGCCGCCTGGTCGCCGAGCGGCTGGGCTGGCACCTGCTGGATAGCGGTGCGCTCTATCGTTTGACGGCGCTGGCCGCCGTGCGCCACGGCGTGGCCCTGAATGACGAAGCCGAGCTGGAGCGACTCGCGGCCGAACTCGACGTAGTCTTCCTCGCCGAGGATGACAAGACCCGCGTGCTGCTAGAAGGCGACGACGTCAGCCACGAGATCCGCACCGAACAGGTGGGCGATGCCGCCTCGCAGGTCGCTGCGCTGAACGGCGTGCGCCAGGCGCTGCTGCAGCGTCAGCGCGACTTCAGGAAGCCCCCGGGGCTGGTCGCCGACGGTCGCGACATGGGAACCGTGGTATTCCCCGATGCCGAGCTCAAGGTATTCCTCACGGCAAGCCCCGAGGAGCGGGCGCACAGGCGCCACCTTCAGTTGCAGGAGGCGGGGGTGGATGCTAGTCTATCGAGTCTTTTGAAGGAAATTCAGGCACGCGATGCACGCGACATGCAGCGCAGCGTGGCTCCACTCAAGCCGGCAGATGATGCCATAACGCTTGATACCACGAGCCTGAAGATACCGGAAGTGGTGGAACGGTTGACGGAGTGGCTCGCAGAGCGCGGCCTCGTCCCCGAGACTTGATCTCCCTTGCGGCGCCCTCGAGCGGATGTCATGGCATGGTCGGGCAATAACACTCTTGCAAGCCCGGTCAGGTCCAACCAGCGTTAACGTCCCCGGGGGTTTGGTAAATAAGGCCCGCACTCGCTGGTGGTGCGGAGAAGGCGGCAACGCCTCAACACCGTTGATCACGTAGGAAAATCATGAGCGAAAGCTTTGCTGAACTGTTTGAACAGTCACTGCAGGACATCAACATGGAGCCGGGCGCGATCGTCACGGCTACCGTCGTCGACATCGAAGGTGACTGGGTCACCGTCAATGCCGGCCTGAAGTCTGAAGGGCAGATTCCCGCGGCGCAGTTCCGCGACGATAACGGCGAGCTCACCATCGCCGTCGGCGACGAAGTCAGTGTCGCCCTGGAAGCCGTCGAAGACGGTTTCGGCGAGACCCGTCTGTCTCGCGAGAAGGCCAAGCGCGCCGAAGCCTGGAAGGTTCTGGAAGCGGCCTTCGAGAAAGAAGAAATCGTCAAGGGCGTGATCAACGGCAAGGTCAAGGGCGGCTTCACCGTCGACATCGACTCCATCCGTGCATTCCTGCCGGGTTCCCTGGTCGACGTGCGTCCGGTGCGCGACACCACGCACCTCGAGCACAAGGAACTCGACTTCAAGGTCATCAAGCTCGACCCCAAGCGCAACAACGTGGTCGTATCGCGCCGCGCCGTGCTCGAAGCCGAGAACAGCGCCGAGCGTGAAGCTCTGCTCGCCACCCTGCAGGAAGGCCAGCAGATCCTCGGTATCGTCAAGAACCTGACCGACTACGGCGCCTTCGTCGACCTGGGCGGCGTCGATGGCCTGCTGCACATCACCGACATGGCTTGGAAGCGTATCAAGCATCCGAGCGAGATCGTTGCCGTGGGCGACGAGATCAACGTCAAGGTGCTCAAGTTCGACCGCGAGCGCAACCGCGTCTCGCTGGGCCTGAAGCAGCTGGGCGAAGATCCGTGGGTCAACATCAAGGACCGTTACCCCGAGGGTACCGTGGTTCCGGCCCGCGTCACCAACCTCACCGACTACGGCTGCTTCGCCGAGCTGGAAGAGGGTGTCGAAGGCCTGGTTCACGTCTCTGAAATGGACTGGACCAACAAGAACATCCACCCGTCGAAGGTCGTCAACATCGGCGACGAAGTGGAAGTCATGATCCTCGACATCGACGAGGAGCGTCGTCGTATCTCCCTGGGTATCAAGCAGTGCACTCCGAACCCGTGGGAAACCTTCAGCGCCCAGTACAACAAGGGCGACCGTGTGGCCGGTTCCATCAAGTCGATCACCGACTTTGGGATCTTCATCGGTCTGGAAGGCGGCATCGACGGCCTGGTTCACCTCTCCGACCTGTCCTGGTCCGAGACTGGCGAAGAAGCTGTACGTCGCTTCAAGAAGGGCGACGAAGCCGAAGCCGTCATTCTCTCCATCGACCCGGAGCGTGAGCGCATTTCGCTTGGCATCAAGCAGCTCGATTCCGACCCGGTGGCCGAGTACCTGGCTGTCAACGACAAGGGCTCCATCGTCTCCGGCCGTGTGGTCGAGGTCGATGCCAAGGAAGCTCACGTCGAGCTGGCGACTGACGTCGTTGCCGTGCTCAAGGCTTCCGAGATCAGCGCCGACCGCGTCGAAGACGCGCGCAACGTGCTGACCGAGGGCGACACCGTCGAAGCCCGCATCGTCAGCGTCGATCGCAAGAACCGTGCGATCAACCTTTCGATCAAGGCCAAGGATCAGGACGACACACGTCAGAACCTGAAGAAGCTGCGCGACCAGGAAGTCGAGACCGGTGGCCCGACCACCATCGGCGACCTCATCAAGCAGCAGATGGGTCAGGACTGATCGTCCTTCGGGCTCCGCTTGCGGAGCCCGGTGAGCCAAGGCTCAATCAAGAACGCCGCCCTTCGGGGCGGCGTTCTTGTTTTCAACGTATACCAACCAAGCCAGAGGGAGGCCCTGGCAAGGGCCAGGCTAGGCAAAAATTGGCGCAGAAACGGAGTTTACAAGTTGTAAATGAGTATTCTAAGCCAATTTTTAACGACGCATGGCTGAAGATAGGGGCTTTCTATGCACCATAAAAATCCATGAACTTGACGGGCTGCGATTCCTCGATCACTTCAGCCCACAGGTCGTATTCATCGGCATTGGTTACGCGCGCTCTAACCACGTCGCCGGGGCGCAGGGTACGCTTGGCGTCCAGGAAAACCATGCCGTCGATCTCTGGGGCGTCGGCTTCGCTGCGGCCGATCGGGCCATCTTCGTCGACTTCGTCCACCAGCACTTCGATCTCGCGGCCGATCTTGCGCTCGAGGCGGGCAGCTGAAATCTGTTGCTGGTGCGCCATGAAGCGCTCCCAGCGATCCTGCTTCACTTCATCCGCTACCGGCTCCAGGCCTAATTCGTTGGCCGGCGCTCCATCCACCGGGGAGTACTGGAAGCAACCCACCCGATCTAGCTGGGCCTCGCTCAACCAGTCGAGAAGGTACTGGAAATCTTCCTCAGTCTCGCCGGGGAAGCCGACGATGAAAGTCGAGCGGATGGTCAGCTCGGGGCACAGCTCACGCCAGCGCTTGATGCGCGCCAGGGTCTTGTCCTCGAAGGCGGGGCGCTTCATCGCCTTGAGCACCTTGGGACTGGCGTGCTGGAAGGGGATGTCCAGGTAGGGCAGGATCTTGCCCTCTGCCATCAGCGGAATCAGCTCGTCCACGTGGGGGTAGGGGTAGACGTAATGCAAGCGCACACGAATACCCAGCTCGGACAGCGCCTCGCACAGCTCGGTGAGGCGCGTCTTGAACTCGCGGCCGCGCCACTCGCTAGTGGCATAGCGCAGGTCCACGCCATAGGCGCTGGTGTCCTGGGAGATCACCAGGAGCTCCTTGACGCCGGCCTTGGCCAAGCCCTCGGCTTCCTTGAGTACCTCGCCTACCGGGCGGCTCACCAGCTTGCCGCGCATGGAGGGAATGATGCAGAAGCTGCAGCTGTGGTTGCAGCCCTCCGAGATCTTCAGGTAGGCATAGTGGCGCGGGGTGAGCTTCACGCCCTGGGCCGGCACCAGGTCGAGGTGCGGATCGTGCCGGTGGTCGTGCGGAGCCGCCTCGTGCACGGCGCCGACCACGCGCTCGTACTGCTGCGGACCCGTCACTGCCAGCACGCTGGGGTGTACCTGGCGAATCGCGCTTTCGTCCACGCCCATGCAGCCGGTGACGATTACCTTGCCGTTCTCGGCGATGGCCTCGCCAATGGCATCCAGTGACTCGGCCTTGGCGCTGTCTATGAAGCCGCAGGTATTGACCACCACCACGTCGGCGTCGTCATAGCTGGGCACGATCTCGTAGCCCTCGGTGCGCAACTGGGTCAGGATACGCTCGGAATCCACCAGCGCTTTGGGGCAACCCAGTGAGACGAAACCGACCTTGGGTGTGGACATGTACTACCTCAGATGAAAAATGGGGCGCTCCATCTCGCTCGGCGATTTGCCCAGCGTTGATGATTGTGTATGGGGCGAGCGAAGATTAGCTATTCTCGTTAGCTATCGTTCAGCAGGATGGTACCCTGCAGAAAGTGGAGCATTTTAGCGTCGTACAGCAGCATAGGGAACCGCATGGCCACGATCGAACACAGCGCAATTCTCAAGGCCCCGCCGGAGCGGGTCTTTGCCCTGCTGGAGCGGGTCGAGGACTTCGTCGACTACTCCGATCTGATCAAGGCGATCGAGCCGCTCGGCGGCGAGCGCTATCGCTGGCACGTGCACGCCGTGGGCATGGACTGGACCTTCGACGTGGCCATCACCGAGAACCGGCCGCCCGAAGTACTGGCCTGGGAATCGGTGGATGGCGTTCACAACCAGGGCTGCTACCGGCTTCGTCCGGTGGCGACAGGCACTGAAGTCTCCTTCACGCTGACCTACACCATACGCAACCGGCTGGTCGAAAAGGCGGTGACCAGGGCTGCCAAACCGCTGGTGAACAAGGTGAGCCGCCAGATCCTGGAGCGGGTGGAGGCGCGGCTCTAGCCAGTATTCGGGCAAAGCCTAAGCCACCAAAAAAAGCCACGCTCCCCCTCTATTGCTTTTCTCTGGCCAGGACTAAACTCGATTCGACGAGGCCGCGTCGGCCTCTGAGAGGAAAGCTGCCGTGAGCGTTGTATCAGGCCTTGTGTGGTGTCTGGTAATTCTGTTTGCCCAACTCTGGCTGCTGCGTTACATCGATAAACGTGTGGCCGCCATGCCGCGGCTGCAGGAACCGCCCCTGGAAAAGCCGGATGGCCCGGCTGCACCGCCAACCTTGGCGTCGTCTCGGCAAGAAGGGCAGCTCGACGCGTGATCGGCATCAGGCGTGAAGTCCCAGCGTAGCCAGTTTTAGGACAGAGCTTAAGGGATGACCAGGATCGGCAGCGATACCCTGGCGATCAACGACTCATCCTCTTTCAGCAGGTTTTCCAGTTCGCTACGGTGCAGCAGCAACCCGCCGGCATCGGCGCTGGCCAGCTTGTTTTCCAGCTCCCCGGCATGGCGGGCAGGCAGGGGGGCAGCACCATCGAACAGCGATGCCAACCATGCCGGTATCGAGGGTGCAGCCGCCTCCTGCATCTGGTCGTCTTCGCTTGCTATCAGCCAGCGTAGCGGGCCACGCCGGAATGGGTGTGTCTCGTCCCACAGCAGCACGCTGCATGGAGCTTCCAGTATCAAGCGGCGGCTGGTGGAGCCAAGCCGTTTTCCCCAACGCTCGCTGGTACCGACCTTGCCGAGTACCAGCACGTCGCCCGGGCCGGCTTTGCCCAAGGCTTCGGCGGCAATTCTCCCGCGGCTGACTTCGAGCCGATGGCACAGGTCGTGCCCGGCCACCGCCGCCGCCAGGGCCTGCTGAACGCGCTGCAACTGATGAGCGATGCTGCTTTCCAGCGAATCATGGGTGAGCGGGCGTGTCAGCCCGGACTGGGCGCCGATCTCGCAGGAAAAGGGGAAGGCGGCGCAGCTCAGCAGGTCCAGATCCTCGACGTAAAGGGCCACCAGTTCGACATGACGCTGGCTGGCCAGGTTTACCGCTGCGGCAAGAGCCGCCAGGCTGTGGCGGGAGGCGTCGAGCAGGGCCAGCACCCGCACAAGCTCCGATAACGGTGCTTGTGGGCCGCCGCCCTGCGGGGCATCGTCATTCGTCATCGCGGGGCTCCTCGTCGTTACCGCTATCATCGCTATCCTGGCTTACCTCCTTGCCGTTCTCCTTACCATTCTCCTTGCCGGCCTTGCTCCTCCTCACTGCGCGATGAAAGGCCTCGAGCCGTTCGAGGACCTTGGCATTCAGGCTATCGGCGGGGTATTCGCCATCATCGTTGCGCTCGCCGGGGGGCATTCCCGTAAGTAGCTCGAGCGCCTGGTCCAACCGCTCGATGGCATAGACGCGAAAATCGCCGGCGGCGATGGCGTCGCGCACCTCGCGCTTGAGCATCAGATGCTCCACGTTGGCGGCGGGCAGCAGTACGGCATGCCCCTTCACGCCGCCGCGTGCTTGGCAGATATCGAAAAAGCCCTCGATCTTCTCATTGACCCCGCCCACCGCCTGGACGCGGCCATGCTGGTCGATGGAGCCGGTCACCGCCAGGCGCTGGTCGATACCCACCCGGGCGATGGCGGAAATCAACACGCTGGCCTCGGCCACCGAGGCGCTGTCGCCCTCGATACCGCCGTAGGATTGTTCGAAGGCCAGGCTGGCGGAAAGCGACAGCGGGGCATCCGGGGCATAGCGGCTGGCCAGGCAGCGCGACAGGATCATCACAGCCTTGGAATGGATGCGGCCACCCAGTCGCGCCTCGCGCTCGATATCGACCACATGGCCGGGCCCGGGCCGGGCGGTGGCTGTGATACGGGTGGGTTGGCCGAAGGCGTAGTCGCCCAGGCTCATCACCGAAAGGCCGTTCACCTGGCCGACCTCGAAGCCCTCGAGCTGGATCGCCACGGTGCCGCGAGCGATGGACTCGTGGCTGCGTTCGTGGATGCGGCTGGCGCGCCACAGCTGTTGTGCGACCGCTTTCTCGACGTGGGCACGCGAGATCACCTTGGCGGCGTCGCGGTCTGCCCAATGGTTGGCTTCCTCCAGCAGGTCGCTCAGGGCACGGTGGCGGGCGGTGAGCTTGCTTTGGTCGTCGGCCAGGCGGCTGGCACGCTCGATCACCGCCGCCACGCCGCTGCGGTCCAACGGGCGCAGCGCTGAATCCCGTGCCAGGGTAGCCACCATGCGGGCATAGAGCGGCTGATTGCCATGATTGCGTTCGAGCTCATCCTCCAGGTCGGCCTGCACCTTGAACAGTTCGAGGAAGTCGGGGTCGTGCTCGCACAGGAGATAGTAGAACAGGCGCTCGCCGAGCAGCACTACCTTGAGATCCAGCGGCACCGGTTCGGGCTCCAGTGTAGTGGTACTGATCAGGCCATAGGCCTGCTCCAGCGACTCGGTGCGGATCTCTCCGGCGCGCAGCACTCGCTTGAGCGTTTCCCAGGCGCCGGCTTGCATCAGAATGGCGCGCACGTCCACCACCAGGTATCCCCCATTGGCCCGGTGCAGGCCGCCGGCACGAATCAGCGAGAAATCGGTCAGTAGGGTGCCGTTGTGAACGTGATGCTCGATGCGCCCCACCAGGTGCTGATGGGTCGGCAGGTCGAGGTAGATCACCGGGGCGCCTTCGCAGCTGGTGTTGTCGACGATCAGGTTGATCAGGAAGCGGTTGAAGATCGCCTCCGGCGGCATCTCGGGGTCGTCAGTAATAAACGAGTCGACGTGCAGCAGCATGGCGTCGCGCAGCGAACTCAGGTGATCAAGAACTCCGGGATGATCGGCGTAGCGCTCCTCCAGCTCGGCCAGTGGCGCGTCGATGGCCGTTTGCAGCATCTCGCCGTTCAGCGTGGAGACCTGCTCGCGCAGTTGTTTCGCCAGCCGGGGCATGTGACGAATGGCCTGGGCCAGTTTCTTCTGCAGTACCTGGACCGTCACCTCGATACGCTCACGCTCGTCCTTGTCGAGCTTTTCGTACTCCTCGGGTGGCATCATCTTGTCGTCATCGCCGCCGGCAGGGGCGAAGGTGAAACCATTGGGCGTTGAGAGCAGCAGGATATCGTGTTCGCGCGCCTCGCGGCGTACCGCCTCGATGGCATCGCGCTGTCGTTCGCCCATGGCATGCTTCAGCTCGTGCAGGCGGTTCTGGTACTCATCGCCCTCGAACACGGCGGGAATGGCCGAGCGCAGTTCCTCGGCCAGTTGCTCCAGGTCGGCTCGCAACACCCGGCCCATGCCGGTTGGCAGCAGCAGGCACAGCGGCTGCGTGTGGTCCTCGAAGTTGTAACGGTAGGCAATGTCCGGTGGCGTAGGTTCGTCGCGGGAGCGCTCGGCGAGAAAGCGGCCTACCAACTGGTGCTTGCCATGCCCGGGGTGCCCCAGCACATAGAGGTTGAAACCATCACTGCGCATGGAAGTGCCGAAATCCAGCGCATCGCGCGCGCGATCATGGCCGCTCAGCATGTCCAGCGACTCGAGCTCGCTGGTCACCTCGAAGTCGAAAGCGTCCTCGGGGCAGGCACGATAGACCTGCGTGGCGGTCAAGGGCTCCAGGGATTTCACCAAGCGTTCTCCTTATTCGCTAATACAGCCTAGTATGGCGAATAGCGACCCATAGTGCATGATGCAGGTCAAAGGGGAAGCTAGGCCCCAGGGAGTAACGGCACTGCAGTTCACCACCGGCTTACCAAAAGGAGCCATCATGACCTTTACTTTCTGGTTCGATTTCGCCAGCACTTACTCCTATCCAGCCGCGATGCGGCTCGAGCATGAGGCCGCCGAGCGTGACATTGAGGTACGTTGGCAGCCTTTCCTGCTGGGGCCGATCTTCCAGGCCCAAGGCTTGACCGACACACCCTTCAATTTATACCCGGCCAAGGGGCGCTACATGTGGCGGGATGTCGAGCGCCTGTGCGACCGCGATGGCATCCGTTTCCGCCGCCCCTCGCAGTTTCCCCGCAGCGGCCTGCTGGCGGCACGTATCGCCAACTGGCACGCCGAGGAAGAGTGGATTCCGGCATTCGTGCGCAGCGTCTACCGCGCCAACTTCGAGCACGACGAGGGCATCGCCGATCCTCAGGTCATTGCCAGCTGCCTGGCGGAACTCAAGCTCGACGCCGCCTTCCTGCTGGAAGAGGGCCAGCGGCCCGAAGCCAAGGAGGCGCTACGCGATGCCACGGCCCGAGCCCAGGCGCTGGGCATCTTCGGTGCGCCGTTCTTCATGGCTGGCGACGAGCCGTTCTGGGGCTACGACCGCATGGAGCAGGCGCTGGAATGGCATGAGTCTTCAAGCCCAGCCTGATATCGTTGCCTGGCCAGGCCCGTTCGCGTAAAGAGCCGGTGTGGCCATGCACGTTGATTCCCAAGGAGAGAAATCGATGAACGCCAGCAAGATATTGCAGCAATTGATGCAGCAGGCCGGTGGCCAGAGCGGTAACCGGAATAGCGGGAGCGTCGATGTAAAAGGCATGCTCGATGGCCTGACCCGCCAACTGGGAGGCGGCTCGTCGGGCCAGGCATCGGCCGGCGGCGGTGGCCTGGATATGAAGAGCCTGCTGGGCGGAGGCGCCATGGGGCTGCTGGTGGGCTCCAAGCGCGGTCGCAAGCTCGGCGGCAAGGCGCTCAAGTACGGCGCGATTGCTGCGGTCGGCATGCTGGCCTGGAAAGCCTGGCAGAACTCTCAAAGCTCTTCCCAGAATTCACAAGGCTCGCAGGACAAGAGCGTCCAGACGGTCGCCAGTGGGGCCGAGGGGACGCGGGTCGAAGAGTTGGAAGGCGAGTATCAGGAGCGCCGCAGCCTCGAGTTGCTGCAAGCCATGATCATGGCCGCCCGCGCCGATGGGCATATCGACGCGCAGGAGCGCGAGCTGATTACCCAGCAGATCGACGCCCTGGGCGCCGACGACGAGCTACACCGCTGGGTCGAGCAGCAGCTCAGCGCCCCGCTGGATGCCGAAGCGCTGGCGCGGCAGGCCGATTCACCCCAGGCGGCGCGCGAGATGTACCTGATCAGCGTTGCGGTGATTGACGAGCAGAACCCTATGGAGCGGGCCTGGCTCGACCAGTTGGCCAAGGCACTGAAGCTCCCGGCCGAACTTGCCGGTGAACTGGAGCATCAGGCACAGCAGGCCGGCTAGCATCCCATGTTCGACGTACTCGCTCATCGGGCTTACCGCCACCTGTTCCTGGCCCAGGTCATTGCGCTGCTCGGCACCGGGCTCACCACGGTCGCCCTGGCATTACTGGCACACGACCTGGCGGCGGGGCAGGCAGGGGTCGTGTTGGGCACGGCACTGGCGATCAAGATGGTGGCCTATGTGGGCATCGCCCCGCTGGTAGGAGCTTACGCGGCGCACCTGCCGCGGCGCTGGCTGCTGGTCAGCCTCGATCTGCTGCGTGCAGCCGTAGTCTGCGCGCTGCCCTTCGTCACCGAGGTATGGCAGATCTATTTTCTGATTTTTTTGCTCAATGCCTGCTCGGCGGGTTTCACGCCGGTTTTTCAGGCGACGATCCCCGACCTCTTGGAGAACGAAGGGCAGTATACGCGGGCGTTGTCGCTATCGCGGCTCGCCTATGACCTGGAGAACCTGCTCAGCCCGGTGGCTGCGGCGGCGCTGCTGGTCGTGATGGGCTTCGATGTGTTGTTCGTGCTCAATGGCCTGGCGTTCCTGCTCTCGGCGGCGCTGGTCGTATCGGTGGCGCTGCCCTCGCCGCGCCCCGTGGAAGAGGCACCTGGCGTATGGCAACGCGTCTCTCGGGGCGTGCGTATCTACCTCAAGACCCCCCGGCTGCGTGGGCTGCTAGCATTGAACCTTGCCGTGTCATCGGCCGGTGCCATGCAGATCGTCAATACCGTGGTATACGTGCGATCCAGCTTGGCGTTGGGTGAGCGCGAGGTGGCCTTGGCCTTCGCCGCGGCTGGTGGCGGCTCCATGCTGGTAGCGCTGCTCCTGCCCAAGGTATTGGATCGGTTGCCCGAACGACCCGTCATGCTGCTGGGTGGCGGCCTGATGACTCTGAGCCTCTACTTGGGGCTTAGCGCACCCGGGTTCGGCGGGCTGCTCGGGCTATGGCTGTTGCTGGGAGCCGGCGCCTCACTGGTCATGACCCCGACCGGGCGTCTACTCAAGCGCTCATGCCAACCCGAGGACCGGCCGGCGCTGTTCGCCGCACAGTTTTCGCTGTCGCACGGTTGCTGGTTGCTCACCTATCCGTTAGCGGGTTGGATGGGCGCAAATCTCGGCCTAATCGGGACGTTCGCATTATTGGGAACGTTAGCGCTGCTGGCGACGGCGCTGGCGGCCTACGCCTGGCCGCGCCATGACCCCATGGAGATTGAGCACGAACATGCGCCGATGACACACACGCATCTGCATTATCACGATGATCACCATCAGCACGAGCATGAAGGATGGGAAGGGCCGGAGCCCCATAGTCATCCACACCATCACCCGGGAGGCCGGCATCGGCACGCCTTCGTGATTGATGGCCACCATACGGGATGGCCATGGTAACGGCTTCGTAGGCGGTCAGGGCCTGTCAGCGGTAGCGGAAGATCCGCAGCGAGGGCAGGTAGGGATGTTCCTCCAGCTTTTCATCGCTGCGCCGGGCGCGAGTGCGGCTCTGCGGTGGGGTAGCCGGAGGCAGGTTGTGGTCGGGCAGATGGCCGCGCGGCGCGGGCAGGAATAGCGGCAGTGCCACGTTCATGGCGCGCCGGGTGCGGCCATCTTCCAGCGGCTCGCAATAGAACAGGTTGGCGCGCATCAACGGCGCCTGGCTCTGTACCTGGGCCAGCGGCTCGCTCGAAGGCAGGGCGGCCAGCTTGCGTAGCTGAATGCGCACGTGGGGCGCATCGCTATCCAGCGCCAGCAGTTTCTTTTCCACTTCGCGTACCGTCAGTCGCTTGATGGAGCGGCCGCTCGAGTACCAGGCCAGGCGGACCCGGGCCACCGGCGCCTCGGCCACGGGAATGGCCCGCCAGCACTGCTTGAGGTGCAGCCGCGCCAAACCGCTGCCGCGCAGGTGGTCGTGCAGCTGTGGATGACGAAACGGCAGCACCGCCTTGGCCTCGGCCAGCAGTGGAGGGTCCTCGGCCTTGATGCGAGCCAGCTGCTCGGCAAATGCGGCCTTGGCCGAATTCACCTCGATCACTCTGGCCATCAGAGCTTCATCTGCAGCCACCAGGCCAACATGGCTACGCGTGGCGCGGCCATCCTGGCCATCGGTGTACCAGAAATCGAGCAGGGCACGGCGCAGCCACTCGGTGCTGGCGTCGGCCTGGAAGGCCCAGGCCTCGGCAGGCGAAGCGGCATAGGCTTCGAGCAAGCTCTCGGTGCGCTCGATCAGCATATCGAAGGCGACCTCCAGTTCAGCCAGTAGCCGATAGGTCGGTGCCGGCGCCAGGTTCACCGATCGTCGCCCCGGTCGGCGCGGGCCAGCCACTCGTCGATGTTGCTCTCGTCGAGTGCCGGCTCACCGGCAATACGGTGCGATTCGTCGGCCCAGGCGCCCAAGTCGATCAGCTTGCAGCGCTCGCTGCAGAAGGGACGGTAGGGATTCTTCTCGCTCCACTCCACCTTCTTCTGGCATTGCGGGCAGGCGACGGTCAGGGGGCGTTGGTTGTGTTGGCTCATGAATCCGCAGCGGTTGGTGGCTTTCCGCCCATTCTAGCGTTTATGGGCGATCATGTGGGCTATCGGCTGGCCGCCATTTCACGGTAGCGCCGATCCAGTTCGGCGACCTGAGCGGCAAGATCTTCCTCGCTGCCGCTGTTGTCGATCACGTCGTCGGCGCGGGCCAGGCGTTCGCTGCGCGGCATCTGGGCAGCCACGATGGCGCGGGCCTGTTTATCGTCCACGTCATCGCGGGCGGCGGTACGGGCGAACTGCAGGCTTTCCGGCACGTCGACCACCAGGCAACGGTCGACCATCTCGCTCTGGCCCGACTCGAACAGCAGCGGAGAGACCAGCAACACGTAGGGTGCCCCCTCGGCTTGCAGGCGCTCCAGGTGCGCGACGATGCGCTGACGAATGCGCGGGTGAGTGACCGACTCCAGCCAGAGGCGCTCGCTCGGGTCGGCGAAGACGATCTCGCGCAGCGCGCGCCGGTTCAGGCTGCCGTCGGCCTGCACTACCTGCCCGCCGAAGCGCCCGACAATCTCGGCCAGCGCCGGCTCACCCGGCTCCACCACTTCGCGGGCTACGTCATCGGCATCCACCCATGGCACACCTAGCGCCGCGAAGGCCCGCGCCACGGTGCTCTTGCCGGAAGCGATGCCGCCAGTTAATCCAACGATCAAAGCAGATGCTCTCTTACCAAGTTCTTCCTCACAGGGCGTCCCTCACAAGGTTCTTCCCAAACGATTAAAACGCCATGTCGACATAGGCGGCCATCAGCGGCTCGCCTACCAGCAGCGCCACCCAGCCGGCGCTGGCCAGGTAGGGTCCGAAGGGCATCGGTGCGCCGCGAAGGCGGGGCAGGGCGAGCTGAATGGCGATGCCCACGACGGCACCCACGCCGGCGGAAAGGATCAACACCATCGGCAGGTACTGCCAGCCCAGCCAGGCGCCCAGGGCCGCCAGCAGCTTGAAGTCACCGTAGCCCATGCCTTCCTTGCCGGTCACCAGCTTGAACAGCCAGTAGACGCTCCACAGGGCGAGATAACCCGCCATGGCGCCGATCACGGCGTCAGTCAACATCAGCGGCTGGAATAGCAACTGGTAAAGCAGCCCGGCCCACAGCAGCGGCAGGGTCATCATGTCCGGCAGCAACTGGGTACGCAGGTCGATCACGGCCAGGGCCAGCAGCGCCAGGCAGGCGCCGAAGACGAACAGGCCTTGCCAGGTGGCCCCGTAAAGCGCCAGTACAGCCAGTGCCAGGCCGGCACCGGCCAGCTCCACTAGAGGATACTGCGGGCTGATGCGCGCTTCACAGGCAGCACAGCGGCCGCGTCGCTTGAACCAGCCGACGACCGGCAAGTTGTCATGCCAGGTAATAGGCGTCTCGCACTGGGGGCATATCGAGCGCGGCACCAGCAGATTGAAGCGGTGCGACTCCTCTTCGGGCAGCTCAAGCGCCTCGCGGGCCTCGGCGCGCCAGCCCAGCATCAGCATGACCGGCAGACGTACGATAACCACGTTGAGGAAACTGCCCAGGCAAAGACCCAGCACGGCCACAAGTGGCCAAAGAATGGCGGGGGGAACGTCAACCAGCAAGTGAGTACCTCACAGCACAGTGCCCAACTCGAAGATCGGTAAGTACATCGAGACCACCAGGCCGCCGACCAGTATCCCCAGCACCACGATGATCAGCGGCTCCAGCAGCGAGGTGAGGGCATCGACCTTGTTGTCGACTTCCTCCTCGTAATAGTCGGCCACCCGGTTGAGCATGGCATCCAGCGCGCCGGACTCCTCGCCGATGCCCACCATCTGCACCGCCAGCGCGGGGAAGCGTTCGGTCAGGCGCATGGCGAAGTGGAGCTGCTGGCCGGTGGAGACGTCCTCGCGGATCTGCCGCGTGGCGCGCTCGTAGACCAGATTGCCGGTGGCCCCGGCGGCGATGTCCAACGCTTCCACCATGGGCACGCCGGCGCCGTAGGTGGTTGCCAGGGTACGGGAATAGCGTGCCACGGCGGATTTGTCGAAGATATCGCCGAGCACCGGTACCTTGAGCAGGAACGCATGTACGCGGTAGGCGAAAGCCGGCGAGCGCTTGATGCCCTGGCGCAACAGGTAGACGAAGGCGATCAACCCGCCCAGGCCCCACAGCCAGTACTGTTGGGCGAATTCGGAAAGGGCGATGGTCATGCGGGTCATGGCCGGCAGTTCGGCGCCGAAACCGTGGAACAGGCTTTCGAACTGCGGTACCACCTTGATCAGCAGCAGCGCCGTGACGCCGACCCCCACCAGGATTACCGCAATGGGGTACCACAGCGCCTTCTTCACCCGGCCCTTGAGCGACTCCACCTTTTCCTTGTAGATGGCGATACGATCGAGCATGCGGTCCAGCGAGCCGGAACTCTCGCCCGCTTCCACTAGGTTGCAGAACAGGCTATCGAAATGGTCGGGGTGATTGCGCAGCGCCTGGGAGAAGCTCGAGCCGGCTGCCACCTCGTTCATCATCTGCTGAACCACGGCACTCATGGCCGGCTTGCGGATGCTCTCGGCCACCACCTGGAACGCCTGGAGCACCGGCACACCGGCACGAATCATGGTGGCCATCTGGCGAGCGAAGAGCATGATGTCCCGGGGTTTGACGGTTCCCATACCGCCAGTCAGCCCGCCTTTGCGGCGCACGTTCCTGACGATGATGTTCTGGTTGGCCAGCTCGCGTTCCACCTCGAACTTCTCGGCGGCCACTACTTCACCGCTGACCAGGCGCCCGCCAGGGCCCTTGCCCGTCCAGCGCCAGCGGTACAGTCTCAGCTTCTTTGGCGCTCTAGCCGTTCTGGTTGTCATAGTTTCCCTGCTGCAGTTTCGATAGTCGGTTCTACTTTCCTGTTATTATCGGCTCAAGTGTGCCTGATATGAGGGTGCTTCATTACGCAATGCAGCAATAATTTGTATCAGTTGGTTAGTCTTTTGTGATCCTGTTGATTTCAGTCAAACTGGTAATCCCCTGCATCACCTTCAATAGCCCGCTGCGGCGCAGGTCCGGATGCCCCTCCTGGCGAGCCAGGGTGTCGAAGTCCATCGAGTTGCCGTTGCGCATGATCAGCTGGCTCATGGCCGTGCTGATCGGCACCACTTCATAGATCCCCACCCGGCCCTTGTAGCCATGCGTGCAGTGCTTGCAGCCGACTGCTTCATACACCGTGGCGTTATCCACCTCCTGCTCGGTGAAGCCTTCCTGCAGCAACACCTCGCGGGGAAGCTCCGCCTCCTGGCGGCAGTGCTTGCACAGCCGGCGGGCCAGGCGCTGAGCGATGATCAGGCTAACGGAGCTGGCAATGTTGAAAGCCGGCACACCCATGTTAGCCAGGCGGGTGAGGGTCTCTGCGGCTGAATTGGTGTGTACCGTGGAGAGCACCAGGTGGCCAGTCTGTGACGCCTTCACCGCGATCTCGGCCGTCTCCAGGTCGCGGATCTCACCCACCATCACCACGTCCGGGTCCTGGCGCAGGAAGGCGCGGAGGGCGCTGGCGAAATCCAGGCCGATCTTGGGCAGCACGTTGACCTGGTTGACCCCCGGGACCTTGATCTCCACCGGGTCTTCGGCGGTACAGATGTTGCGCTGCACCTCGTTGAGGATGTTCAGCCCGGTATAGAGCGTTACCGTTTTGCCGCTACCGGTAGGGCCGGTAACCAGTATCATGCCCTGGGGTTGGTCAAGCACGCCTTCGTACAGGGCGCGCTGTTCCGGTGTGAAGCCCAGCGCATCGATGCCGATCTGCGCCGAGGCAGGGTCGAGAATACGCAGTACGATCTTCTCGCCGTATACGGTTGGCAGCGAGTTCACGCGGAAATCGATCGAGCGGGTCTTCGATACCTTCAGCTTGATCGCGCCATCCTGCGGTAGGCGGCGTTCGGAAATATCCAGCCGCGCCATTACCTTGAGGCGGGCGGCGATGCGCGAACGCATGGCGAAGGGCGGGCGTGCCGACTCCATCAGCATGCCGTCCACGCGCATGCGCACGCGATAACTGGTCTCGTAGGGCTCGAAGTGTATGTCAGAGGCGCCGCGGCGAATGGCATCCAGCAACACCTTGTTGACGAACTTGACGATCGGCGCATCGTCGGCACCGCTCAGGGCGGCATCGTCGGCGCGCTCGTCGCTGAGGTCGACCCCTTCGCCAAATTCCAGCTCGCTTACCGCGTCATCGACCCCTGCCAGCTCGTCCATCATGCTGGAATCGTGCTGGGCCAGGTAGGCCTCAAGTACCGGCATCAGCTGATCCACCGGGCACAGCACGGCTTCGATGCCCAGGCCGGTGGCGAATTGCAGCTCGTCGAGCAGGGCCAGGGTGGAAGGGTAAGGCACGGCAACGGTTAGCCGGTGGCTGCGGCGGCTGAGCGGTACCACGCACAGCTTGCGCAGCAGCTTCTCGGGATATTCGTTTGCCGGGGGTAGGCTCGCCAGGCGCAGCGCGTCCAGATCGACCAAGGGCAGGCCGTATTCCCAGGCAGCGCACAGCGTACCCTGGCGAGCCGTGACCAGGCCGTTATCGACCACATGCTGCAGCAGGCTGGTCTCCGCCTCGCGCGCCTCGTACTCCGCCCGCTCGGCCGCCGCGCGTGAAAGCAGCCCGTACTCCACCAGCCTGCGCGCGAAACCGCGCAGGCCGTCGAGGTTGGCCACGGGCTGCGTGGGGGCGCTCTCGCCATCTCGGGCGTGGGCACGGGTCTTGTCGGGTGCTGTTCGGTAGTCGTTCATGGCACCTCAGGCGTTGGGCCGCAGGGGCGTAAGCTAAGCGGTACCAGCATTCTAGCCTTTCGGTGTGTGACATTCCCACCCGGCTGGTAAACGCACGTCACGCTGCATTGACGTAGCGTTGCACGAACCTGTGGCTAGGCGGTTGCGCTGTCATCGCTTAACGCTAACATGGAATATAGTGAGATAACCCTCATGCCAACGTAGGTAGCGCTTGCGACGAGGGGTATGTGTAAATTAATGTGATCGACAGGAAGGTCGTAAGGCCACCGAAACGAAGCGGACTCGAGCGCAGGCAGGCTCGAGTTATTGGCAAGGCGACGGGCGTAAGCCCACACGAAGCGGCGGCGATCTCGCCGCAGGTGACACGCCCGCAGGGCTGCCGAGGCAGCCACAGAGGCACGAGAGAGCAGGGGACGACGGCGATGAGCATGAAGGAAATGATGATGAAACGAGCAGCCGCCAAGCAAGGACAGGGCGGTTTCACCTTGATCGAACTGCTGATCGTGGTCGCGATCATCGGTATTCTGGCGGCGATTGCGATTCCGCAGTATCAGAATTATACAAACAGAGCACAGGACGCTGCTTGCCTTGCAGAAGCAAGGTCGTATGCTTCAGGTGTCGCTGCCGAAAGAGCTACTGGTGGAACCGCTACAGATTTGACAGATGTGTTCGGTAGCGGTTATTCAACCGAGTGCGGACTTACCAATGTTGGCGCGTCAGATACTGCTGTAAGCTATAACTCAGGTACCGGTACCGCTAACGCTACCGGAAGCGTTAATATAGGAATAACGGGAAGTTAGTGGGTCGGAGTGAAGGCTGAAGCTGTTTAGTTTTCTTCGGGTTATAAGTTCTAGGGTCGGCATAATCGCCGACCTTTTTTTCATCTTTATTGATATCGCGGATATTTCGCCGTGATGATGCCAAGGCTGCTTTTCTTTGTTATGAAAATGTGTGCTACGTGAAGGTGATTTAGGAGAGTGGCATGCCATTTTTAGTCGTGGTGTCGGCTCTTTTTGGGCTGCTTTCTTCTTGGTGGGCTTCACAAGTTAGCAGTGAGTACGATCTTCAGCGCTTTATTCAATACGGCGTGTTGGTGATGGCATTTTCCTACCTTATAGGGAAGAGGGGGGATATTTATATAGATAGTATTTCGAAGCATGAAAAAATAACTTGGTTGGGGTTATTAATTTGGATGCTTCTGGTAAGCCTTGTGTCGCCATCGCCCTGGCTTGCTCTTTTGGAGGTTGGGGGCTGGCTGGGTCTTTTTGGCTTGGTGTTTTCAATAGGTTTGGCAGTTAGAGGGTGGGTGGCGCTGGGTTGGTTGCTGGTGGGTGGTTCTGTCATGCTATTGATTTTGCTCTACGCTTTAGTAACTATTGATGCACTTATATTGCAGCGAGATTTTTTGCTTCGTCGAGAATTGACTCCTGGGCTAGGAAATATTCGCCATTTCTCTGACTTGGCCGCCGGATTGATGCCCTTGTCGTTACTATATATCGTTAGCCGTCCTCGTCATTCCTTGATCGCTTTCATGCTCTGTTTTTTGCCGCTGTCATTTTGGTGGTATCTTCTTTTTGTCAGCGAAGGTCGATCCGGAATTCTGTCACTTACCTTGGCCATGATCACTGCGCTTGTGCTATTTAGGCGGGCGGCGCGTTGGCCAGTGGCAACACTGTTCGGTTCCGCATTGGCAGGCTTGGCGGGATGGTGGTTCGTCAATCCACTCCGTAAGACTGCGGACGGTACGATTTTTTTGCGAGATATAACGAGTGACAGCAATCGATTCGATCTTTGGCGAACGGCAATTGAGTACGGTATTGAAAATTTTCCTTTTGGTATTGGTCCGATGCAGTTCGCCGGGGATGGTCGTATCAGCTATGCTCATGCTCATAATCTCATCTTTAATACCGCAGCGGAGTGGGGCATCTCTATTGCGTTGCTATTTCTGGGGTTGATCCTGTATGGCTGCTGGAGAATATATAAGCGCTCAAAAACCATTCCCGAACCAGATAAGCCACTCTTTGCTTGCCTAGTCATGGCGTTTGTTGGTGTTATGGTGAATGTGCAGTTCGCCGGGGCACATATTATCCCATTGAGTTCTTTGATTATGGCACTTGCTATCGGTCTGGTATTTGGTTACCGGGATTCGAGCCAACCCCCCGTTGAGCGACTTGCAGGCCCTGTGCCGATCCAGGCCAAGCTGCTATGGGTAGGCATCATGTTGATGATGGCGTATTTGTTTTATGCCGGCATGGAGCTTTACTGGCTTTCGATGGATTCACGGATGCTCTGTTTGCAGGAAGCGGGACATGGCACTCTCTATCCCCGCTTCTGGACTCAAGGCCGCCTAGAGTGTATTCAGATGATCGCTCCGGATCACTGGCTATTCTGGTCTTGGCGCTAAGGGGTTGAGCTTAATTCATGCTTTGCTGCGTGATGCCTCCTACTTGAGTGTGACGCTTGCCTCCTTCTACTGTAAAGTTGTGTATCAGTAACGTAGTCAAAAGCCACTGGAGGTGGCGATGGCGGGTACACAACAGAGTCAGCAGGGAGCTGCGCTCGTCGTAGTGCTGTCCATGCTTAGCGTATCGTTGATGCTTGGCCTGTCGGGCATAACCGGCAGCCAGGTCAACGAGCGGTTGGCGGGTAACTACCGTTCATCGGTCATTGCGCAGAACGAAGCGGAAGCCGGGCTGTACGCCTTCAACGATGAGCTTCGCGGCGCGATCGATGCATTCAACAATGACCAACCGCCAAATCCTCCCGTGTTCAATGCCAATCCCACCACTTTCGTTGCGGATCTGCGTAGCGCCGCCGTAGATGCACGGAATGCAGCCACTCCCGAGCAGGCCCAGGCTGCCCTGAATGGTGCCCTTCCCGGTACTTGGTCGGAAGAAGGCACGATTTCAACCAATGGTCGCCACCGTTGGCGCCTCCTGCCGGCTCTGCCTGAGGATGATGCCCTGCTGGCGGGACAGGCCGGCATACGCATCGTGAGCGAAGGTTTCTTTGGCAATGCCGCCGATGAGGCCATGCGCACGGCGACTGCGCTTGTTGCAGTACCGGTACCGCCGCCGCCGGGCTCACGTGGATTGATGAGCTGCGAGGGCGTGCAGGTGAAAGGCAGCGGTATCATCGATAGCTACGATTCGCGAGAGGGACCCTATGGCGGTAGCAATGCCCAGCGTAGCAATGTCGTGGTCGGTACCCAGACCGAAGGGGCAGAAGTCAAAGTGACCGGTGCCTCGCCGATTCACGGTGAAGTCGCAGCGAGCGGAACGTTCTCGACGACGGGTTCAGGCGCCGTACATGGAAACGTCAAGGCAAACGATACGATAAGCATCAGCGGTGGCGGCTCCAACATATACGGTAATGTGACGGGCCTCGGCGACGTAGCGATTACCAGTAGCGGCACCGTACATGGCGATGTGCAGGCGGCCGGCACGCTCTCACTGGGCAACTGGAGTTCACGCATCGAAGGCGATGCCCTGGTTTCAGCAGTGAGTTCGGTGCGTACCGCTGCCGATCAGGTGGGAGGTGTGCTCGATGCCGATAGTGGTGGCCCGCAGGGGCTGACACCGGTATTCTCGGTGTCGTCGCCGGAAGAGTGTGATGTACCGGTACAGGTTGGTTGGTACGACGAGTATCTGGCTCAGGTTGAAGCCTCTTCGGGGGAGCTCGACATGAAGGGGGCAGGGCGCAATATCGTTCTTGATGCCAGTGGGCTGCATGATCCTGGCGGAAAGGTATCGGATATCGGCACGCCGCAACAGTACCAGGGCAAATCCATCGTTAGGTTCGATTCCCTCAAGCTAGCGGGCAGTGCCAACTTCCATATCGGTAGTGCCGGCAACCCGGTCGATATGGTCATGGTAGTTACCGGCGACATCGATATCGGTGGAGGCGGTTCGTTTCGAGTCGCCGAAGGAAGTAGCCTTACTATCGTAACGGCTGGTGAGTTCAAGTTGGCCAGTGCCATTGAGGTGGGCGATGGTAAGCCCACCCGAGTCGATGTGAATGGCAACGTAAGCCCGATTCTTTCGGTGGTTTCCGTCCACGACGATACTACACATGCTGGATCCGGTGTGTTTCTCGGTGGCGCTTCGAATTTCTATGGGCAGATCATTGCACCCCATTCGCATGTCGAGGTTACCGGAAGCGGGCAGTTCTATGGTGAGGTTGTCGGCAGAAGTATCGAGGTTAAGGGTGCCGGCGGGTTTCACTACGACGAGGCATTCGACGATACCGAAGGTGGTGTTGGCGGCGGAGGGCCAACGGCAATGCCGCGAATAGAAGGAATCTGGGTAGGGTAGGGCTGACGTTTCTAGGTATGCCGCGTCCCGTCACTCAGGGCAGCCAGGCCAGAGATATCGAGATCGCGAAGCAGCTTGAACGATCCCGCACTGATAACCGCCGTTCTGGATGATATCGCTCGCGCTAGCGAGACATTCTGACCGAGCGGCTCCAACAAAGAAAACGTCTTGGCACATGCAGTGCCAAGGCGTCTGTCATTGGTACGTGTGGAATTACATAGCAAATCAGCCGTTAAGCCACTCTTCCACCACGTCCTGGTTCTCTTCGACCCATTGCTTGGCGCTCTCGTATGGGTCGGCGTCTTCCTCCTGATTCATCAGCATGACTTTACCCATTTGCTCGGGCGTCCATTCGAAAGCGTCCAGGATGGCATAGGCCTCGGGCATGTCCTCTTCCAAGCCCTGGCGGACTACCGTGTGGATCTGCTCGGCGCCGCCGTAGACGTTCTCGGGGTCCTCGAGGTACTTGAGATCCCAGCGGGCGAACTTCCAGTGCGGTGTCCAGCCGGTGACGACGACATCCTCCTCGTTGGCAATGGCGTTGCTCAGTGCGGCGGTCATGGTAGCGCCGCTACCGCTGCGCAGGCTCAGGTCGAGGTCATAAGTTTCGATGACTTCTTCGGTCAGGCCCATCAGGCCGGCGCCCGGGTCGATACCGATGATCTCACCATTGAAGGTATCGGCATTCTCGTTGAGTTCGGCGATGCTGTCGACGTCGGTATATTCCGGTACCACCAGGCCGAGCTTGGTGCCATCCAGGTTGGGGCCGAGATCTTCGACATCGTCACCGACACGGTTCAGGTACTCTTCATGGGTGGTCGGCAGCCAGGCCGCCACGATGGCGTCGGCATCGCCGGTGGCCACGGATTGCCACATGGCAGCGGCGGAGAGTGAGGTCATGTCGACCTCGTAGCCCGCCTGCTCGAGTACCGCACGTACGACATTGGTGGAAGCTACCTCGGAAGACCACTCCACATAGGCCAGGTGAACGGTGCCCTTGTCCTGTGCCTGGGCAACACCGGCAGCCAAACCGGCACCGGCCGCCAAGGTCAGTCCTGCCAGGCGCACATGACGTGTTGCAGCTTTACTAGTCATTTGTTCCCCTCTTTTCGCTTTACTTTACCTAGACTTACGTTACTAGCCTGACCCTTCCCGACCCGAGATGCAAGAAGGGCGCTCTCAGCCTTTCCTGCGTGTCTTGCGCAACGACTGCGTCAGACGATCCAGCAGCATCGCCAGAATCACCACGGCGATGCCCGCCTCGAAGCCATCGCCCGGGCGTAGGCGCTGAATGGCCCGCCACACTTCGCTACCCAGACCATCAGCGCCGATCATAGCAGCAATCACCACCATCGAGAGCGCAAGCATGATGGTCTGGTTGATGCCGGCCATCACGGTAGGTAGCGAGAGAGGCAGCTGTACCTTGAGCAGCTTCTGGCCGCGGGTGGCGCCGTAGGCATCGGCCGCCTCGATCAGCTCTACCGGCACCTGGCGAATGCCCAGGGTGGTGAAGCGAATGGCAGGCGGCATTGAGAAGATAACCGTAGCGAAGATTGCCGATACCGAGCCGATGCCGAAGAAGGGTATTGCCGGAATCAGATAGACGAAGGCCGGCATCGTCTGCATGAAGTCCAGCACGGGCATGATGGTGCGATAAAGCCGCTCGGAAAGTGCCGCGGCGATACCCACTGGCAGGGCGATGACGACCGCCACCAAGGTGGCGATGACCACCAGGGTGAGCGTCTCGATCATCGGCTCCCACAGGCCAAGATTCCAGATCAACGCGAGGCCGGCCACGGCACCGATGGCTAGCCGCAGGTTGGCCAGTTTCCCGCACAGCCCGGCGATGATCGCCAGCAGCGCCCATTCAGGCAGCCACATCAGGCTCTCGTTGAGCCACTCGATGCCGGTTTGCGTCACCCGAGAGATGCCGCGAGTTACCACCGAGTACTCACTGGTCAGCCAGTTCAGGCCGCCTTCGATCCAGTCGCCCAGCGGAATGCGGGGAATATCGATAGCCATCAGTTGCCTCCTTCCTCTGCCGCCTGGGCCAGTTCATCAAGCACCGCCCCCTTGACCACTACGCCCAACAGACGCTTCTGCTCATCCACCACCGCGATGGGGAAGCTCTTTTCGCTAAACATGGCGAAGAGGTTATGCATGGGCTCCTCCGGGGCTACGGTGCGGAAGTCCTGGGTCAAGGCATCGGTGATGCTCTCCTTGCCTTCCTTGACCAGCTTTTCGGCAGCTTCGGCTTCGAGCAGGCCCACCAGGCTGCGGTCGCGGCGAGTCACGTAGATGGAGTCGATGGCGTGCTCATGCATCTTGTGTAGGGCGGTACGCGGCCCGTCTGTGTCGCGCACGGTGGCTCGCACCTTACGCATGGCGCTCTCGGCGGTAAGGATGCGCGAACGGTCGACGCCTTCGATGAAACGGCGCACGTAGTCATCGGCGGGCCGGGTGAGAATCTCTTCCGGCGTGCCGATCTGCACGATCTCACCATCCTTGAGCAGCACGATGCGATCGCCGATGGTCAGCGCCTCGTCGAGGTCGTGGGTAATGAACACCGTGGTTTTTTGCATGCGGTGTTGCAGTTCCAGCAGTTCCTGCTGCATGTCGCCGCGAATCAGCGGGTCGAGTGCCGAGAAGGCCTCGTCCATCAACAGCACAGTGGCATCGTTGGCCAGCGCTCGGGCCAGGCCGACACGTTGCTGCATGCCGCCGGAAAGCTGGTTGGGGTAGGCGTATTCCCAGCCATCGAGCCCCACCTGCTTGAGCGCATTGCGGGCAATCTCGGTGCGCTCGGCCTTGTCCACGCCGCGAATCTCGAGGCCGAACTCAGCGTTCTGCTGCACGGTGCGGTGAGGAAAGAGCGCGAAGTTCTGGAACACCATCGAGAAGTGGCGGCGACGGCATTCCAGCAACGCCTTGTCGCCAAGTTCGGGAATGTTCTGGCCGTCAATGACGATCTCGCCCTCGGTGGGTTCGATGAGACGATTCAAACAGCGAATAAGTGTGGATTTGCCCGAGCCGGACAGCCCCATGATGACCAGAAGCTCGCCCTCATAGACGTCGAAGCTGATATCGGAGAGCCCCAACGTCTGTCCCGTCTTCTTGAGTATCTCGGAGCGCTTGTGCCCCTTGTCGCGGAGTTCAAGAGCTTTCTTCGGCTGATTGCCAAAAACCTTGCTCAAGCGTCGCACGCGTATCTTGACGTTTCGGTTCTCGTTCATAGTGCTGCCTTCTGTCAGAAGCATGGCCAGCAAGCACCGAATACCGCAGTGGCAGCCTCGGTTTACGCTTTGCTTGTAGCCAGCCAACCGTGCCGGCTTCCCTGTCCGACAAAACCGACAACCCTAACGGTTGTAACAAGGAGTTTCAAATGCGGGACGGTGATCGTGGCCTCCTTCGGCGCCACTTCGGTGCTCATCTTCGCCGCGCCCGATAGCCCATTCGCCCAGCCGCGAAATGTCCTGTTCGGCAGCATGCTCTCTGCCCTGGTGGGCGTGGCCTGCTTCCACCTGCTGGGTAGCACGGCGCTGGCGGTAACGCTTGCCGTGTCGCTATCTGTCCTTGCCATGCAGCTTACCCACACCGTTCATCCGCCCGGTGCCGCGGCGACTGCAACCCTGGGTTGGTGGTATCCCCTTATGCCGATCGGCATTGGCTGCGGCGTAATGCTCGTGGTGGCGATTCTGGTCAATAATCTGGCTCGCCATCGGCGCTACCCACGCTACTGGTAGGGTTGGTGCTTCCTTGGGGCTCGTGTAACAAGCCGACCCTTGATTGCGCTATGTGAGAACGGCAGCGCTCGCCACGCTGAAGTCAGATATTTGCTTAGAAAGCTGTAGGAAATCGGCCATAGCGCGGCTCTTTACAATCCGGATACCCTAATAAACATTGCCAATCTGAACCCAGGGACAGGAGATAAGGCAGTGTTCTGGAAGCTAATGCCTTGCCATGCCGTCAGGGATATCGATCTTCCCTTCATCGAGTCGCCCACACTGGCCTCGAGTAAGGTCAAAGACAAGTTGTCGAGGGAGCCCGGTCGGGAAGGGCTCTCACAGCTCTATGCCAAGGCAGGCGGTTGTGGAGTGCTGCCGGACAGGGAGGTGGCAATCCGGACGATCGTCAAGGCGGTCAAGCAGGGCACGCTGCTATTGGTCCTCAACGACGGTTTCGACCGCCCCTTCCTTCCTCTGGTCGAGTGGAACGGCAAGCAGTGGCGCTCGAACGCCCATTGGGCATTCAGTACCAGTGGTCTGGTCGATTCCTTGCTGCCGCGGCTTAATGCCCGTGGCTAGGGGCCAGGAGCCATGGCCATGCTACAGCGGCACGGTGACTCGGGCGTCACGCGCCCTGTGACGACTCCCGAACCGCGGCCTTCCGCAGCGCCGCCAGTGGCGGAAACGCCTCCCGCTCAGCAGCGTACTCTGCATATTGGCGTGTTTTTCGATGGCACCGGCAACAACATGTACAAAGATCGCCAGCTGACTGATCGCGATATAACCAACGTGGCCAAGCTGCATGACCTGTATCGATTCGATGGTGCCGACGGAGATTACCACCGAATCTACATTCCCGGAGTGGGTACCATAACCGGCAGCGAGAGCGAGGATGGCTTCTTGGCTTCGGAGGATCTCTTCGGGCTGGGCACCGGCGTCGGCCCTGAGGGCGGACATGCGCGTATCGAGCTGGCTTTGGACCTGCTCCGCCCATTTTTGGAAGCCAACCCTGATGCGTTGATTACCTTCGATGTGTTCGGCTTTAGCCGCGGCGCAGCTCTGGCTCGGCACTTCGTCAACCTGATCCACCGCTGGCCGGAACACTTGTTGGTGCCGGACTTCCACCTTTTCAGGCCAGGTTACCAACCACCGATGCGCCTCATCCCAGCCTTTCCACCCACGCCGATTCCTTTCCCGCAGGTGCGCTTCGTAGGGCTATTCGATACCGTGGGTAGCTTTTACTGGCCCGGCAATGCCGAAAACCTCGATTTCGATCTCTACCTTGCTTCAGGCAGCGCCGCGCGCGTGGTGCAGCTCACCTCTCATCACGAAATCCGCCGCAACTTTCCGCTCAGCAGCATTGCCGATGCCCAGGGCAACCATCCCGGCAACTTCACCGAGATCGCCCTGCCGGGGGCGCATTCCGATGTGGGTGGCGGCTACGAGAACCCCCGGCACGAGGCGGACTTCGCCAATTTCGAGGAGCTGGTCGTGCGTCGCCGCGGCGGGCTTGGTGCCAATGGGGAGACGACTCGCCTGGCCCAGGAGGAAGCGCAGGCACGAGGGCTCTCCATCCGCGTGGATGGAATGGACGTACTAGAAGTCGAGCGGCGCGCTACGCGCAAGGAACTGGCCATCCATGCGCTGCATCGAATGCATGATGAGGCTAAGCGAGTTTGGGTACCGTTGCGAGATCTGGACGATGCCGATCCGAATCATGCTATCCCCGCGGAGTTACGAGAAAAGCTTGATGCCTGGCGGGCTGCCGGAGGGCGGCTGGACGATTCACACCGATTCCTTAATGGCTATATTCATACCTCGCACCGCCAGGAGAGCCTGGCCTATGCACCGGAACCTTCCGGCGAGCGCCGGGTATTCCCCAACCACCACGATGCGCCAGTAGCGGCACCTCAGGAGCCTCAGAATGCCTAGGCTATTGATAAAAAGCCTTCGCCCTGCGCTACTGCTGGTATTACTGCTATGGACCACAGGCTGCGAGGCGGAGCTAGAGCCACGACGGTATGACTTTGCGATACAGCTCAATGGTGGCCCTACGAGCTGGCCAGTATGGGTTGAAGAATTGACCTTTGACCATACGTGGTGGTCGCCAGGAGGGAATCTGGGTGGTGGCTTCGACAAGCGGCCTCCCGCAGGAGGGGCAACTGCCGTTTTGTCTCGCCCCATTCCTGCTCCGTCTTCAGTGCAGGCGCGCTGGTTTTCCTATCGGACCCAGTCCTTCTACGAAATCAACCTGGAACTACTGGATACCGATGCACTGCTGCAGCAGTGGTATCGCGATTACCCACCACCTGGTTACCGCCATTATCTTATGGCCGGGTTCTCGGGCGAAGGCGAGGTCTACGTCTGGTGGCGAGCTCGCTGTACTGTCTGCGGCCGCGATCGTGGTCAGGATTTACATGCGCCAATCGTGGAGTCGGCGTGGGCAGAGGAGGCCGAAGGAGATCCGAATCGCTACCGCAACCGTACCCAGGAATACGTTGGTGAGGGTGTAATCCCTTCGCCTTGGTAAGGATGGGGTGGGTGAGTGGTTCGGCTGTTGTGATTGTTCTGCCGTATGAACATCAGGCGATCAAGGGTCGATTCCCAGGTCTACGTGCTTGAAATCGCCCAAGGTGGCCAAGCCGTGCCAGTTCTTGATCTGGATCTGCTTGTTATCGCAGTTCTCTATCAGGCCCTTGCGCTTGATCTTGCCGATCGAGCGGCTGACATGAACACTGGAAAGCCCCAGCACGTCGGAAATTTCCGATTGCGTTAGCGGAAAGAAGTAGCGGCCCTGGTAGGTCAGCCCGGCGGCATGTAAACGGGCATAGCATTCACACAGCAAATTGGCGATACGCCCCTCGGCGCTGCGCGCCGAGACATTGATGATCCAATTCAAGGCCATGCTATGGCTGATATGCCCCGATGCCCGGAACAGGCGAAGTATTCTGGGACGCTCGAACAATCGCTCGGCACTGACGGAATCGATGGTGGTGAAGCGAAGCGATGTAATGGCCCGGATGGAGAATTCCAACCTGTTATATAGGCCTTGGCCGTTGTCGCTGATATCGCCAGGCAGCAGCAACGAGGTGATGGGCTCGCTGCCGTCGCGCAGCATCCTGTAGCTGCAGGCCCAGCCATGCTCGATGAGGTGCAGGCACTCCAGCCTGTCTCCCTCGTGGGCAAGGTGGCTTCCTTTCTTCACCTCCCGAACCGGGCCGACATAGCTACTGAAAATTCGCTTGTCTTCGGGGCATAAGTCGTTGCGAGACTTGAAGTTGTGGAACAAGTACATGACATCCCTTTCGTCGTATCCTCGATCGCATCCGGATCGTACTTGAGTAGAAGTGTAACAAAGGCTCGGTGAGGCACAAATCTCTTAATTAGTGTATACTTATTTATACTGGCTTTGTGGTCGCTGATCCGTACGCTTCGATAAGCGGCCTGCTTTACTTGAGTGGCTCACTTTGGTCCGCAGACGAGTGGCTTTCTGGCTTATCGTCTAAGGGGCTTCAATGCAAGAAGGCGGCCAAGGGTCTTGCGGCGATTCAGCTAGTGAGTTATCTACTCGCAAAAGTTCCATGATTGACAAGGCGTACTCTTTCAGTTCGAGTGTGTTGCGGTAACGTTGAGTGCCGCTTACTCATCGTGTTAACTGACGGGCTTGCCTATTTGACTCTGCCGATGCGGGTCGACTAAAACTAGGCTCAAGTATTGTCATTTGGTTCGGGTTGTTGTATTTATAGGCGGCATCCCAAAATATCCTCCCATTTGCAAGGACCGTGTTTATGTCTCTTCTCAGCGAATTCATGCAGAAAGAGCAGCAGCTCAAGCAGCTTCAGGCTGAAATGGAGCGGCTGCAGAACGACGACCGCCTGAAGGCGGAACTGGAGTTCAAGGACAAGCTCGAAGCCCTGATGCGTGAGTTCAACAAGAGCTCAACCGATGTTATCGGCCTGCTCGAACCGCAGGGTGGCAAATCTGCACCGGCCAAAGCGGCAGCGGCTTCCAGCACCGGGCGTCGCAAGCGCAAACTGAAGATCTACAAGAATCCGAAAACCGGCGAGGTGGTGGAAACCCGTGGCGGTAACCAGAAGACACTCAAGGCATGGAAAGACGAGTTCGGCTCCGACACCGTAGAAGGCTGGCTGGTTCGCGTCGAGTCCTGAGTAGAGTCTTGAGCCGAGAGGCCTGAAGTTGAATGTTGAACTTCAGGCCCGGGTGGCGAGGGCGCGCGCCGATTGCGCGGGCCCTCTGGCAGTTATCAGGCGTGCTGGACAGGAAGCCTGACGAGAACGTTTTTCGCGTCCCATTCTACCTGAACCGCTTCGCCGCTGGCATGTAGGCTCTCTTTTGGAAGGCCTTCGCAAACCAGGTAGAGAATCACGTCGGGTATGTTTTCCAACGATTCCAACTCCACGCAAGCGTGCTGCTGAGCTGGCAAATTCAGAAGGCGAAAGGAGGCGGGGATGGCAAGCCCCGGTGCTTCGTTGCCGTTAATGAGCGGGCCCACATCGATGCGTTCCACGTCGCTGGGCAGTGGAATGTTGTGCATCAAGGCAATGGTCTGCCCGTGTCGCAAGCGATCCGGCAGGCTCTCCACTCCCTTGGCATGATTGGCCCATTTACGCAGCACCCTGAGGGGATGGCTACGCTCCTTTCGGTACAGGCGCGTTACCAGGGCCTGGCGTGAAGGTGCCTTGCGGATTTCATACTTGGGTGGGTCGCCGCCATGCCCCTGGCAGTAGGGGTTATGATGAAGTTTCAATCGCAACGCCTGGCGGTATTGGCGTGGCGTTTGATTGTGGTATCGTTGGAAAGCGCGACTGAAGGCGGAATGATTCCGATAGCCACAGCGAGAGGCGATAGTCTGAATGGAGAAAGGGGTGAACGCCAGCAGGCGTGCCGCCTTTTCCAATCGCAGGGTATCGCGATAAGCGCTAGGGGACAGACCGAAGCACTGCTTGAACCTCCGCCGAACCTGTGAGGTCGAATAACCGAGTCGGCTGGCGAGGTCTTCTATTCCCTGCTGGCTATCCAAGTGATCCTGCAGCCAGATCTCCGCCCGCATCATCTCGTTATACATAACTGTCCCTTGCTTGAACCCGCAGCAAAATGAAGGTTGCTGCATCCATATCAACGCTGGCGCTCTCAGAGGTGCCCAGGCAATGCCAGGTAGGCATACTGCCTGCTGTTTTTATGGTTTTTATGCACCTCTTTATGCGCTTTCGCGATAGGCAAAGGCAAGTTTGGTTAACGGATTTGACCGTTTGTGCATAATTGTGGGTGTGGTCGATATGAACTCCCTGATCGCAGGCTGTGTGTTTTCAGGGTAGCGCAAGGGTCAACCTTCGCTACCACACGGTTTGGCGGTATACTCGGCCGGTCACCCGCGAGTGCCGCCTGGTACAAATTACGGATAGAAATGAGAAACCAGAAACCCAACCGTTCCATGGACGAGCGCGAGAAGCTGCGCAAATTTCGTGAGCTCGATGACGCTTTCGCCCAAGCGCTGCGCGAGCTGGAAAAGCCCAATTCCCGACTCGACATACCCACTGGGCCGCCGGTGCGCAGCCTGGCGGAGCTAGAGGCGGAAGAGCAGCAGCAGCGCCAGCAGGCGTTCGAAACGCGGCTCCAGTCGCTGATGAAGGAATACGCCCAGCCCAGGGAGAGCGTGGCCGTGTTGCTGCGCACCCTGCAAACGCTCGGCCATATCGCCTGAATCGCCAATGATCGATCTTTCTGCGCCGATGACCTATCTGCTGGTGATGGGCAGCGTTGCGCTGTCCGTGCTGTTCACGCTTGGCTGGGCGTTTTCTCGCCTGCTTCGTTGGGTCGCCTCCGGCTTTCCCTTAAGAAGCGGCAAGAGTGCCGGCAAGGCTCGTGGGGCTACCTCCAGGCGTGGCGGTAAAACGCAGAAAACCGCTGCGGCCAAGTGTGCCCCCAGAAGCAGTGCGAAGCCCAAGGCAGCCAAGTCCGTTGCCAAGCCGCCCAGTGAGCCCTGGCGCATTACCCAGCGCCTGGCCACATGGCATTCCAGCACCGCACTGGCGCTGGTGGCGGCACCCACCTATCTGGTGGCACGCTTTGCCGAGCATGGCATCGGCTTTCGCCCGCCGCGTACCCTGCCTAGTGGCTTCAATGCCTTGATAAGCGGCCTTGGCTGGCTTGCCGCCGGGTTGATCCTGCTCGCCCTCATTCATCGGCTGGCCGTTTGGCGCTGTCGTTGAATCAAGGTTGCTGCGAGCCTTTCTCAGTATTTGTGCTACCGGCTGTCTTATTTTCGTAAGGAACGATCAAGCAATTGACGATCCGGCATTATTTCCCCGCACGCCACGGTAGAGCATCGCTGCCGAGTGCCGTAGAATTGCGTCATTCCAACAACGATACCCGGCAGGGGCCTGGAGGCGCGGCTTTCATGTCGTGTTTCAGGAAACGTCGAGTGCCAGCTCGGCAACGGACCGTGATGAGTCGTGGCGCCTTGGGCTGACGCTTGCCTGGGTTCCCCGCACGCAGTTTTCGCCACGCTCCGTTCCCGTTCCGGTATCGCTCAGCAGCAGGGCCAGGGAACCGCCCGGAACAATCCCCGGGCGGTAGCGTGCCTGAAGAGGCGCGCTTGGGCAGAACCATACTCACAGATGAGATGAATCATCTCGCGGCGCCTTCAGCTTCCGTTAGGATGAGTAGCGAAATGCACCATTTGTGTAACGAAACATTGCAAAAAGAAGCGTAGGCTCAATGTGAAACTGCTGATCACCGGCATTGCCGGCTTCATCGGCCACGCCGTGGCCAAGCGCCTGAGCGGGCAGGGCCACGAGATCGTCGGTATCGACAACCTTAATACCTACTACGATGTCTCGCTCAAACAGGCACGCCTGCACGACCTGGCCGACTGCCACGACATTCGCTTCATTCATCTGGACCTGGGCGACCGCGAGGCCATGGCCGCGCTGTTTCGCGAGAACGAGTTCGACCGGGTGATCCACCTGGCCGCCCAGGCCGGGGTGCGCTACTCGCTGGAAAACCCCCACGTCTACGCCGACTCCAACCTGATCGGCCATCTTAACGTGCTGGAGGGATGCCGGCAGCACAAGGTAGGGCACCTGGTATATGCCTCCTCGAGCTCGGTGTACGGCATGAACGCCAAGACCCCGTTCGATACCGGTGACAGCGTGGATCATCCCGTCAGCCTCTACGCGGCCACCAAGAAGGCCAACGAGCTGATGAGCCATACCTACGCCCACCTCTACGGCGTACCGATGACCGGGCTGCGCTTCTTCACCGTGTACGGCCCCTGGGGCCGGCCCGACATGGCCATCTTCAAGTTCGTCAAGGCGATGTTTGAGGGCAAGCCGATCCAGGTCTACAACCACGGCGACATGTCGCGGGACTTCACCTATGTCGACGACATCGCCGAAGGCATCGCGCGAATTCTCGACGTGATCCCGCAGCCGACACCAGATCGCGTCGCTGCCAGCGCCCGGCCCGATAGAAGCACCGCGCCCTATGCGCTCTATAACATCGGCTACGGCGCACCGGTCTCGCTGATGAGCTTTATCCGCGCGCTGGAAGTCGCTACCGGGCGCGAGGCCATCTGCGAATACCTGCCCATGCAACCCGGCGATGTGCCGCGCACCTGGGCCGACACCGAAGCACTGCTACAAGCCACCGGCTACCGGCCGAAGGTAGGCGTGGAAGAGGGCGTGAAGCGTTTCGTCGGGTGGTATCGTGGGTTCTATAATGTTTAAGCTGTGAAGTAGCCCGTCCGGAGGTAACCATGCGCAACCTTCAATCCAGAATTACGATCAATCCCGAACAGTGCGGCGGTCGCCCTTGCATCCGTGGCATGCGCATCAGGGTCGTGGATGTCCTTGATCTTCTGGCGCAGGGGTTAACGACAGAGCAGATACTGGAAGAAATGCCCGACCTCGAGCAGGACGACATATATGCCGTGCTCCAGTTTGCGGCGCGTCGCCTCGATCACCCTGTGTTAGCTGCATGACGATCTGGATCGACGCGCAGCTATCGCCACATCTTGCTCCATGGCTGACTGAAAAACTGTGGGGTCGAAGAGTATTCCGTTCGCTTTCTAGGATATCGGGATGCAACGGATGAGGCGCTTTTCGCAGCAGCTCGCCAAGCCAATGCCATTGTGTTGACCAAAGACAGGGATTTCCCTGAATTGCTTGATCGCCACGGACCTCCACCCAAGATCATTTGGCTGACCATGGGTAATACCACGAACGCGCGTATGCGAGAGGTCTTAGGTCGCTTGCTGCCAGCAGCGCTAAGTCTGCTTGAGCGTGGTGAGTCACTAGTCGAGTTCAGTGAAAAAGGCGAAGAAACATAGTGCTGGGTTACTATATTTGAATATCTTCCACCACGGCGGCGGGGCGGGCGTGACTGGCAGCTGCCACCGCCTGCAGATCGCCGCGGACCGAGCCCTTCTCGTCGACTGCGGCATCTTCCAGAGACAGGACGCCGACAACCTCGACAGCCTCGAGCAGCACAAGGTGCGCTTTTCGGTGGAAGACGTGCTGGCGCTGGTGATCACCCACGTGCATATCGACCACATCGGCCGGCTGCCCTATTTGCTGGCGGCGGGCTACAAGGGGCCGATTCTCTGCTCGGTACCCTCGGCGCGGCTACTACCGCTGGTAATTGAAGACGCGCTGAAGATCGGCTTCACCCGCGACCGGCACTTGATCGAGCGCTTCCTGGCCGAGGTACAGGAGCGGCTGGTGGCGCTGGGATACCAGGGCTGGCACACCGTGCTCGACGACGAGCGCCACCGCGTACGGGTCAAGCTGCAGCGCGCCGGGCACATCCTCGGCTCTGCCTACGTGGAAGTGGATACGTTCGATAAAGCCAGTGGCGAGCGACAGCGCAGCGTGTTCTCCGGCGACCTGGGAGCACCCTACGCACCGCTATTGCCCGCGCCCAAGCCGCCGTATCGTGCCGACGTGCTGGTACTCGAGAGCACCTACGGCGACCGCCAGCATGAAGACCGGCGCCACCGACGCGAAAGGCTCAAGGCCGCCATGGACAGGGCGCTGGAGGACGTCGGCACCGTGGTGATCCCCGCCTTCAGCGTGGGCCGCACCCAGGAGCTGCTCTACGAGCTGGAAGGGCTGATTCACAACGGCAGCAATGAGCGCTGGCGCGAACTCGAGATAATCGTCGACTCGCCGCTAGCCGCGCGCTTCACCGAGGTGTACCGCGAACTCAAGCCGTGGTGGGATGCCGAAGCGCACAAGACACTGCGCAGCGGCCGCCATCCGCTCAGCTTCGAAAATCTCTACACTGTGGACAGCCACGAGGAACACGAGCAGACCGTCGAATACCTGGCCGAGGCCGGCCGGCTTGCCGTGGTCATCGCCGCCAGCGGCATGGTCAGCGGTGGCAGGGTAGTGAACTACCTCAAGCGCATGCTCGGCGACGAACGCCACTGCGTGCTGTTCACCGGCTACCAGGCTCACGGCACACCGGGGCGGGACATCCAGCGCTTTGGACCCAAGGGCGGCTGGGTCATGCTCGACGGCCAGCGCATCGACATTCGTGCACGCATCGAAACCGTCAGCGGCTACTCGGCCCACGCCGACCAGCACGACCTGCTCAACTTCGTGCGCCGCATGCGCCACCCGCCGCGGGAACTGCGCCTGGTGCACGGCGACCCCCACGCCCAGGCCGCGCTCAAGGGCAAGTTGCTGGAGTGGGCCCAAGGGGCAGGGCATGCACTTGAAGTCACGCTGGGTTCAGAATGGCTTGCTATCGATGCCGGAGCGCGAAAACCAGTAACACCTTCGATGGCGATAACCTGACGATATTCTCCCTCGTCCAACATAAAAATCCTAGCTAACTGCTTAACGGAAGCAAATTTTTCATGACGACTGCCAACAGCCCTCAAGAGCCCCGCACCTACCATGACGATGATGAGATCTCTCTCGTCGATCTTGCCAAGATACTGATCAAGCGATGGAAGGCAGTGGTTATCACATTCACGTTGATCGTGCTTGCTGCGCTGGCATATGCCCTGCTGCAGGAACGTACCTATCAGTACGTTTCGATTTACCACGTAGCGGAACGAGCGCCAGTAGGGGAGGATGACCAAGGAGCCTTGGAAACTCCCAACGCGGTCATCGCCAAGATACAGAACCTCTATCTCGGGCCGGTGACGCGTGAGCTTCTCGAATCGTCCGGCCGCGAACGGCTTCCTTTTGAGATTACGCTCAGCAATCCAGAAGATACGCTACTGGTACGGATTACCTCTGAAGCGAGCGAGACCAACCAGGAGCTGGTCAAACAGATGCATGAACAACTATTGGCTCGGGTCGTTGAGAGCCAGAACCAACTATTGGCTCGCAACCGCGAGCGGCTAGAACAACAGCTGGAAAGCGCCCAGGAGACGCTGACTGCTGCCGAAGAGGGCGAAGCAGGTGGCGAGTTGCTGGGAATGCTGATGAATCGTGTCGTTGAGCTGGAAAGTCAACTGATGCAGCTAAACGAAGGCCAAGCAGCCCAAGAGGCAGTGCAGAGCCTGGATCCGACCGGAACCAGCCGCAAATTGATTCTGGCGCTGGGTATCGTATTGGGTGGCGTTTTGGCGTTGATGGCAGCCTTCTTTTCGCACTTCGCCAGTTTAGTGCGAGCTAGCATCAAAGAAGAAAAAAAGACACAACACGGTAGGTAACAACCGGCCTTGGTGATTGAGAGGGAAACTCCATGAACGTAACTGTTTTCGGTACTGGCTACGTGGGCCTGGTGCAAGGGGCCGTGCTGGCAGACGTGGGTCACCACGTGGTGTGCGTCGACGTGGATGCCGCTAAGGTAGAGCGCCTTAAGAACGGCGACATACCCATCTACGAGCCCGGCCTGGAACCGCTGGTGAGGGAGAGCTACGCCGCAGGGCGCTTGCAGTTCACCACGGATGCCGCCGAGGGCGTCAAGTACGGCCAGGTGCAGTTCATTGCCGTGGGCACCCCGCCGGACGAAGACGGCAGCGCTGATCTCAAGTACGTGCTGGCCGTGGCCGAGACCATCGCCCAGCACATGGAGCGCGACCAGGTCATCATCAACAAATCCACCGTGCCGGTGGGCACCGCCGACAAGGTATTCTCTAAGGTAGACAGCGTACTGGAAGCCCGCGGCCGCAAGGACCTGCGTTTTGATGTGGTCTCCAACCCTGAGTTCTTGAAAGAGGGCAGTGCGGTAGGCGATTGTCAGCGGCCGGACCGCATCATTATCGGTACCTCTAGCCGCGTGGCGGAAGACATGCTGCGTGAACTCTACGCGCCGTTCAGCCGCCAGCAGGACAAGATGATCGTGATGGACGTACGCAGCGCCGAGCTGACCAAGTACGCCGCCAACTGCATGCTGGCCACCAAAATCAGCTTCATGAACGAAATGGCCAACCTGGCCGAACGGCTGGGCGCAGATATCGAGAAGGTACGCCAGGGCATTGGTTCCGACCCGCGCATTGGCTATCACTTCATTTACCCCGGCGTGGGCTATGGCGGCTCCTGCTTTCCCAAAGATGTGCAGGCGCTGATACGCGCCGCCGACGGTATCGACTTCGATGCCAAGGTACTCAAGGCGGTGGAAGCTCGAAACGACGAACAGAAAACCACTCTGTTCCAAAAGATCAGCAAGCACTACCAGGGTAACTTGGCCGGCAAGACCTTTGCCATCTGGGGCCTGGCCTTTAAGCCCAATACTGACGACATGCGCGAAGCCCCCAGCCGCGTGCTGATTGAAGCGCTGTGGGATGCCGGCGCGAAGGTGCAGGCCTACGATCCGGAAGCCATGGAAGAAGCCCAGCGAATCTACGGCAACCGCGACGATTTCTCCCTGTGCGGCACTAAGGAAGCCACCCTGCGGGGCGCCGACGCACTGGTGATCGTTACCGAATGGCAAAGCTTCCGCGCCCCGGACTTCGAACAGATTAAACAGCAGCTTGACGAACCAATAATCTTCGACGGGCGCAATATGTTCGAGCCGAAGCGAATGGCGGTTAAGGGCTTCACATATTACTCGGTAGGGCGTTAGTTTTTGGTATTATGCTGCTGTAAAGCAGCTTTTCATAGGTTTTGAAAGCAAATATGCAGAAAATGTCATTCCGCTAAAGTCGCTGTAAACTTGCAAAGTCTGTATGCAATTTTTCTAAACTTGTGGCTGCTGAAAAATATAGATTTTGAATTTGTGATAACCCCCCCCCTTATCGGAAGAGTGCTTTAATATCAACGGGTTAACTGATGCAGGTTTGTAAAGTTGCAGAACGATTCTGCAATACTGCAGGGCAATCGGCGAAACGACATTTTCTGCAAAAAAGCAGAATGGAGGCCCAGCAAGTGCTCAGGAAGAGGACCAGTAACAGGCATCTATGCAGCCTAGTTCTGCAAAATTGCAACTAATTTTGTGTATGTCATACCTGCATTGTTGCAAGGAGTCCTCACAGTTGGGGCACAGCCGCAGAGGTAATGGTAGGAAAAAAACATGTCCAATCTGAAAATTTGCATTGCTATCGAACAGATCAAGCAACAGCTCGCCGAGCCGTTGATCTTCGACGGACGCAATATGTTCGAACCCAAGCGATGGTGATCAAGGGGATCACCTATCTTTCTGTTGGGCGTTAGCGAGCCGTTCTGACAGCCTCTGCTTATATGCGATTATTTTCATGAGCTGGTTATTTTCACTTCGGTTTATTTATTTCGATAAATTTGTATTCTCCGCTAGTAAATATTAATATAAATTAACTTGGTCTAAAGTATTAATGCTGCTACGTTCTGAATTTTTGACTAGGTTTTTTAATTTAGGGTTACGTGGGGCTACTCTATTATCTAAGTTTTTCTTGATCTTTCTTCTGGCAAGGTATCTCGATCCGTCGGAGGTGGGGCTGTATGGATTGGTCGTGGCTACTGTGGCTTATTCTTTATATGCGTTAGGTATTGATTTCTACAGCTACAGTACCCGCGAGCTTTTGGGGAGTGATAAAAAATTCTGGGCCAAATTATTAAGAGATCAGGGCGTACTCTTTGTCTTGGTGTATTGCTTGGTCATTCCTTTTTTGTGCTTGGTTTTTTTTTACGAGCTCTTGCCATGGTCGGTGGCGCCTTGGTTTTTTATTATTTTGGTATTTGAGCATTTGGCTCAGGAGTTAAATAGGCTGCTTGTTGCGATGTCCAGGCAGTTGCTTGCTAGTATGGTTCTTTTCCTTCGCTCAGGGCTTTGGGCTCTTTTTGTAGTCTTTGTTTTTTGGCTATCGGAAGATGTTCGTACTATTGATGTAGTATTCACTGCTTGGGCATTAGGGGCTGCCTCAGCATGTTTGCTGGGTGCGAGTGCAATGATGCAGCTAGATCGCGACTCATTGAGAAGCCGAATCGACTGGACTTGGATACGACGCGGTATTTCTATAGCTTTACCCTTGCTAATTGCTACGTTAGCAATTAGAGGGGTTTTTACTATTGACCGTTATTGGGTTCAAGCAATTGCAGGTGACGATGTTCTTGCCTCTTATGTACTATACTTTGGTGTGGCAAGTGTAATTATGTCGTTTCTGGATTCTGGCGTGTTTGTTTTTATATATCCTAAGATGATCTCTGCTTTTAAGAGCAGCAATCGTGAAGCCTTTGATAAAGGTATGCGTCAATTAATGGCTCAGACACTGATCGTTGTTATTGTATTGTCGGTACTTGCTGCTTTACTGATTCACCCATTGCTAGCTTGGCTCGATAAGCCGATATATACTGAGAATATTTCATTGCTTTACGTGCTTTTGATGGCTATGAGTGTTTACTCAATTAGCATGATCCCCCATTATGGCATGTATGCAATGTCTTTTGATCGCCATATAATAATTAGCCATGTATTGGCCTTGCCATGTTTTGGTATGTTGGCCTATTTATTCTCAGCTTGGACAATCAATTATGCGATTCCGTTGGCGCTATGCGGTTCTTTTGGATTTATTTTCGCATATAAAACAGTGGCTTATCTAAGCTATAAAAAGAAAATAGATTGGGCCTTGGCAGGCAAGGCTGTTTCTGCTTAACGTAATAAATAGGAAATCTTATGTTTGATGATGCATCCATACTTGTTACTGGTGGTACAGGTTCCTTCGGGCATACCTTCATACCCATGCTGCTGGAGCGCTACAATCCCAAGCGAGTTATTATTTTTTCTCGTGACGAAATGAAGCAATGGGAGATGGCTAAGAAATTCGAGGGTGATCCACGCGTGCGCTTCTTCATTGGCGACGTGCGAGACCGTGAGCGGGTCTACCGGGCTCTGGATGGCGTCGACTATGTGGTGCATGCGGCGGCCACCAAAATTGTACCGACTGCCGAATACAACCCCTTCGAATGCATCAAGACCAACGTCATTGGTGCCATGAATCTGATCGATGCCTGTATCGATAAAGGTGTGAAGAAGGTGGTGGCGCTATCGACCGACAAGGCTAGTAGTCCTATCAACCTGTATGGTGCCACTAAGTTAACATCCGATAAGCTGTTCGTGTCAGGTAACTCGTACGCGGGTGGCCACAATACCCGTTTCGCTGTGGTGCGATACGGCAACGTAATGGGGTCGCGTGGTTCGGTAATACCTTTCTTCATGTCGATTCGTGACAAAGGTGTGTTGCCGATAACCGATGACCGGATGACCCGCTTCATGATTAGCCTGGAGCAGGGCGTAGAGCTGGTATGGCACGCATTCGAGGATATGGAGGGGGGCGAGATATATGTAAAGAAAATTCCTTCCATGAAGGTCACCGACCTGGCTCGCGTAATTGCCCCAGAGGCGAGGCAGGAGGTGGTTGGCATTCGTCCCGGCGAGAAGCTGCATGAGCAGATGATAGGTGCCGAGGATGCCTACTATACCTATGAATATCCGGAACACTTTAAAATTCTGCCGGCCATTAATAGTTGGGACAAGGATGCCAATCGTATCAAGGATGGCAAGAAGGTGACGGAAGGTTTCGTCTATGCCAGCGATAACAATGCGGAGTGGATGACCGAAGCCGAGCTAAAAACGTGGATTGACGCCAACTGGAACAAGATCGGGGCCATCTAATGATTCCTTATGGTCGTCAGGACATTCAGCAAGCTGATATCGATGCCGTACTAGAGGTGTTGCAGTCGGATTTCCTGACTCAAGGCCCGGTGGTGCCTCGCTTCGAGCAGGCAGTGGCGGCCAAGGTTGGCGCCCGTCATGCATTGGCAGTGAATAGCGCCACATCCGGACTGCATATCGCCTGTTTAGCACTGGGGCTAGGAGAGGACGATTGGCTATGGACCTCGCCAATTACGTTTGTAGCCTCGGCTAACTGTGGCCTCTACTGCGGTGCCAAGGTCGACTTCGTCGATATCGACCCCAGAACGTACAATCTATGCCCTAAAGCTCTGGAGGCCAAGCTGAAACAGGCCGAGCGAGAAGGCCGCTTGCCCAAAGTCCTAGTGGCGGTTCACCTCTGCGGTCAGCCATGTGACATGCAGACGATCCATGCCCTTGGCCAGCATTATGGCTTCCGCATCATAGAGGATGCTTCGCACGCAATCGGCGGCAAGTACAAGGGCAAGTACATTGGGAGTTGCCGATACAGCGATATCGCGATCTTCAGCTTTCATCCAGTGAAGATTATCACCACGGCAGAAGGTGGGATGGCGCTGACGAATAATGACCAGTTGGCGCAGAGCATGGACCTGCTGCGTAGCCATGGTGTGACCAGGGACCCCAAGTTGATGACGCATGAAGCGGACGGCCCCTGGTATTACCAACAAGTCGACCTTGGTTTCAACTACCGAATCACCGAGTTGCAGGCCGCGCTGGGTGTCTCGCAACTGGAGCGGCTCGACGACTACGTCGCGCGCCGCAACGATCTCGCCGAGCGCTACGATAATCAGCTGGCTAAGCTGCCCGTAGTCACCCCTTGGCAGCACCCCGACAGTTACTCCGGTCGTCATCTGTATGTTATTCGCCTCAAGCTGAATGAGATCGGCGTCAGTCATCGCCAGGCTTTCGAGTCTTTACGTGCGCAAGGCATAGGTGTAAACCTGCACTATATTCCGGTGCATAATCAGCCCTACTATCAGGCGATGGGATTCCAGCGGAATGACTTTCCTGAGGCCCAGCGTTACTACGCCGAGGCCATCAGCCTACCACTATACCCCACCATGACCAACGCCCAGCAGGACGAAGTCGTAAGTGCTTTGCAGCAGGCATTGGAGGTCGCATGAGCGATGATGCTCGCTCGGGTAGCGTAGCAGTGATCCCCGCACGAGGCGGCAGCAAACGTATCCCACGCAAGAACATCAAGTCTTTTGCCGGCAAGCCGATGATCGCCTGGTCGATCGAGGCGGCCAGGACCAGCGGTTGCTTCGATCGCGTCATCGTTTCAACCGATGACGAAGAGATCGCTGCAGTCGCCAGCGAATGGGGTGCTGATGTGCCGTTCCGTCGGCCGGCCGAGCTATCCGATGACCATACCGGCACCATTCCCGTCATTGCCCATGCTATCGAGTGGCTTCGAGATCATGGCGAAGCTACGGATGCAGTCTGCTGCCTCTACGCCACGGCACCCTTCGTGCAGCCGAAGGACCTCAGGAGCGGTTACCAGAGCCTTCTGAGTGGTGAAGAGATTGAATATGCCTTCTCGGTGACCAGTTACGCCTTCCCCATACAGCGTGCACTGCGGATGACCCCGCAAGGGCGAGTAGCCATGTTCCAGCCGGAGCACTTCCATACCCGCTCCCAGGACCTGGAAGAAGCCTGGCACGATGCCGGCCAGTTTTACTGGGGGCGAGCAGAGGCTTGGCGAGAAGGCTTGCCGATTTTTTCGGAGCGTGCCGTGCCGGTGATCTTACCGCGTCACCGTGTGCAGGATATCGATACTCTTGAGGATTGGCAGCGCGCGGAATGGTTGTTCAGAGCCTGGCGGGCAGAACAAGGGAACGAGAAACAGTGAGCAATCGCCCTGATGCAAGCCGGGGAAAGATCGTTGCCATTCGCGCCGATGCCTCGCTCGAGATCGGTACTGGCCACATCATGCGCTGCCTCACTTTAGCCCGCGCACTACGTGATGCAGGGGCCGAGTGCCACTTCCTTTGCCGTGAGCACCCCGGCAATCTGATCGACATGATTCAGGCCGATGGCTTCGTCGTTCATCGGCTTCCGAGGGGGCAGCGCGAGGATCCGTCCCAGTCATCTCCGGATAGAGAGAACAACTGGGAGGTCGATCATGAGATTCAACCGAGCGGATCGAGAGGCCTATCGGAGCATGCCGATTGGCTCGGGGTACACTGGCAAGCCGATGCAAGAGCATGCAGGACGATCCTCGAGGGCCTAGCCCCGGACTGGCTGATAGTCGACCACTATGCGCTGGACGCCTGCTGGGAAGCAGCTGTGCTTCCGCAGGGTACTCGTCTACTGGTCATCGATGACCTTGCAGATAGGCCGCATATCGCGAATATACTCCTTGACCAGAACCTGGGGCGCCGTGCAGCCGATTATGAAGGCTTGGTTCCCGAGAACTGCCAACTCTTGATTGGGCCGCGTTATGCGCTGCTACGCCCTGAGTTCGCCGCTTGGCGTGAGCCTAGCCTGAAGCGTCGACACACTCCACAGATCCGGCACTTGCTGATCACTTTGGGTGGGGTTGATCAAGACAACATCACCGGCCGAGTGCTTGAGGTGTTAAGCCAGTGTTCCTTGCCTGATAATGTTCAGACCACCGTTGTGATGGGCGCAACCGCGCCTTGGCTCGACAATGTCCGAGCCAAAGCTGGATGGATGCCATGGCCCACTGAAGTCGCGGTCAACATCGATGACATGGCGAGACGTATGGCTGAGGCCGACCTGGCCATTGGCGCTGCCGGCAGCACCTCTTGGGAGCGCTGCTGTCTGGGTCTTCCGACCGTTATGGTGGCTTTAGCCGAGAACCAAGTAGCGATTGCTCACCATCTAGACGAGGCCCGGGCGGCGATCTGTGTCGGAACCACTGCCATGCCGACCTGGGCTCACCAGTTAGGGCAGGTCATGGAAATGATCCTCAAGGATCCGACTCGCCTCGAAGTCATGACGAACCACGCTGCTGGCCTCACAGAAGGGCTAGGCGCGTGCACGCTCGTCCAACATTTGCTGAATGATGACTGACCTATGCAGATCACGCTTCTTTGCACAAATCCTGAGCATCCCGTCAACGCCTGGTTGGCCCGTTGGCAGGCGCAGCATCAGCAGGATCATGATGTTACCTTTTGCCGAGATAAAGGCGAACTCCCCGGCGGGGATGTATTATTCCTCGTCTCTTGCAGCCAGATCATTGATGCCGCCACCCGGGCACGCTATCGGCACACTCTGGTACTGCATGCCAGCGACCTGCCGCATGGCCGTGGCTGGAGCCCACACATCTGGGCCCTGCTCGAGGGGGCCGAGGCCATCACGGTGAGCCTGCTTGATGCCGAAGATGGCGTAGACACGGGGGCCATCTGGGCCAAGCGGACTTTCCCAGTGCCGGCTCACGCACTGCATGACGAGATTCACGGTTTGCTGTTCGACACGGAACTGGAGCTGATGGACGAGGCGTTGACGATGATCTCGGCGGGAGGCGAGCCTGCGCCCCAACCCTTACACATTACACCGACGTATTATCGCAAGCGCACGCCAGCAGATAGCGAGGTCGACCCATCTCGACCTCTACGTGACCTGTTCCCAACGATCCGGGTCATGGACTCGCAGCGATATCCGGCGTTCTTTCGCTTGCACGGCCACACATATACCATCGTACTCAAGAAGGTGACAGAACATGACGACGATTAATATTGACGGCCGAGTGATCGGTTCCGAACAGCCTCCATATATCATTGCCGAGTTATCGGCCAACCATAATGGCAGTATCGATACAGCATTCAAGATAATTGAGGAAGCCAAGCGAGCTGGCGCCGATGCCATCAAGCTGCAGACGTACCGGCCAGATACCATCACCCTGAATAGTGACCTGCCAGACTTCCAGATCACAGAAGGGTTGTGGAAAGGGCGTACGCTTTATGAGCTTTATCAATGGGCACACACACCTTGGGAATGGCACAAACCACTTTTCGAGCATGCCCGCAAGCTCGGCATTACGGTCTTCAGCTCCCCGTTTGATACTACCGCTGTGGATCTGCTGGAAGAGCTTGGCGCCCCAGCCTATAAGATTGCTTCATTCGAGGCGGTCGATCTTCCATTAATTGAGTACGTTGCCCAGACCGGTAAGCCGATGATCATCTCTACTGGTATGGCCGACGCCGAGGAGATACAGGAAGCTATTGACGCTGCCCGAGGAGCCGGCTGTAAGCAGCTAGCCATCTTGCACTGTGTCAGCGGCTACCCGGCACCACCAGAAGACTATAATTTGCGTACCATCCCCGATATGATTGAGCGCTTCGGGTTGGTGACTGGGCTTTCCGACCACACCATCGACAATACAACGGCTATTTCAAGTGTGGCATTAGGCGCTAGTCTGATCGAAAAGCACTTTACACTAAATCGTAATGGTGGCGGACCTGATGATAGTTTCTCTCTAGAGCCGACAGAACTTGCCGCGCTCTGTCGCGATGCAAATACCGCCTGGCAAGCGGTGGGCCAGATTGATTATGGAAGAAAGTCAAGCGAGCAAAGCAATATCCAGTTTCGTCGCTCACTGTATTACGTCAAGAATCTGGATGTGGGGGAAGTAATAACGGCTGATTCTATCCGTAGTGTTAGGCCGGGGTTTGGTATGTCACCAAAGGAGTTTAAAAACATAATAGGTGTAAAGGTGTTGAAGAAAATCAATAAGTACGAGCCTGTTAAAAGAGAAGATTTTGATGCCCATTAAGCTTTCCATTAAAGAACTACTGTTTAAACTTCCTTTTTTTTATCAGCGCTGTTTTATTATTTCTGTGTTGCTTTTTGAATCGCTAATACAATATTTAAGATGTTGCTATCTGCGTTTTTCTGGGATGCATGAATTCAATATTTCTTCGCTTAGAAATGACCGGCTTCCACGCCGATGTCATATTCTAGGGTCGGGCTGGAGTCTCAATCATTCGTTTTGCACTATAAATACTGAAAAGGAGTTCGTTATTGGTTTTAATTTTTCATACTTAAAGTTTAATTCTCCTGACCTGCACTTTGTAGAGAATGCATCATATAAAAATCATGTATTCTCAGATAACACTGCTCTTATTTATTATGGGCTTAGGCGGCACTCGGTTTTCGAAAATTCCATAGTTGTTTTTAAAAACCTATCCGAGATAAAAAACAATGTTAAGCTTATATCAAGTCTTTATTCTAAAAAAAGTCTCTTTATTAAGGATAAGCACTACAGAATTCTAAGTAATGAAAGTTTGGAGTATTGTGTTGATAAAATGATGGAAGATCACGGTTATGTGCCTCAAGCTTATAGTAGTGCTATTGGTCTGATATTTTTTGCATACCATATGGGCTTCGAAGAAATAATTATACATGGTTTAGATTTTGGGGGGGCTCATTTTTATGGAGAGGACTTGGTGAGTGCGATTGCCCTAGGATGTAGTGATAGGACTGAAAACCAACATGGAGAAGAAAAATATAAGCCTCATAAAACAAGCCTACGATTTGGTGAGGTCGGTATACAGGAGATGCTGGCTTTAATAAAGGAAAAATTCGAAAAGAAAAGTGTTAAACTTTATTCTACTCCTTTTTCACCTTCTGCAGAAATATTGGGATACGTGGATGATGCAAAATTTTCCGCAGATTCGTAAAACAGTGGGGGCAAGAAATTTTTTTGACATTATAATATTTGCAAGTCTTGTTGTTTTTGTCTTGCATCCCATTTTATACTACTTTTATCCCGAGTTACATTATTCTGGAGAGGTTTCTTGGTTGGTTGTATTGCGCTCGCTCTTTGCTTGCTTGATTGTCATTGGCTCTATTTTTTCTTTAAGGCAATTTAACTACTTAGCATTAATAATGCTTTCTATTTTGATCATGAATATTGTTCTTTTTTCATTGCCGCGGCTTTTGATGGGTGAATATAAAGTCTTTATGACTGTTTTTCTTCCTTCTTTGTTTTTATTTGTAGGGTATCGGTACGATTGGGTAATTTTTAGGCGATTTTTTTATTTTTTTTCTGTAGTTAATTGCTTTTTTGTTTTTGTTGATTTTTTTGTGCTGGGTGGTCTCTTTTTTCCAAATTTGACTATAATCAATATTATCGTCCCTTTGGGATTTTCGTCAATCCAAACATATCAGGTATTGCTGCTTCTTTGTTTCTCTTGGCTTCGCTGAATGACCGCAAATATTATTATGCGGCCATTGCATTGCTTTGTATTTTTTTAACTGGCTCGAAGACGGCTTATGTTATATCTTCAATAGTTGTCGCTGCTCACTTGGTATTTCAGTTTCGTTTGGACAAAAGATCTGCATTTTATATTATTTTATTTTCTTTCACCCTTGCTTCGTTCATCTGCTATTTGTTTTTGTTTGAACCGTCAGAAGAATGGCTTGGTAAAATCAGAGCGTTTGATCTAGAAAGTTTGTTTATAAGGTTTAATATGTATCATGAATTTTTCCGTGACATTAATGTTTTTAATTACGACACATCCCCATTCTCGATAGATAATGGCTTTTTTTCCAAAATCTTATATGGTGGCTTATTTTTTTCTGTTGTTTGGTATGGTTTGTTTTTTATATGTGTTTTGTCTGCGCGAGGTGAGGCTAGAACATTTTTAAGTGTTTTGCTTTTGGCTTCCCTTACTACAAATATTTACTATACATGGCCTCTGGGATATTTAATGTATTTCCTGATGGGTAATTCTTTGGCAAGGATGAGAGTGATTAGTAATGAAAAAGCATAAGGTAGCTTTAATAACGGGTGTGACAGGCCAAGATGGATCATATTTGGCTGAGTTGTTACTTGCGAAAGGCTATGAAGTCCATGGTATCAAGCGCCGTGCTTCACTGTTCAATACCCAACGGGTTGACCATATCTACCAAGATCCACACGTGGAAAACCAGAATTTCGTACTGCACTATGGCGATCTTTCGGATTCCTCGAACCTGACACGGATCATTCAGCAGGTGCAGCCGGATGAGGTTTACAATCTGGCGGCACAGTCGCACGTCGCGGTGAGCTTCGAATCCCCCGAGTACACCGCTGATGTAGATGCCCTGGGTACTCTGCGAATCCTTGAAGCGATTCGTCTATTAGGTCTGGAGAAGAAGACTCGCTTTTATCAGGCGTCTACTTCAGAGCTGTTCGGCCAAGTGCAGGAAACCCCGCAGCGCGAAACTACACCATTCTATCCTCGTTCACCTTACGCTGCTGCTAAGCTATACGCCTACTGGATCACAGTGAATTATCGTGAATCCTACGGCATGTATGCATGCAATGGCATCTTGTTTAACCATGAGTCTCCGCGCAGGGGTGAAACCTTTGTTACCCGCAAGATCACCCGCGGGTTAGCTAACATTGCGCAAGGTCTCGAAGCATGCCTCTATATGGGTAACATGGATGCGCTGCGCGACTGGGGGCATGCCAAGGACTACGTTCGCATGCAGTGGATGATGCTGCAGCAGGACGAGGCTGAGGACTTCGTGATTGCTACCGGTAAACAGATCGCGGTGCGTGACTTCATTCGCATGAGTGCAGAAGAGTTGGGCATCACACTGCGTTTTGAAGGGCAGGGTGTTGATGAAGTCGCCATTGTAGAGAACATCCAAGGCGAGCAGGTGCCAGCACTTCAAGTGGGTGATGTGATCGTACGGGTCGACCCTCGCTATTTTCGTCCCGCGGAGGTAGAGACGCTGCTCGGCGATCCCAGCAAGGCTAAGGCTAAATTAGGCTGGGTGCCTGAAATCACCGTTGAAGAGATGTGTGCCGAGATGGTGGCCGAAGACCTCAAGGTGGCCAAGCGGCATGCCTTGCTCAAGCAACATGGATACGAGATACCGGTCACCGTGGAGGGCTGAGCATGGAAGATAAGCTGCACCAGAGAATATTCGTTGCCGGCCATCGTGGTATGGTGGGTTCTGCTATTGTGCGCCGCTTGCAGGCGCTGGGCTATTCCAACATCCTAACCGCCTCGCGCGACGAGCTTGATCTGACCGCTCAGCCACAGGTGCAGGCTTTCTTTGCACGTCACGCAATCGATCAGGTCTATCTGGCTGCGGCCAAGGTGGGGGGCATCCATGCCAATAACACCTTTCCTGCCGAGTTTCTTTATCAGAACCTTATGATCGAGGCCAACGTCATCCATGCTGCCCACCAAACGGGCGTGCACCGTCTGCTGTTTCTGGGTTCGTCATGCATCTACCCCAAGCATGCCGAACAACCTATGCGCGAAGATGCTCTGCTGACTGGAATGCTCGAGCCTACCAACGAGCCCTATGCCATAGCCAAGATCGCTGGCATCAAACTCTGCGAGAGCTACAATCGGCAGCACGGCCACGATTACCGTAGTGTCATGCCCACTAACCTCTATGGCCCCAACGACAACTTTCACCCTGAAAACTCCCATGTCATTCCTGCGCTGTTGCGTCGTTTCCATGAAGCGAAGGTCAACGAAGACCCAGAAGTCGTGGTGTGGGGAAGCGGGACGCCGATGCGTGAATTCCTGCATGTGGATGATATGGCCGCGGCCAGCGTGCATGTGATGGAACTGGATGCAGATACCTATGCGGCACATACCGAACCGATGCTTTCACATATCAATGTTGGTACTGGAGTGGATTGCACCATCCGTGAGTTGGCGGAGACCATCAAGCGGGTCACCGGCTATACAGGCGAGCTGCGCTTTGATGCCAGCAAACCCGATGGCACCCCGCGCAAGCTGTTGGATGTCTCGCGGCTAAACGCGTTGGGATGGCAAGCAGGTATTACGCTAGAGGCGGGCCTTCAGGATGCCTACCAGTGGTTCCTTGAAAACCAGAACCGTTTCCGCGGTTAAAACCGATGGATGAAAAGCAGATTTCGCCTCGAGGTTGGTTGAGCGACGATGCCTTTGGCCAGGTTGTGGCCCACACTCCGCTGATCTCTTTGGACTTTGTAGTGACCAATTCTGAAGGTGAGTGGTTGCTTGGCCAACGGCAGAATCGTCCAGCTCAGGGTTATTGGTTCGTGCCGGGCGGGCGAGTGCGCAAGAATGAGCCGCTAGCAGCCGCTGCTTGGCGTCTTACTACCGAGGAACTCGGTTGTCCCAAGGTACTGGTCGACATGCGTTTTCTGGGCATTTATGAGCATTTTTACGCAGATAGCGTGCTTGCCCAAGATCTGTCGACTCACTATGTAGTGCTGGCATACCAGTGTGCGCTATCGCTGGAGCTCGAATCTTTGCCGCGCCAGCAACACGATCGATACCGGTGGTGGACCCCCAGTGATATCGGCCGGGATGCATCCGTACACCCCTACACGCAAGCCTACTTACCAGCTGTCTCGGCTCTGCCGCCACTTAACTCTCACCAGCCCAAACCCTTTGAATAAGGAGATTCCCCCAATGCTGACGCCCGTGATCATGGCCGGGGGAAGCGGTTCGCGCCTGTGGCCTCTTTCACGCCAGCTCCACCCCAAACAGTTCCTGCCGCTAACCGGCAAGCTCACCATGCTGCAGGAAACCTTGCAGCGGCTAGCGGCGCTTGAGCACTCAGCCCCGCTGTTGATCGGCAATGAAGAGCACCGCTTCCTGATCGCCGAGCAATTGCGACAGCAGGGCTTTCACGATGCTCGCATCATGCTTGAACCGGAAGGGCGCAATACAGCTCCTGCGATTGCCTTGGCGGCGCTACAGGCAATGGCTGAAGAGCCCGAAGCTCTCCTACTTGTGCTAGCTGCCGATCATCTGATTCAGGATGTTCACGCTTTTCACTCAAGCGTAATTCAGGCCCAAGCATTGGCGAAGCAGGGTCACTTGGTGACCTTTGGTGTAGTACCCACCCACCCTGAGACTGGCTACGGCTATATTCAGCGCGGGGAAACGCAGGGCGATTATGGTTATCGAGTCCACCGCTTTGTTGAGAAACCTGACCGGGACACGGCCGTGAGCTATCTGGCGACTGGCGACTATTACTGGAACAGTGGCATGTTTCTGTTCCAAGCCAAGTCCTATCTAGAAGAGTTGGAGCGTTTTCAACCGGCTATGGTCGAGGCCTGCCGTGCGGCCTTGGCAGGTGCCAACCAGGATCTCGACTTCATTCGGCTCGATGCCGAAGCCTTCAAGGCCTGCCCGGAGGACTCCATCGACTATGCCGTAATGGAGCGGACGGAGCGTGCCAGTGTGGTGCCGTTGGACGCCGGCTGGAGCGATATTGGGTCATGGTCGGCCCTGTGGGAAGTCAGTAAGCGTGACGAGCAGGGTAACGCTTGTCATGGCGATGTGCTGATGGAAGATAGCAGTGACCTGTTTATCCATGCGGATCATCGCCTGGTCGCCACGATTGGCGTCGAGAATCTCGTGGTAGTTGAAACCAAGGATGCTGTGCTGGTGGCCCATAAGGGTCGTGTGCAGGAGGTCAAGCGCATCGTCGAGCGTCTCAAGTCAGAAGGACGGAGCGAGCATCACAACCATCGCGAGGTCTACCGTCCCTGGGGTGTGTATGACAGCATCGAAAATGGCCACCGCTATCAGGTTAAGCGGATCACTGTAAAGCCTGGTGCCAAGCTCTCCGTGCAGATGCACCACCACCGCGCCGAACATTGGGTGGTGGTTTCTGGTACCGCCAAGGTTACCAATGGCGAGAAGAGCTACCTGGTGAAAGAGGACGAATCGACTTATATCCCGCTTGGACAAGTACATGCGTTGGAAAATCCTGGCAAGATCCCGTTGGAGCTTATTGAGGTACAGTCGGGTTCCTATCTGGGCGAAGATGATATAGTTCGCTTTAACGACCGCTACGGACGCTGCTGATGGATAAGCCTCTTACGTTTTCTGTGATTACCGCCTGCTTCAACAGCCAGGCTACTATTGGAGAGGCCATTGTCACTCTGAAACAGCAGACTTGGTCTGATGTCGAGCATGTTGTGATTGATGGAGCTTCAAAAGATGCGACTGTTGTGATAGCTCGTAGTACCCTTGGGGATAGCGATGTTCTTGTTTCAGAGCCTGACTTCGGAATCTATGATGCCTTGAATAAGGGCATTGCCCAGGCTCGTGGTGAAGTGATTGGCTTTTTGCATTCCGATGATCTTTACGCTCATACCGATGTGCTCAGCCGAGTAGCGGCATGCTTCAACGATCCTGGTGTGGGCGCGGTGTATGGTGACTTACAGTACGTCGAAGCGGCGAATACCGAGCGAGTGATACGACACTGGAGTGCTGGTACTTTTAATCGAGATAAATTGAAATTTGGTTGGATGCCGCCGCACCCAACTTTCTTTATGAGACGTGAGCTCTATCAAGAGATGGGGGGGTTCGATTTGGCCTACCGCATCGCTGGTGACTACGATGCCATGCTTCGTTATCTTAAGAACGAGAAATTCAAAGTCGCATACCTCCCCGAAGTGCTGGTCAAGATGCGGGTGGGTGGAGCCAGCAATGGCAGTGTCCGGCAGATTCTTCGGAAGTCACGAGAAGACATCACCGCGATGCGTAACAATGGAATTAACCCTTTGGTGGCATTGCCCTGCAAAAATATCTCAAAGGTTCCTCAGTTTATAAAGGCTCGTTTGAGCTAGCTTGGGATTAATTCTTGAGCAATAGGCAGAAATCTTCGTTAGACTGCATGCACCGAAACCATCTAGAAAAGTAGATAGGAATGAAAGAGCGTATACGCTACGAGCGCCGACACTCTCGTTGGTATGAAGCGCTGCTATTGGGGTGGCCGTTTCAGCTTATCGTTGGCGCGCTTCTGATAGTCGGCCTGCCTGCGTGGGATCGCTGGGGTTGGGGTTTTTGGGAATATCTTCCACCTTATCGCAGTAACACATTGATAGCATGTGTGCTGGCTTTTATAGGTATCCTGTGGACGCTACGCCGCATGCATCGCTTCCCGGGGGCGCGTGTATCAGCCTTTATTGCCCCTACTATAGCAGTGGCTTACTTATTGGTAGTCGCAATTCTCTTCTTTACTCGCGAGGAGTACACCCGTCAGGTTCTGTTCGTCAGTTTCCTGATGAGCCTCGGCTGGTTCTATTTGGCCTTCTTCCTGGGGCGCCGCTACAGGCGCATGAAGCTCGGGGTGGTACCGGTAGGGCGTGTCGGTGAATTGGAGCCCACGCCAGATATCGAACTGCGCAGCCTGACGCATCCCGATTTGGGGGGCGTCCGCTACGATGGTGTCGTGGCGGATCTCCATGCTGAGGAACTTTCACCCGAGTGGGAGAGATTCCTGGCGCGCTGCACGTTGCACCACATTCCCGTTTACCATGTTAGGCAAATTCAGGAATCGATGTCGGGGCGGGTACGCATCGAGCATCTCACCGAGAACGAATACGGTAGTCTGTTGCCCTCGCTGAGTTATCAAGGAGTGAAACGCTTTATCGACCTGGTCGCGGCGCTGTTGCTGCTACCGTTGCTGGCCCCCATCATGCTGGCTACTGCCATCGCCATTCGCCTGGACAGCCCAGGCCCAGCACTGTTCATTCAGCGCCGAATGGGCTTTCGCGCCGTGCCGTTCAGGGTCTACAAGTTCCGCAGCATGTATATGGACCAGAAAGGCCTGGGCTTCACGGCAGGAGACGATGACCCTCGTATCACTCGGGTGGGGCGCTTCATTCGCAAGTACCGCCTCGACGAGCTGCCGCAGCTGTTCAACGTGATCAAGGGAGAGATGAGCTTCATCGGGCCGCGCCCCGAATCCATGGAACTCTCCGATTGGTATGAGCGCGACGTGCCGTTTTTCAGCTATCGCCATGTGGTACGGCCGGGTATTTCCGGCTGGGCCCAGGTGGAGCAGGGCTATGCCGCCGAGGTGGATGGCATGACCACCAAGCTGCAGTACGACTTCTACTACATCAAGCACTTTTCCCTGTGGCTGGATATTCTCATTGCCTTCAAGACGCTCAAGACGATCGTGACGGGTTATGGGTCCAGATAGCCGTTGGCCAGCTAAGTAAGCCCAAGAAAGCCAGATACCAGAAGCCGCCGCCTCGATGACTCGACGCGGCGGCTTTTGGTTTCTGGGCAAGGTTAACGAACTGGCGGACGAGTACTGCCACGCAGCATGGGAGTAACCGGCAAGATGTGGTGCTCGGGTGGCATATCCTCCTGTGCTACCTGCTTCATCAGCAGCTCGGTAGCTTTTTCGATCATCATGTCGACGGGCTGCCTGACGGTGGTCAGCGCGTGGCTGGGCCAGGCCGCCATGGGCACGTCGTCGAAGCCGATGATCGAGACTTCGCCGGGCACTTTGAGCGCGAACTCGTGCCGCAGGATCTCCATGGCGGCGAGTGCCATCAGGTCGTTGGCCGCGAAGAGGGCGTCCGGGGGCGTGGGCGAGCTGAACAGGCGGCGGGTCGCCTGGCAGGCATCCTCATAGCGATAATTGCCGACCTCGCTTGCCGGGCAGGTCTGATCCTTGGAACGCAGCCCTTCGAGGAAACCGGCCTCACGCTGCTGGTGCGTCGATGACTCCGGCAGGCCGCCCAGGAAGGCAATGCGTTGATGCCCCAGGGAGGCCAGGTAGCGACCGGCCCAGTAGCCGCCTTGGTAATTGTCGCTACCCACCTGGCTGATTCCGGCATAGTCAACAGTGCGGTTGATGATCACCACTGGTATGCCGAAGTCGTCCACCAGACCGGCCTGGCGCTGCGTCATGGTGATGGCGAGCAGCAACACGCCCTCGACCTGGCTGCGAATGATGTCGTCGAGCACCGCATCGAAGTCGCCACTCGGTGGGGCGAAGAACATCAACAGGTGATAGCCCTGCGCCTGGAAGAAGCGTGAGGCCTTCTCCAGCATGAAGCTGTAGAAGGGGTTCTCCAGGCTGTAGGTCACCACGGCGATGGTGCGGCTCGAGCGGGTGATGAGCGAGCGGGCGATCGTGTTGGGGCGATAGCCCAGCTCGCGGGAGGCCTCCATTACCTTCCGGCGCGTGCTCTCCGAGACCTTGGCCTCGGGGGAGAAGCTGCGGCTGACGGCGGATTGCGAAACACCGGCTAGCCGGGCGACATCGCGTGAGGTAACGGATTTACGTTTCATCGAGTCTCTTGTTGTCAGATCCTGGTGAAGGCTGGGGCTACGAGGAAGCAGGATCGACGCGCTCCAGGGAGCGGTAGGTGTCGATTTTTTGCACGTAGGTACGGCTGTTTTCCAATGCCGACTGCACCTCGTCGTCGGTCAGTTCCCTGACCACCTTGGCCGGAGCGCCGACGATCAGCGAGCGGGGCGGGAACTTCTTGCCCGATGTGATCAGCGCACCGGCACCGATGATGCAGTGATCGCCGATTTCCGCATCGTTGAGCAGCGTTGCGTTCATGCCGACCAGCACGCCGTCGCCGATGCGGCAGCCGTGCAGCATGGCCAGGTGCCCGACGGTGACCTGACGGCCGATGACCACGGGATGGCCGGGATCGGTATGCACCACACAGCCATCCTGCAGGTTGCTGCCTTCGCCCACGCTAATCGGCTCATTATCGCCGCGCAGCACGGCTCCCGGCCAAACGGTGACTTCACGCTCCAGGTGGACCTTTCCGATCAGGGTGGCTTCATCCATTACCATGGCGGCAGGATCGATCTCGGGCGCATGGCCTTCGAGTCGGTAAAGCGGCATAGCCAATCTCCTTAGAAGCCGACCTTGTCGGCGCCTTTCAGCTGTAACATTTCACGTGCCTCGTCGGGGGTGGCGACCTCGAAGGAGAGCCCTTCGAGTATTTCGCGCACTTTCCGCACTTGGCTGGCATTGCTTTCGGCCAGCTTGCCTGGGGCGAGCCACAGCGAATCCTCGAGACCCACGCGGACGTGGCCACCCATGGCGGCTGCCTGGGCGGCGATGCGCATCTGGCTGCTGCCGGCGCCCAGCACGGACCATTCGTAATCATCGCCAAATAGCCGGTTGGCGGTGCGGCGCATATGCATCACGTCTTCCGGGTGGGGGCCGATGCCGCCGAGGATGCCGAATACGCTCTGCACGAAGATGCGGCCGCCGACGATGCCGCGATCCATGACATTGCGCAGGCTGTAGAGGTGGCCGATATCGTAGCACTCGCACTCGAAGCGCGTGCCGTTCTTGCCGCCAAGCGTCATCGCCGTTTCGATGTCGGCGAAGGTGTTCTTGAACACCAGGTCGCGACTGTTCTCCAGGTGGGCGCGCTCCCATTCGTGCTCGAAGCTGTCATAGCGGTTGAGCATGGGGAACAGGCCGAAGTTGATCGAGCCCATGTTCATCGAGGCGAGCTCCGGCTTGAACTCCATGGCCGGGCGCATGCGCTCCTCCACGGTCATGTGCGGGCTGCCGCCGGTGGTGAGGTTGATGACCGCGTTGGTGGAGCCTTTGATACGCGGCAGGAAGCGCTCGAACACGGCGGGGTCCTGGGTGGGCTTGCCGTTCTCGGGATCTCGTGCATGGAGGTGAAGGATGGAGGCGCCTGCCTCGGCGGCGGCGATGCCCGCCTCGGCGATCTCCTCCGGCGTGACCGGCAGGTGCGGCGACATGGAGGGGGTATGAATGGCGCCGGTCACGGCGCAGGTAATGATGACTTTGCGTTTGTTCGCCATGGAATCTTGCTCCTTGCACTTATGGGGGTCAGGTAGGGGAAACGCTGCGCTGATGGGCCATCAGCGCCATGAGGCGCCGGTCGCGCCAGGCTTGCCGGTCGGCGAGACCATCGCTCGGCAGCTGTGCGCGACGCTCCTCGTCCAGTGCGCCAAGTGTCGCGGCCTCCCACGGGTCGTCGTTACCGCGCTGGCGATCCACATCGCGGTATAGGGGACCGTAGCGCTGGCCGTAGTCGACCACGCCGGAGGGCGCATTGAGATCGATGGTCTCGAAGGGGCCCATGAACGACCAGCGCAGCCCCAGCCCGTGCTTGACGGTCTTGTCGAGGTCTTCGGCGGAGACATAGCCGTCGCGGAACAGACGCAGCGCTTCGTTGAGCAGGGCGCCCTGTAGACGGTTGAGGATGAAGCCCTGGATCTCCTTGCGCACCAGGATGGGGGCCTGGTTGGCCTGCTCCATGAGGCGCATGGTGCGGCTCACCGCGGCTTCCGAAGTGGCCGGGGCGGGGGCGACTTCGACCAGCGGAATCAGGTAGGGCGGGTTCACCGGATGCGCGACCAGGCAGCGTTCGGGGTGGCGCAGGTGGTCGGTGAACTGGGAAGCGGCGATACCCGAGGTGGAACTGGCCAGGACGGTGTCCTCGGCCACCACTGCCTCCAGGTCGGAGTAGATGCGCCGCTTGGCTTCGACGTTCTCGGGGCCGCACTCCTGGATGTATTCGGCGCTTGCCATGGCGCGCGCCAGGTCGCTCTCCGTCTGAATTAGCGCTAAGGGGGCGTCCACTTCATCGATGAGGCCAGCCTGGCGAAGATCGTCGAGGGATTGGCGAATGGCCTCGCGGGCCTTGTCCAGGGCACCGGCATCCACGTCGTAGAGGCACACGGACATACCTGCCCGGGCGAAGACGATGGCCCAGGCGCGACCGATCAGGCCGGCGCCGACGATACCTATCCGAGCTGTCATGAGCTGACTCCTTTTGCCTGTTACAGCGACTCGACGTTGGCGCAGACACTCAGCGCCTGGCCGGAAATGTTGGTGCCGCCCGGCGCCGAGAGGAACAGCGCCATGGCCGCGATGTCGGTAGGCTCGACCATTCGACGCATGGAGATCTTGGAGAGGTTTTCCTGCTCCATTTCGGCATAGCTGAGCCCGCGCTTAGCGGCACGATCCTGAATGACCTTTTCGATGCGTGGCCCGCGCACGATGCCAGGCAGGATGGCATTGACCCGCACCCCCTCGGGGCCGAGCTCGCAGGCCAGGCTCTTGGTCAAGCCGACGACGGCCCACTTGCTCGCGGCGTAGGGCGTGCGATAGGCAAAGCCCAGACGGCCGGCGACCGAGGCCAGGTTGATCAGCAGCCCTTGGCTCGAGCGCAGCAGGGGCGCGGCACGGTGGGCGATCCGGTACTGGCCGTTGAGGTTGATGTCGATGGTGCGGGTCCAGGCGTCCTGATCGATCTCGTCGATCCCGGCAGTGGGCCCGGCAATGCCGGCGTTGTTGACCACCACGTCGAGCCCGCCCAGGGCGGCAGCATCCTCGAACAGCCGGTCGACGTCCGCTTCCTGGCTGACATCGGCCTGGGTGTGGGTTATGCCCTCGGGCAGTTCGGCCAGGGCCTGGGTGTCGATATCGCAGACATGCACGCGGGCGCCCGCTTCCTGGAAGGCCTTGGCAATGGCCAGGCCGATGCCGTTGGCGCCGGCGGTGATCAGGACTCTCAGGCCGTGGCGTGGCGCCAGGCTTTCAACGACGGTCATGGGGTTTCTCCTAGTAAGGGCTTAACACCTAAAGAACTTGTCACCTGAACAGGGCTCGTCAGCTGAAAACGGTTACAGCGAAGGCAGCCAGGTGGACAGGAAGGGCAGCAGGCTGATGATCATCAGATTGATGAGCACGATGCCGACGAAAGGCAAAACGGCCCGGGTGAGACGGGCGATGCCGATATTGGTGATCTGCGAGGCGACGAACAGGTTGAGCCCGACCGGCGGCGTGAACATGCCCATGGCCAGGTTGACCACCATGATCACGCCGAAATGGACCGGATCGAAGCCGAAGCCGATCGCGATGGGCAGCAGGATCGGCACGAAGATCAGGATCGCTGCTGCCGCCTCGATGAACATGCCGGCCACCAGCAGCAGTAGGTTGGCCAGGATGATGAACAGCAGGGGGCTATCGATGGCCGAGACGACGAAATCGGAGATCATGTCCGGCACACGCAGGCGCTGCAGGATGCGCCCGTAGAGCCCCGCGGCACCGATGATGCTGAGCACCACGGCAGTGGTCACGGCCGACTGCTTGAGAATGTCGACCAGGCTGCTCAACTTGATTTCGCGATAGATGACGGAGCCGATCATGAAGGAGTAGGCCACTGCGATCACTGCGGCTTCGGTTGGCGTGAAGATACCGCCGTAGATGCCCCCGAGAATGATGATCGGCATGAGAATCGCCAGGATGGCCTTGCGTCCGGCGCGCAGGACGTCCTTGAGCGAGCTCTTCTCGTTACCCCCCAGGCCGTTGGCCTTGGCGAAGAAGTAGGCGAAGAGCAGCAGGGTCAGGGTGACCAGGATGCCCGGCAGGATCCCGGCGATGAACATGTCGCCCACGGAGACGTTGGCGGCGATTCCATAGAGGATCAGCGGAATGCTCGGCGGGATGATCACGCCCAGCGCCCCGGAGGCGGCCTGGTTGGCGGCGGCGTAGCTGCCGGGGTAGCCCTTGGACAGCATCGCCGGGATCAGGATGGAGCCGATCGCTGCGGTGGTGGCCGCCCCCGAGCCGGAGATGGCGGCGAAGAACAGCGAGGTGACGATGGCCACCATCGCCAGGCCGCCCGTCATGCTGCCGACCAGGGTGTTGGAGAAGTCGACCAGGCGCTGGGAGATGCCACCGCCTTGCATCAGGTAGCCCGCCAGGATGAAGAACGGGATTGCCATGAGCGGGAAGGAATTGACCGAGGCGATGAGCTGCTGGGCGATGACCAGCAGCGGCATCAGGTCGCCATGCCAAACGGTCACGGCGGAAGCCAGGCCAAGCGAGAAGGCGATGGGTACGCCGATGATGAACAGCGAGATCAGCACCAGGAACAGGAGCAATGCCATGGTCAGTTCACCTCCTGCTGGGGTTTGTGTGCGATGCCGAGCGCCTCATCGAGCAGTAGCCCGAGGCTGTTGATCAGGATGACCACGCCGCCCGCGGGTATGGCCATGTAGGGCCACATCATGGAAATACGGGTGCTGGGAGCGGTCTGGCCGGAGACACGATCCATCAGGTCGTAGCCGTACTTGACCATGATGAAAGCGAAGAGGGCGGAGCACAGGACGATGATGACCCGCAGCAAGCAGCCCAGTGTTTTGCCGGCATACTCCAGCACGATGTCCACCGAGATCAGGGCCCCCTTGCGATAGGCATAACCGGCCCCGAGGAAGGTCAGCCAGAGCATGGCGAAGCGGGCGATCTCATCGGAAAAGAACAGCGGACTGCCCACCACGAATCGGGCGAACACCTGCCAGAAGATGAGCACGGTCATTACCAGCAGGAGCCCGGCCAGCACCAAGCCGATCAGACGGTTGAACTGATCGATGGCCCTGTTGGCCAGCAATAGAGTTGTCTTCATGGCTGCCTCATGCGTCAGGAGAGTGCCCGCAGGAGGCCGTGCGACCTGCGGGCTTCGAGGGCTCAGTACTCGTAGTTGATGGCAGCATCGACCAGGTCTTCACCGACGGTGGGGGCCCATTCGGTGATGACGGGTTTGACCGCCTCGCGGAAGGGGGCGAGGTCAGGGTGAGTCACGGTCATGCCCAGCTCCTCGAGTTGCCCGAGATAACGCTGCTCGAGCTCCTGGCTGGCTTCGCGCTGAACGGGAAGGGCAATCTGAGCCGCTTCCATGATGATCGCCTGGTCTTCTTCACTGAACGAGTTGTATAGGTCCAGGCTCATCATTAGTGGTGCCGGCGAGTAGACGTGCTGGGTCATGTTCAGGTAGTCCTGAACTTCATAGAAATTCACGTCATAGATGGTGGGCAGGGGGTTCTCCTGACTGTCCATCACGCCTTGTTGAAGGGCGGTGTAGACCTCTGTCCAGGCCATCGGTGTGGCGTTAGCGCCCAGCGCTTCCCAGGTGTCGACCTGGACGCGGCTTTCCTGGGTGCGGTGGTTGATACCTTCCAGGTCGCTGGGGTGCTCGATGGGGCGCACCGAGTTGGTGTTATGACGAAAGCCGTTCTCCATCCATGCCAGGAACTTGACGTTCATCTGCTCCTCGGCCAGCTGGGCGAGCTGTTCGCCATGCTCGCTGTCGAGAAAGGCATAAGCATGTTCGTGATTCTCGAAGACGTAGGGCAGGTCGAAGAGCAGGAACTCGTCGACGAAGCCACCCATCGGCCCCGTGGAGGAGATGCCGGCATCGATGAGGCCGAAGCCCATGCCCTCGACCACTTCGCGTTCGGCACCCAGCGCATTGTCGTAGTGGGGCTCGATGGCCAAGCGGCCGTCCGATAGGCGCTCCAGCTCCTCGCCGAACTTGAGTACGCCGACGCCTTGCTGGGATTCCGGGCCCAGGGGAAGGCTGACATTGATGACGCGCTCCGGCGCGGCATGTGCCGTGACGGAGGCGGCCAGGGCGATGGCGCCGGCCAGAGCGGAGAGAGTGAAAGTCTGAGTGGAGGGACGCTTCATGCAGAACTCCTGATGTTGTGCCAGCGCATGGGCTGGTGGTTTTGTCGTTGGAGTGCGTATTGGGCACCGCGACTCGAAGGTCACGCCCCTGTTCTAGGCAATAGTGCATACGTATGCAACCAAGCGGAGGCTTGTCACGCTGTGATTGTTGATTAAGTATCTGAATATAAAACAAATATACTTTGGTATTAGTTATGGTTACGTATGCACTAAGTTGACCTGATGCAGCGATGAAGTTCCTTGCTGTTGTTGCCTATAACATGCAGTGGCTGGATCTCCGGGGAGGGGCTAACAAAGGCGCGGCGCCATTCAGAGACGATAGGCGATGCGCTGGCGCTGGAGGGGAAGTGGATGATGCGCCATGCTGACGGTCGGTAGTCAATGAGACTGCCATCCAGACGTGCTCCTGTCCCAGCAGGCCGTAAGTGAAATCCGACAGGCTCGCCAAGAGTCCATGTCGCGTTCTCGTCTTGTCGATAGGGTGAGGATCGTACGCCTGAACACAGGGCGGCGCGCAGCCGACGCAAGCTGCTTCAGCTGCGCTGCCCGAATCATCAACGACCCTTTGGCGCCAGGATATCGCTATGGATGATGCCCAGTGTATGGGCATAGTTCTCAAGCAAGGTTTTCGAATCTCGGTGGCCAATCCACTTAGCCACTTGCAGCAGCAGGGTACCTCGCGCCAAGGTGTCGTGCCCCTCGGCACCGCAGAAGTGCGTCAAAGTCGCTTCCAACGAAGCATCGCAGAACATCCAGTGATGCCGATGTTGCAGTTGCTGGCGAAAAGCCGGCTGCTGAGCGGCATGCAGGCGTAGTAGCGTCCAGGACACCGCCGCATGGCGTAGCCCATGAAAATCAATATCCCCTCCCAGCACATGGCGCATCCACTCGATGACCGGTTTGATGAGTGAGTGCCTCGCATAGGCATCTGGCGAATGGCGAGGCCCGAACAAGGCTGTTTCGGCAAGTGGCCATGCGGCACATTCGCTGGTTCGTGCTCTGACCCAGCCTTGCATCTGCTCAATGACGGATGGCGGCGCCATCACATGCAGTGCCACGCGGCGCCGGGCCGCAGGGGTCTTACCCCCGGGTATTTCGATCCAGCAGCTACTGTTTCCCTGAGCATTGGCCGGTCCCAGCAATACATTGTTCAAGGTCAACGACATGACTTCCGAGGCGCGTAACCCGCCATAGAACCCTAACGCAACGACCAACCCCATCATCTGGCGAGGGTCGCCATCGGGTAGGCGACCCGTCAGCGATTCCCAAACCGTCTGCATGTGGTCCGGCGAAAGGATCCGGGTGCGCAGGACACTGGGAGAGATTGACTTGGCCCCGCTTCGGGGCAGGCTGACCTCCTCCAACTGCCCGTAGTGCTGACAAAACGCCAGAAACTGACGGAATGTTTTGTAAAACGCCGCTCGGGTATTCTCCGACCAACCGGATCCGGCGGTTGCCGCCTCCTGCAGCTCCAGCACTACCTCATCGTCCCAGTCACTCAGGTCAAGCACGGCTTCGTGCAGCATCATCGTGATCGGCGTCAGTCGAGACAATTTCGTCCCTGCCGTGCTGAGCTTGTTTCCCTCAATACGTAGCTGCTGGTAGAGGTAATGCAGCAGCCATTGGGGGTAGCTGCCGGCATGGCCGAATAGCTGGATGATTCGCTCCTCATACTGCTCCAACAGGTGCTGCATCGGCCGCTCGAATCGTACCCCATTGACCTTGGCTTTCCCCAGTTGGCGAACGTCAGTCAAGAATTGCTGAAGTAGGTTTTTTGCTCGACGTGGCCAGTCATCGGGCAAATGATCGGTGATGACCTGAAAAGAACCGGCGGGCCGGGTTTGTTCACCCAGCTCCGGCATTGATGGAGTCTCACCCCGTCCGGTAGGACGATCAGGTAGCCGACCATACTGCTCACCAGGCGAATATCTGTGAGCCGTCCCGCTGTCTGTCAACAGCGGTACCGGGGTGGACGTCGGCAGCGGATACTGCCGCAGCAGTCGAGCCCAGAGGTGAGGAATGCCGCGAAACACCGGTACAAATTGACAGGCACTTACCATCGTTGACCAACTGTCCAAACTGGGTTTCTTGTCGCTGTCCGGATGGGGCCCCAGCTCCTTCAGGCAATGCTTCGCCGCGCACTTGAGGCGCTTGCGCAGATGCTGAACGCGTTCCCGATGAGCCAACGTTTCTGCTTTCTGCCTGGATGCTAGCAGCCAGGCAGAAGGCTCTTTATCTTTTTCTCTTGTCAGCAGCGCTCGCAGCGGTACCCAGACATCATCCGGCAACCGCACGCGGTAATGGGCACCCGCCGGGAGCCGCTCCCCCGGAGCCGAGGGAATCGACAGCCACTGCTTATCTACGTGCTGATGGGAGAGCATCGCCAACGTCCCGAGCATGACTGTCTCGCCCATGCCCAGACGCGTCATCAGGCGGATGGCAAGCAACAGTAGCCAGGCATCAGCACTCCTGGTGTGGCGGCTCCAATCCAGCAAACGTCGATCCAGCTGTAACATCTGTTCGCTGATGATGAGGGCGCGTCCCGTGGTAGGCAGGGCAGTGGGGCGGTGAACCAACACCAGCTCAGGCATCAACACTGCCTGCATGCCGGGGAGCTGGTTCAGACGCTCCAGCACACGGTTGATGCGCTTGCGCGCTTGCTGATAGGTGATTGCACGCCCATTGGTGTGGCGCCACTCGAACAGCCACGTGATCAATCCATCGACTGCCTCGCGGTCCAACGACACTTCGGCTTTTGGAATTTCGCCCAAGGTGGCATTCAGAATCCACTGGGTGTCGGAGAAGCTAGCGGGTTGTACCAACGGATTATTTTCACCCTGCCACAGCCCGAGCAGACGAGCGGCGTTCAGCTGTTCCATGGCAGGTCCCTCCAGGCCAGCGGGTGATAGCCGCACTGATTCAGCCACTCCTTTAGAAGGCGCCGCAGCGCAGCCTGCTGACCCGTCGCGGCTTCCCCACGGGGAGCCGACAGGCTACGACCATCGCGCGCGTGCCCGAGCAGCGCGTCGACTTCTGCATCCGGAACGCGCTCTCGCAGCCAGCTAGCCAGCGAATGGCGTGCCACGTTGCTGGCCAGGCCGGCGGAATGCTCTAGCGACAAAGATTGAAAATCGCTCCAGGTCATGTCACGCAGGATCAGCCGGCGTCCGCGTGCCGGAGCCACCAACCAGGCGGGAGTGCTGCGTTGTTTGCTGCGCTTATCCACTAGCGTCACGTCCACACTCTGCAGTCGACGACAAAGGACATCGGTCCAGCGCTGCAGGTGCAACAGCGCACTTTGGAGTTCTCCGATCAACGGCACCACGCGCGACTCGATACCACGCGGCGAGGCCTTGTCGCGAATCCACTGTAGCTGTCCACTGATTCGGTTATGGCTGCTGGGTCCCACTGGCCGGGCGCCGGTCGAGAGCTGCCAGGCGAGCAAGTGATAGGCGGCAACATATTGATACAGTCTGGCAAGGCTTTCATGCGGAAACGGTCGGCCGAGCCACCAGCCAGCCATTTCATCGCTGGGGGCCGTCATTTTTTCCTTAATCTCGATGAATATTGGGAGGAAGGCCTCGGGAGGCTGCGCCACGGAGGAGCCCATTATCGCGCGAGTGCCGTCCGGGCCGCCGACCTGTCGATCAGATTTGTCCCGGTGTGTTTCACTGATGATGCCCAGATCCGCCAACGTGGCGTCAAAGATTTGCTGAATTTCGTCACGTGACAGCTGGCGGTAGGCTGCCGGAGCCGCGAGGGATAGGTCGTATTGGCCGGCGAGTGTCTTAGCGGCAACGTCATCTCGGGCGTGAGGGCGGCGCCACAGCCAACTGGTGGCGCTCAACCGGTTTGCCGTAGGGGTCACGCCCGGTTGGCGGCGAAAATGCTTGAGCAGCTGTTTATTCAGACGCGTGCGGACGCCACGAAACGGTTGAAGGCCGGGAGTAGAGTAGTCGGAGGACGATAAAATATCTGCCAGTACGGCGGGCAGCCGCAATTTGACCCAGAGCAGGTCGGGGAAATCGTCGTTCGCGCTCGGGCCATCGAGAAGCCGATAGCAGAGCTCGCCGGTTGTGGGTCGCCAAAACGGACGCTCCGTGCACGGCACCATCTCCGAACCGATGGGCGGCTCAACCGTCAGACTGAGCAACCGTTTGACAGGCATGCCGGTGCTGAGCAGAAGGATCGCAAGGAGGCGTTCTATCGGAGATAGCGCTGCCGACATCACCTCCCGAACCTGCTCAGGGGGTAGTCGTCCCATGTCGCTCACGGCAGCCAGGGAGGCTGTGGCAGAGCTAGCGACCCATTGCTGCACAATCCGGCGGTCATCGTCTGGCGTCAGCATTGAAGGAGTTTGCCGCTGCATGATCACTTGCTCGCCTGGCTCTGCGTTTTCCCCCTTCGTGGCGGAAATAACCGTGCGAAACCCTAGCGCTGTCAATTCTTCTGTATGTTCGCCGGGCAAATCGGCTCCTTGAATCACACGACGTGGCGCAGGAGGGGATGTAGCGAGCTTTACAACGCGCGCTGCATGCCAAGGATCTGTTTTCGTCCGCTGGCTGCCAGCGGCACTGTTCCTTTTACCGGATGACCTGCGAATCAGCTGCCCGGGGAAGAGTGAGCCGTTAATAATTTCAACGAAAACTTCATAAGAATCTAGTATGTCATTTCTTTGCTTAAATAGCGCATCGCTTTCGATGGTCGCAAGAAAGAATTTCTCTGGATTACTCTCTTCGTCGGTGACTTCCCAGTCAGCGTTAATTGCCGCCATCAGCACGTGTCGTACAGCAAGCACATGGCTATAGAAGTTGTTTCGCGAGGTTCTGGTTCCATTTTTCAGTTCTGAAAACCAGTCACTGAGTAGTCGACGACCCAAGGACGCAGCTTGGCACTTATCGCGACCGAGGAATCGCGGATTCGTCATAGCGTAGAAAACCGGATAGAACGTGCCTAAGTTACGTGGTTGGTTTCTGGCAATCTCGTCGCCTGAGGCCAAGTTTGCCACTGCTATAGATACTTCATTATCATCGTGGTCATACTTATAGAATCTGGTTGCAGTTTCCAATGACTCCAGACACAGTGGCGGCAGAGCATAGCGAACAACCTGCATGACGCGCTGCGCGTCATGCAGGTTCAGGTTCGAGAGGTCAATAGCCTGCTGCCATTCCTGAACGATTTCATGCGGGTAGGGACGCTCGTCGTGCATGGTCAGACATCCTCCTGAGCAATATTAAGCGCAAACTGTTCGGCCCCGCGCTGTGCGGCCTCATTGATAGTGCTGAGAGATGCTGCCATATTAAAAACTGCTCTACTTTTGTCAGCTTTATCAGACTCGACAGATTTCATTTCTTTCGTGGTTTTGGCTTTTGTGGGTTTGCAGGGTCGCGCTGATTTTTTTGACGGCGTCTTAGAGGGAGCTTTTGCCGGCAAAGTATCCCCGGTTTTTTTGGAATCTTTTTTATAGGTGACGCGGATTTTTCCTAACGCATGGTTGATCGAGCTCTCGCCAACTTGGGCGGCGCTTAATAAAATCTGGTAGTGTCGAGGAGCTAGCTCCTCGCCATCAAAAAGAAACTTCTCAATTGTTGACTTGAGGTGAGGGTCCTCATGTATGCTTTTAAGGAGTGATTTCCAACTAGGTTTTTTGCCTTCTTTTTTTCGGTAATACATCCTCTGAACGCGACCAAAGATTAGGAACAATAGCAATGTAAAGTCTGGGTCATGTAACGTGGAATCAATAATGTAGACACGCAGGCTTTCCGGAGCTTGGGCGTTCCGGTCCCGCTTACGGTAAGCCAGCTGGGCGGTTAAGGCGTCTTTGTTCAACACCTTCTCACCGCCTCCTTCTTGCATCATGAGAACAGGAGGATGCATCAGCATTACACCCGTCGATGACGTGTTGCTGCTGAGTTGAGGGTCGCATAGCAATTCCTGAGGGGTACGGGTCTCCTCACGTACCTCAACCAATAGGGGATGCCCAGGGAGAGGGTGAATCTGGATAGTCATGCCTGCTCGCTCCTACAAAAGTGGTTTTACTGTCTTCCCTCCCTATAAGGGGTATGAGACTGACGAACTCGAAATATGCCGGTGACGGCAGTCAGTCCTCGCCATGCAGGAGCCGGGTGGTACTAGGAATTGCAGCCTGGGCAAGAGAAAAGCTGAACCGCTGTGCATCTGGCCTACTGCGGCTTCGATGAGCAAACGTAGCGTCGCAGGTCGAGGGGCCGCCCCATCGACTGAGGGATTGGCTCAACCTGAAACCATTGCCCGAGCCCAACCTGCTGATGCCCATTCGGGTTGCGATTTTTTTGGCCGTTGATCGGTTGTAGGGGCATCGGTTCTTGGATCGCTTGCTGGATCAGCGGGGCAGGATCACGCTGCTGAGCCGACCTGAGGTCGATATCAACAAGCACGTCGCCTTGGTCCTCCGGCATGGGTAGCCGATCAATGCGCCGGAAAGGGGTGTTGCCAGGTCATGGTGGGGCGGTAAGGAACAGGGCGTTGGGCGCGTCACTGAAGAGAACCAACTCCCTCTGAAAGTCCGTAATATTAGCGGCTTACAGGTTCCGGGGGACAACAGACCGCTGCTTTATCACCTTTTATCGCTTCTCTGATAATTTATCATTGTGGGAGTAAAAGGCCGTGAAACAGCAGTCGTCGCCACGTCTTCGCCAGGCCGCACCAGTGCATCGTGTAGTACGGGTTTCATCATGACCGGCGTGGCTCAGCGGCCCGAGGCCTGCTGGCAGACCCTTGGAGCTCGCTGCCTATGCGGCATTTGCTCCCTTGAGCGCACCAAGGGTGGGAGCGTGCAGGACTGTCCGTGAACACAGCATCACTGATGTAGTAGGCTGGTGGGTCGCTCCCGTTATCCTTCTGTCCTGACAGAGAGGTTCCCATGCACATTTCAGCCGTCTTGCCAGCATCGCTCCGAGCGGGCAGTACAGAGCACCTCACCATGGACCCAAGATTTTCGTCAATCTAGTATCTTGCATGGCCGTATAAAAAAGAATCAGCAATGGCGCCGATCTCTTCCTGGCTATATACGGAAAGGTCAATGCCCTTCGGCTAAATCTGTCGCAACAGGCCGTTGGAGTCTCGCTGCCTCGGATTATGGGGGCGGCGGAATAGATGAACGCACTGACCGTTGTGTGATCTCGGCATGCTTCATCATCTAACTGCCTGACTCCTTCGCAGCTGGCAGAGAAAGTACAGATAATTGTCTTGTATCATTCGGGACCCTATAACCAAGGACTCAGTCAATGTGGGATGGACTCAAGCAATTCTTGAGGGATTCGATAATTGTATCCAGTGAACTCACGGGAATTCGCGCGCGGCGTGGGCTATCCTCACTACCTGTTGAAGAAATCTCCTGAGAGTAACGGAAGTCTTCCAGAGCCTCCTCACTGGTACGGTTATTTGACCAGATGGTGAGGGTGTAACGTCCCCCAGTTCTCGCGCCAATGTGCAGACGGTAATCCTTGACTGAAAATCGGACCCCTCTTTCCCCCTTGGTTACGTGATATTCGGTTATACCTAATTCTTCCAGCCTAGGAAGTACCTCGCTATAAATGCGTTTTTCACTATTTGCATTTACTGCTTGTGTTGCAGCCTGAACGTCGGCATCTTCCTGTACGGTAATTTCAGTGGCTTCCGGGTGGTATTTCTCGATGAAGCTAGTTACCGCGTCGACTAGGTTCTCGTTGCCGTCCCAGAAATACTCCCCGTCCAAGCGCGTATTATCAAGAATGTTATGAAGCATGCTTTCCACTTCTCGGGCTGCCAGATGGGTCCATGCCTTGACGATTTTGACCTTGACAGGACTCATGGTGCCGAGCAGCTCCTTTTCCCGGCGCTGAGGCATACCAGAGGTAATGCCAATTTTCTTGATAGGCGGAAAAACAGTATCGGACTCGAAACGCTGGAGCTTTTCCGAAAACATCGGCTCAGCCAAGTACAAAGTATTCTGCGGCATATGCTTCCTTAGTTTGAGGTTGGAAAGTGGTGGTGTGGCTCGCTCCATGCCCTAAGTGATCTCGCGCCGCCAAGATTCGCTCTTCGCCAGCCTAGCACTCTGCTGCCTAGGTGTGATCTCTCAGTAGGTATTTCATCCGGAGCCTAACCGGAAAACTGGTGCGAACCAAACCAACTTCCAGTTGGCCCGGATGTACACCTATAAGAATGCCCGTCTCGCTCTGCATGGTCGAGCCCTGTTGGCCCTCGCGTCATAAATGAAGCGCTCCGGCCAAGGAGGTGGCACTGGCCCAGGGACGTCAGTGTGAGGAGAGGCCGCCCCATCTACTGAGGGATTGGCTCAACCTAAAACCATTGCCCGAGCCCAACCTGCTGATGCCCATTCGGGTAGCGATTTTTTCGGTCGCTGATCGATGTAGGGCCATCTTCTTGGATCGCTTGCTGGATCAGCGGGGGCAGGAGCACGCTGCTGTTACGACCAGAGGTCGATATCAACAAGCTCGTCGCCTTGGTCCTCCAGCATGGGTAGCCAATCAATACGCCGGAAAAGGGTGTTGCCAGGTCATGGTGGGGCGGTAAGGAACAGGGCGTTGGGCGCGTCACTTAAGAGACCCTAGTCCCTAAGAACGTACGTAATATCAGTGGTTTGCATTTTACAAGAGACAGCAGATCGCTGCTTTATCACCTTTTATCGCTTCTCTGATAATTTATCATTGTGGGAGTAAAAGGCCGTGAAACAGCAGTCGTCGCCACGTCTTCGCCAGGCCGCACCAGTGCGTCGTGTAGTGCACGCTTCATCACGGCCGGCGTGGCTCAGCGGCCCGAGGCCTGCTCGCAGTCCCCTGGAGCGCCCGCGACATTTGCGGCATTCGCTCCTTCGGGCACACCAAGGGTGGGAGCGTGGCGCAACTTTTCGTGTACCACGCATAGCGCTTGTTCAGGCCAAGAAGGCGGCCTGATTCAAACCAACGGATCTCGGAGAACGCCGGGACGGTTCACTACTGGATCCGCCTGCTGCTGGACTACTATGAGGGAAGCGTACGATGTACGCTGAGGTCAGTGATTCCCCTTGGGGAGGAAGCAATGAAGACGAAGCCTAGCGAACCGAGAGTAACGGGTAAGCGGAAGGGCGAAGAAACCCCGACAGTGCGGCATCATACCGCTCATGGCGCCCTGAAGGTTGATCGCCCAAAGATTACGATTGAGATCTTTACTGCATCGGATACTCGCAAGCGTGATCCCAATGACAGGGATATCATGGTTGCCTATAAGCGACGCCGCAAAGAGGCCCTTGAGGCTATCCGCCGCCATCGGCGAGAGCTGTTAAGCTCCTGAGCCACTTTGAGCTCTGCATGGGCTACCCTGGCAAGTCGTCGGGCAAGGGCAGGCGTTTGGGCTTTTGCTTGGTGGCGGGCGGCGTCGCCGGGGTAGCGAGTGCTTCCAGCTCGGCCTGAGACGCCTGACGCTGCACAAGCACAGACTTCTCCCATGTATGGGAAGTCCGCTTCGCCACCGACCAGGCTGCCCTGGATGCAGTACATGAGGCGATCGATGAAGAAGGCATCGGCGCCTTCCTGGACTGACAGCCGCCAACCTTCCGCACGCCCGCTGTAGCTGGCCGAGGAGGGCGCCAAACTGAGCGTGCTCCTGGCGCGTCTGGAGCGAATCGTGCCGAAGTCATCGCCACATGGCAGTCTATCGGACTTTCCGTCGCCCCGTGAGATACTGACCACCGTTATCGCCGAGCTGAGAAGTTCGCCATGAACCGCTTCATCCCTGTGGACCGCCAGACCAATTACGTGCTGCCTCCTTCAGTAGATAACTGGTTGCCCGATGAGCACCTGGCGCGGTTCGTCGTCGATGTTGTCGAGCAACTGGGCATCAAGGCGCTTCTTGGGGCAGAGGTAGATGAGCCTTAATTTTGACATGATGGGGTCGGCACCTCGTTATCAGACCCCAATTAACCGGCCACATCGTCAACGGTCACGTGAAAGCCAGTTACCGGGTAGTCTTCCCAGTATCCGCGTGTTTTGAAGGAAGGTCTCTCGCCTTCCCTCAGGGTACCGGCACAAGCCCTCCTGCCTCTACCGTGCGGTCCAAAGTGCTGCGGTTATTCTAGGGAAACAGGGTTCAAAGAAAAGAAGTCTCCGGGGTTGTTCTCGAACTCGTCAGCGATACGAATGTACCGCTCGAATGATTTTTGGTCTCGGTGGCCACTAAGGCGCTTGATCTGAGTATCCGTTTTGCCTCTCAGATGGGCCTCGGTGATAAATCCTGCCCGAAAACTATGTGGAGTATACCCCTGCGAGTGCAATCCCGCCGATACCAAGGCTTTACGCATTCTGACGTACAGTGTCTGAGCTGACATTCGTCCCGCCCCGAGCCGTCCCCTTGAGCTGATGCCACGAAAGCATGCCCCCTTGGTAATGCCTGATGCCGCTAGCCATCGCTCCAAGAGCGACACCGAACAGTAAGGGGCACCGGTTGGCGCGCGCATCAGGCTCTTGGTCTCGATACGGCCGGATTTGTTCGTCTTGCTATGACGTAACATGATAACGATGCCCTCTGGACGCCAGTCGACATCCTCCACTCCGATCGCCACGACTTCGCTACGCCGGAACGCACCATAGAACGAGAGAGCGAACATCGCTGCATCTCGCAGCCCATGCAGGGTATCTTGATCCAGGCTATCCAGCAGTAAATGCAACTCCTTCAGTCGCAATGCCGGGGCCGAATCCTGACGCATGTCGCGGGTGCGCTTGATTCCGCGAAGCACGCTGCGTACGGCCATGCTCTGCACCGGGGAGGGGAAGTTCATGTAGCGGTGCCACATGTGCAGAGAGTTGGCATAGCGGTCCAGGGTGGCGGGTTTCTTGCCCAGTGCGTTCTGTTGCGACAGGTAGTTCGCAATTTCCGTATCTGTGGCCGGTAGCCTGCCACCGGCGTTACGGTAAACCCTCAGATCCGCCCGCATGGCGCGTACGGTATTGGGGGAGACACTCTCCGCTAGCAGGCGTCTCGCCTCCCGTGTCATTCCCTCGTGGAGAGTGGGCAGACCATGGCGTTGATCAAAGGGTTCAGCCACCAGTTGGACGTTACGAGGGCCGACAAACATGTTCTTTTTCATTGTTTATACCCTGATAAATATACAGTTAACTCTAGAATTTGCTGCGCGATGTGTCCAGGGGTCATCCCGGTGCTAGCCTGCTTGCTCGCCAACATGGCCGAGACGGCGCTCCATCCAGGCCGAAATCAGGACGTTCAAGAATGAGAAAGCTGGAGTGCAATCAAGCGAGTAATGAACTGGTTGGAGAATTCGACGTCGGGGGCGACCTGTAACCCCAACGTTGGTAGCGCATTCAGGCTAAGATGTGGCGATGGGATCCGAGCGGGATTAAGTCCAGGGTCCTGAGCCGACTGAGCGTCCAGGTCACTGGCCCCTCCATTTCCGGACGCGGGGTCCCCAGCGTTGCCTGGGATATCTGCAGCAGGCTTGGATGAGGAGGGACTCGCTAGTTGTACATGAGCCAGATCATCGGGAAGGTCATCCGTGATGCGGCGGGCAAAATGACGCAACGAGGGTTCATTGAGGGCAAACAGGTAGCATTCTGCGTCCTCAATTCCCTCACGGCGGATAATGCGTCCCAAAACCTGACGAAAGCGCTGTTCCGTGCGGATATGGCTGAGATAACAGCACACTCGCAGGCGAGGGATATCTACTCCCTCGCTGACCATTCCGACCGCAACCAACCAGGGTGTCTTTGTATCGCGAAAGTGACTGAGACGCTCATGAGCGCCGGGTGAGCGGCTGGTGACCAGGCAGACGGTCTCGCCACGATCCTCCAGGTATTCGGCAATCTCTTCGGCATGAGCGATGTCAGATGCCACGACCAGCCCGGCTGCATCGGGGTCCTGCTGACGCAATGCCCTCAGTTGCTGACAGCTGCGCTCAAGCAGATGCGTCATCGGTTCGCTGTGTCGAAGTAGCTGACTGTACTGCATCGTCGGGTGTCGCAGAAGGTGAGGGATGCTGCTGTAATGATGCGTTTCCTGACGCCCGCTGCGAGGATGGTAGGCCGTCAGTTGGATCGCCGGATTGTCGATCAACTGTAGGCGCGGCAAGCGACAGACCTGATCCCGAATGGCTTCTGTCAGCGAGTAGACAAAATCCGGCACGAGCGCGTGGGTCAGGTCTGCCTCGTCGCTTGACTCACCATCCGCTGGGAGAGGGTGCGCCTGTGGCTTTCCCTGGGTACTTTCTACGTAGCGAAGCAGCGGCAGGCAGCTGCCATCGGTACGCCAGGGTGTCCCTGACAGCGCTAGGGTGTACTGGACATGACGTTCCAGTGCCAACAGGGCCAACCCCCAGCGATTACTGGTGTCCTGTTCGTCCTCGCCACGACCCGCGGCGTGGTGACTTTCGTCCCATATCAGCATGACCCGAGCTTGCTGACACAGCGCCTTGAGCTCCTGCAAACGATGATTCAGAGCATGATACGTGTAGGCCCCGCCGGCAGCTCCCAGGCGGCCATGCATGGGCAGACCGGTGACCTCACAGAGTGTCTCGACCGCCCGTGCCACGACGGCTCGCGTAGGACCCAAATAGAGAACGAAGTCGATATCGCCTCTCGACATGAGTTCATCGGCAAGTACGGCAGCCAGCATCATCTTTCCCGCGCCCGGAGTGGCCTGACACAGGAAATGTGGCGTTTGGGGCGTCAGCGATTGCAGGGCTTGCTGAAGACAAGCGGCCTGCCAGGGACGTAGGGGCAGCGGGTGCTGCCTTGAGATAGCTTCGGAGCTCGTTGAGTTCATGCGCGACGCTCCTCATCCAGCAGTGCGTTGCGCAGCCGGATATTGGCATCCAGCATGCCTTTAAGCTCACCACCGCGGGAGAGCGCCTGCGTGATTAGCGGAGCGATACGGTCGCGCTCGTCGGGAAAGCGTTGGAGAAGAGTGTCGTAATGATCTGCTTCGGCCAGTATGACCTGCATGTCGGTACGTAGCCGCTTGCGTTCTTCCTTCAGGTAATCCGCCAGTGAGTTGGATGGAGGTGAGGCTAGATTAGGGTTGGGTGAGGGCTCGGTGACATCAGGTGAAGGAGAGGCCTCAAGATGCAAGCGATACAGTGGCCGGTTTTTGCCATGTACGCCTACACGGTAGGCCAGCCCGTGTCGCTCCAGAGTTCGGAGTCGATCTCTGACACGGTAACGCAGTACGGCCGGATCCAGGCCCTCGAGCTCGGGTAGGTTAATCAGGGCATCCCGGACATCGCTGACCGTGAATTCCTGCTGGGTCTGGGCAAAGATCAACAACTGATGGTCCAGTGCCTCGGCCACCATGCGTTTTATGGGCTCGACCGAGTTGATAGAGATCCGGGCGGATTCCGGCAGCGCATCGTGGGTTGTCTGTGTATCGGCGAGCAGGTTCATGCGTTCCCCTCCCACGGGGCGTCGCTCCCGTCGAGATCGGCGGCGCGAGACAGGGCCTCGGCCTTGCGCATGTGGACGTGATAGCGATGGTAGCGAACACGCTCGCTGCTATTGGAGGCGAAGGCGGCGTAAGCCATCGCCCGGTGGGCGGCAGCACGCGCACGTCGGCTGCGGAGGGGGAGATGTATGCGGGTAGCCATTGGTGACGCTCCTTGGATTTTTGGAGTCACCAACAATTGTTCTCACGCAACTGGAGGTGACTGGCTACGGGGTGAGAAACCGGCATCCAAGGGAACCGGCCAGGCCGAAGCCTGCCCGCAACCAGCCACCATATACACTTGTGAAGGCCACAAAAAAGCGCCTTCACTGTGTAGGCGCTGGTGCGCCTTGGAAATTCGGGTTCTCACGCCCGGCCGAGTAATTTGACTCGACACCCAAAAGCTATCAGCCCTTCTTCTGCTTGTAAAGTGCTTTTCTTTATCTTCAATTCGGTAGCTTATGCGAAGGGGCATAACGGTTTGGCCAAATAGTTGCCCGTACAGGCTTGATAACCCTCGCTCCACATAGCAGGAGCGGGTTCATGACTGCGGCATGCGGTGATAGTTACTGATCGCCAGCGAAACGCGACAGCTCCAGGTGTTTGCAGTGTTTAAAGCTAGGTGCGGGCGTGATATCGATACTTTAGCCTGTTCACCACAAGTCGATTTGGCCTGCGACCAATTCGAGAGACAGTGTCTCTCGAATTGATATGGTTATTTGTCGAAGGCCTATAAGGATAGAAGCAGGCTCGTTCCGCCAGTCCTATTCTGCAAGCAGGGCGACATCTGAAGCCCCTCATTTGGCTGCCGAATCGTCGGCGCGGCTATGCATGTTGCACGTGAACTAGCCCGAATATGGTTCATTAACTGGGCTTCTCAATTCGGAACACGCTGTGTTCCGAATGGGCATAGGGTCAGAATTTCATGCCGTAGGCCGGAAAAGATCAAGCTCAGCATGAAGAATTTTTTGTCGGTAAGTCGCTATGACTACCAAGCTATCATTCAGTATAATCCATGATCGAGATGTTTCGAGGTGAACAACGCGGAGGCGCTCGTGAGGGGGCGGAACCTAATGCCATCCAGCACGAGCTGCCAGCGTAGCGCCTAGTCTGCTCCTGGGAAGATTAATGTTATCGGGAGGTTGTGATTATGGCTAAAAAGGCCACTGAGAAAGCACAAATTCTGCAGATTTTTGATGATTTGGTTGAGCCAGCGTTAAATGATAAGGGGATCTATCCTGATTCAGGAGTCCCATGGGCTGAGGATCGTGAGGCGTTAGAACAGTGACTGAACGCACTGATTGACAGCTATCCACCGGGCCATGTCTTCGCGCACTTTCGCGACACAATTCGTGAGAATGACGGTATTCCTTATCCAGTGATTTTCATCGGGCAAGAGCTTTGCTATCTAGAAGACCCGAAGGCATAGGTCTGAGCCGACAACAATGACTAGCTGCACCCACTCAGAATTTTTTCACGCCAGTCGCCGCCCTATCCAGGGCGGCCTCCATCGAGAACGGCCTTGAGTACCTGAACTTCATCGCCGCAAAGCAGATGCCCAAGCGCGCCCCCTTACCCCCGACCTGCCGTGTTGCCAAGTACAACACCTGGGCAAAATCTCCAGGCTCAATCTTTGCCATACAACTCCTCAACGTTCACCATATGGGTATTTCGCCCTACACGTTTAAGAACGGCCCAGGCGGATTCAGGGGTTGCCATCTTGAAAGGTTGCCCAATGTCCCGTAATAAGTAAACTCTATAGTTCCATAAGGGTGCGATACGTCCCTTTACGGCCTGTGGTCATAACGGTAAGGCGATCGACCGGTATTTGCGAGATGGCCCCATGCTCCGAAAGGGCAGACTCGAGCGAGACATAGCAACGTGTCCAGTTGGTTGTGATCCAACATGCTTGGGGAAAGCCCTTTGTCTACTAGGCGGCCAAGAGAGGGGAATACTCCTCGATCTCTTCCCTATGTGTAGGGTCCCGGATGATCGAATCGCCTATAGAAGTTATCCTCTGCTAGCAGCCAGAGGCCTTCTACAGTAATTCATCCGGGAGCAGGTTCATGGACATCAAGCTGCATAAGCAGGCGACCACGACACCGAAGATCCGTGCCGATATCCAAGCAGAGCATTCCAGCATCACGGATAGCGAGTTGGCCCGCCAGTTTGGCGTATCCACCGCCACCATCCGACGTTGGCGCTACCGTGACGATGTCCATGACCGACCGCACACGCGTCATAACCTGCTGGCCACGCTCACTTCCGAGCAGGAGGAGGTACTCATTGCCGCACGCGAATTCCTTCGACTCGGCTTGGATGATCTGCTCGTCGTGGCGCGCGAGTTCCTGCACCCTCGGTTGTCTCGCTCGGGCCTGCATCGCATGCTCAAACGGCGTGAGGTGCCGACACTGGCAGAACTGGCTCGGCAGGACGTCGGAGATGACGGCAAGCCCCGGCACAAGCCCTTCAAGGACTATGAACCCGGCTATGTACACATTGATATCAAGCACCTGCCCCAGATGCCCGACGAGGAGTAGAAGCACTACCTGTACGTCGCCATCGACCGTGCCACGCGCTGGGTCTATCTGGAGGTCAGGCGCAGCCAGTCTGCCAACGATGCCAGGGTGTTCATGAAGCGGGTGGAGGAGAAGGCACCCTTCAAGATCCAGACGGTGCTCACCGACAACGGCAAGTCGTTCACCGATCGCTTCACACGGGCGGGTGAGCGGACGCCCAGCGGCCGTCACCCCTTCGACCAGGAATGCCAGGCCCATGGCATTGAGCATCGCTTGATCAAGCCTGGACGGCCCCAGACGAAAGGTATGGTCGAACGGTTCAACGGCCGCATCAGCGATGTGCTGGCGACCCGGCACTATACCTCAGGCGAAGATCTGGAACAGACCCTCAAACGCTACGCTTGGCTGTACAATCACCATATCCCGCAGAAGGCGCTTCACCATCAGTCACCGATCGCAGCGATGAAGGAATGGCAGGCCAAGCGGCCTGAGTTATTTACCAAGCGGATGGTCAATCACACGGGACCCGACAATTAAGTATAGCTTAGCTGCGGGGCGTGTCTGCAGTAGAGGAATGATCTTACCCCCCAATAGTTGGACCCCCAATCCAACCTTCGGGGTGCAGTTCATTACCGATGGGTATTCAAATATAGGGCGGCAGTTGGCAGCAGTGCTGTCCTCGCCGCCCCGAAAAAACGCCGCTTTCTAAGAGATACGGTTAGTCATTGAATGACGGGCTGTCACACTCCGTTCGAACCCGCCTCCTTTCGTTTTTGCTTCATGTCTGCCCAATCAATTTTATCAACGCGGCGTCCATGGCGCCCTTGGTATGGAGCAGGGCTCGGAGGCTGCCAGCCGACCAAGCACTCATCCTCCAGCTCATAAACTTCGATGCCTAGCGGATGACAGGTCTCCAGGGGGTCATGCGCCTCAGGTCCCCATAAATCCACCGAGAGGTCTCCCCCAGGGCAACAGGAGAGTGCACACAGCAAATCTATCTCGGCAAAGAATTCAAGATAGTCGCCCTGACGCGCTGGACAGGCTTTCATGAAATATTGGTCGTCATCGTTGAGTCCTGTGCATTGGAAGATATTCAGCACATCGTGCACATCGTACTCAGTCAACCCCCACGGCTCAACCGCTCGGACTAGATTGGAGTGACAGTGGAAGTCGAAGTCCTCACCTGTGAGCAGGCGGTTGACATATGGATCGCAGCGAGTGCCTAGCAGGTCGTGTACCCGCCCACCTTCAGTATCGACTCCATACTCGGCTAGGGTGTCGTCGATAATTGTCGCCATGGGGCGAAGGTAGGGTAGGGTAGACCACAGCCTGTCGTAGGTGCTTACATGAGCCCGTTGTAGTTGGCGAGTACGTGAAGCCCACATTCGCTCCCTCGGATTGTGCAGGCTCCACATATTGAAATCACCAACTTGGGATCCCTCTGTGATCTTGATTCGAAATACATGGCCTGCTGGCACGGGCCACGCCAGGCCGTCTCTTATCGGCACGGTATGCGTCGCCACTAATCGGCGCCGGCCGTTGGATTCCGTCAAGCTGTCGTAAAAAACCTTGTCGATCTCCAGAATCGATCCACGGGTAGCCTGGTAGGCAGCGGGGACTTTGCTGGCCATGGTGAAGCTCCTAGTTTATGACAATAATGCAATATAAAGCGTGTAAAAGGCTATCGCTGGGCATGAGCAAGCACGATATCGCTTACGTAAGCTTCCGATTCGTACAGATAGAGCCTCATTAAATCAGCGGCTTCCGCCTGCTGGCCAGCCTCTAGCCGAATATAGATTTGACGATCTTTCTCCAGCCAGCCCCCTTGAAACTGCTTTTCATTATCGGACATGGAAAAAATCAACCGAAGTTGCGCGAGAATAGTGTTGAAATAGGCATTTAGTCTCTCGCTTTCCAATAATCCGACGATGGCATGATGAAAGAACAAGCTACTGGTTCCTACTGCATTCCAACGGTTGTTGTGTGCAGCTTCTTCCCCTTCACTCAGTATTTTATCGATAGCGAATAAATGTCGTTTCCTCGAAAAAGCGCTGTGCTGGATAGCGGCCAATTCAAGTGTATGCCGGACTCTGTATATGTCGTGGATATCCGGTAGGGTTAGAACCTTTACCTGCGCACCCTTGTTCAGGACATATTGGATAAGACCTTCATAACGAAGTTGCCGAAGAGCCTCACGGATGGTGTTGCGCGAGGCCTGATATTGCTTGCATAGCCTGGATTCGACCAGCGCGGTGCCGGGGGTGATTTCGCCAGTTATTATGGCGTTCCTCAACTTGAGCGCAATCAGATCTGATAGAGAGCTCTCGCCACATGCTTCCATACTGATGCTTCCTTCCTGTACGGTCACCAGATTGGTTAAAAATGATTAAACAGCGTTGAAATCACTAAGGAAGCGGTTAACGCGTGGTTCGTCACTATGTTCAAATATCTCGGGTGGCGTGCCGGCATGCACGATGGCCCCATCCTCCATGAAGACTACTCTGTCAGAAATGCGCTGAGCGAACGCCATCTCATGTGTAACGATGATCATGGTCATACCTTCACGTGCCAATGACTCTATATTCTTGAGAACTTCCCCTACTAGCTCAGGGTCGAGGGCAGAGGTCGGTTCGTCGAACAACATGATTGACGGCTTCATCGCCAGAGCCCGGGCAATGGCGACTCGTTGCTGCTGGCCTCCGGAAAGCTGGTGTGGATACTTGTCGGCGTGCTCGCGCATACCCACTTTCTCCAGTACCGATAAAGCTTCCTGTTCAAGTTCTTGGGCACTGCCAAAGCGGTGGTAGCGTGGCCCCAGGGTAACGTTCTGCAGAACTGAGCGATGGGGGAACAGATTGAACTGCTGAAACACCATACCGATATTCTTGATTTGGTTTCCTTGGGGTAGTTGGGTTTTCAGGTTTGGCTGGCTAGGGTCTTTTCTGAACGACAATTCCCCATTCAGCTTGATGTACCCCTCATCGGGTGTTTCCAAGCCATTTAGGGTGCGAATAAATGTTGTCTTGCCCGAACCCGAAGGGCCGATGATGGAAACAGTTTCGCCTTTTCTAACCTCCAGCGAGACATTCTTCAGGACAGGCATGCCGTCGAAGCTTTTGCTGATGTTTCTGGCGTCGACCACAGTCACGTTATGCTCAGGGCTGGGCTTTGGGATGTGCTGTGATGTTGAGCGAGAATTGCTCTCTGGCAGGCTGGTACAGGGTTCCGTAGCAGTATGATTCGGTTGGCGGTTGTTATTCTTTCGACGTGTGACGTCCAGGTTTCGCTCAGCCAACTTTAGCAGATTGTCGAAGACAGTTACTATCATCACGTAGAACAAGGCAACCATCAACATGGTTTCTAATACCTTGAAGTTCTGCGTATAAAGCCTTTGACCCACCATGAGAATCTCGGCGAGCGATATCACGGACACCAACGAGGTGAGCTTGACGATGGTTATGAATTGATTGGAGAGGGTCGGCAGAGCCACCCGAATAGCCTGAGGAATGACAATGAACCGTTGGATGCCGGAATAGCTGATCCCCAGTGCTTTACCCGCTTCTCTCTGGCCATTTGGAACAGAGAGCAAGCCGCCACGATGGATCTCGGCCATGTAAGCCGTCTCGCTCAACACTAGAGCAAGCAACCCTGCAACGAACGGGCTACCGAGATAGCTGCGCATCCAAGGGAAGACTTGAGGCAGATTGTAGACGAATATCAGCAGCACGAGCAGTGGTAGGCTGCGGAAAAACCAGACATAAGCAGCAACGGGCAGACTCAGGGTTCGATATTGCGATAGCTTGGCAAGCGCTAGGATGAAGCCCAGCGAGGTAGCTATGCCCCAAGAAAGCAGACTCAATGCGATGACGACCAACGTTGCTTGCCATAACGGGCCATAGCCAAGAAGGCTAAATGAGTATTCCCAATCGAAATTCATGCAATTTCTCTTTCTGACGAATCTCTCGCCCTGAAGGTGACCTTCAGGGCGAGAGCAGACATGGGTTAACTATCGGAGAGAGCGGATTCGACTTCGTCTTGATTGGGGGCGGTGAGATTATAGGCCGAGAGGATTTCTTGGTACTCTCCGGTCTCCTTCATTTTTTCGATGGCAGAAGCTATCGCTTCTTTCAGCTCAGTATTCTCTGTATTGATGCCGAGCCCCACAGGTATTGGGTAAATTAACTCTTCAGAAGTAATTTTTAGCGCACCATTTCTTTTCTCTACGGCTAGTTGGGCTACGGCTGCATCGGCAAACTGGGCTTCAACAGCGCCCGACAAGATTGCCTGAGTGGCTTCGGGTGCAGTGGCGAACTCGCGGATATCGATTGTACCTAGGTCGTTTGGGACACAGTGTTCGTCCGACACCTTTTGCAGCTTGGGTATCCAAGAGGCTCCCTGGATAGAGCTTACACGCATTCCGCAGAGTTCTTGAGGCTCGCTGGGAGAATCAGCGAAATCTATAGCCGTAAGTATAGATGAGCCAGTCTGGGTGTGAGGTACATAGTCGATCACTTCTGCTCGCTCGGGGGTTATATAGAGCAAAGAAGCGATAACGTCGAACTGGTTTGAGCGCAAACCGACAATTAACTGGGCAAAGCGTGTATCAACATACTCTGGCTCGAGGCCCATATGCTCTGCTACAGCATTCATGAACTCAACCTCAAATCCGGCTGGCTCCCCATCTTCAATTTGGATGTAGGGCGGATAGGTCATGTCGGAGCCGATCAGTAGTGTGCCTGACTCGATTGTGGGTAAATCGGCAGCATGAACGATAGATTGTTGAACAATAAAGGCGGTAGCTACTGTGCCGAAAACGGTAGAGACTTTTTTAAGCGTCTGTTTATAAAGCATTATCTTCATTCCTTTTGTGGTTTGTTCTAGGCATGATGACATCCTCTCTCGTTAATGGTATAGATTGTTGAACAATCGAAGTCAAGCCACGATGACGCGCTGAACCTTGCCATGATCACGTTATGTCGAGCTCTTGGGCGCTTTCAATCTGCTACCTGAAGGAACCTTGCCATGGATTCGATGCCTGTCGACCCAGTTGCCCATGCCGGTAGTCTGCGCGCCGCGGGAGAGATGCTTCGTTCGGGAGAAATAACTTCCGAACAGATGACGCACGCTTACCTCGCCAGGATCCAGCACATGGATCCCTATTTAGGTTCATACGAGTACGTCGCCGAGGTACAGGCATTGGAAACCGCCAAGGCAATGGATCGGTTGCTTGCCGCCGGTACAGACCTGGGACCGTTGATGGGGCTGCCGATCAGCGTCAAGGATCTGTTCACGGTCAAGGGGATGCCGATGACTGCCGGTTCGAATATTGATGTCTCTGGCATTATGGACCCTTGCGAAGGACCGTTTATCCAGGCCTTGCGCGAGGCAGGTTGTGTGCTGTTGGGCAAGACTCGCATGGTGGAATTTGCGTTCGGCATAACTGGCGTGTCGCAGCCGCGCGGCACACCACGCAACCCCTGTGATCACAAGGAGCATCGTATCCCTGGGGGTTCCAGCTCGGGGGCAGGGGTAGCGATGGCGGCAGGCCTCTGTGCCATGGCGATTGGTACTGATACAGGGGGGTCGGTACGTGTTCCTGCTGCGCTGTGCGGAATTTTCGGCCTGAAAACGACATTTGGGTTGTGGTCGAACCAAGGCGTGTTTCCCTTGTCCCCCGATCTGGATACGATCGGCTTGCTGACCCGCAGCGCGCATGATGCTGCTTTAGCCTATACAGAGATAATGCGTCAGTTGGAGTGTGAGCCGTCTCGCTCCATCACGCCTGCCCCTTTGGGTAATACTTCCCTGGGTTTGCCCTCTTCATATTTCTGGGAGAATCTTACGCCTGATGTGGCAGAACCCATGTCTCAGGCAATGGATATGCTGCGCTCCGCCGGGGTGAATATTCAAGAAATCTCCATACCGGAAGCGAGCGAGCGGGAGCAGTACTTCCCGGTCAGCATGCCCGTGCATTTGCTCAGTACATTGGGAAGAGAGCGCTTCGAGGCCAACCGACATCTAATGGATCCAGTGATCGGACATAGAACCTCATTGGGGCTTGAGATCGAAGCCACGCGGCTTGTCGAAGTCGAAACCCGACGGAAACGCAGCAGTCTTCGGGCTCTGGTATATTTTCAAGGTGTCGATGCATGGATCAGCCCGACCACTGCCAGCACTGCCCCCAGCGTTGCAAGCCTTGAAAATTATGAGCAGGCCTATCTTCAAGCGATCAATATGACGCGAAACACTCAACCTGCCAATTATCTTGGTCTGTGCGCTGCCAGTCTTCCAGTGCCTGTAGCAGCGCAGGGATTGCCAGTGGGTATGCAGTTGATAGGACCCCCACGGAACGAGACTCAACTCCTCGCCATCTGTTTGGCAGTGGAGCAGCTGCTGAGGAGTGCTGAGTACTGAAGTGACTTCCTCTGACCTTCCCCCTGGTTTAGGTCCGTCATCAATGTGAGAAACCGCTGCTTCATGCGCGCTGCTCGGCATATGCTACCGGTGGCAGGTGGCCCAGCGAGGTGTGCGGTCTGACATGGTTGTAGTGAGTTCTCCATTGCGTGATTTCGTGTCGTGCATCTGCCAGGCTCAAGAACCAGTGCTGATCGAGACAGCCGTCTCGGAGCTTGCCGTTGACGCTCTCGATGTATGCATTCTGCGTCGGCTTGCCCGGCTGGATGAACGCCAGCGTCACCTTCACGCGCCCAGAAGAACATTGCCCTGCTGGTCAACTCCGGCCCTTTGTCACAAACAATCGAGGCTGGCAATGAGCGCTGCTGCGCGATCTCATCCAAGAACCGGGCCAGCCGACGTCCTGAAATGGACGTGTCCGTCAGTTGCCCGACACACTATCGGCTGAAGTCGTCCACGATGTTCAGCACGCGAAATCGACGCCCCGAGGCCAACTGGCCGACACGAAGTCCATCGACCAGCGCTGGTTGGGCCTGTCGGGTAGTGGCATCGGTGCCCTTGGCCGGATCAGCCGCTTGCGCCGCCGGTCCGAACTTGAAGGCATGTTCACAATACAGCCGGTAGGTACGCTTGCAATTGATCACCAAGCCCTCCTGACGCAACAGTGCGTGTAGCAGCAAGTAGCTGTAACGGGGATAGCAGGTCGCCAAGGCTTGCAGGCGTGACCGAAGCGGCTCATGGGCACGCGGTATGGCCTGGTATCGAGCCACTGATCTGGCCAGGCCCAGCAACCGGCAGGCGCCTCGCTGGCTGAGCCAGCGAGGCGCCTGTCACCAGGTGCTTCACCACACACCGCTTCGCTTTGGGCTTCACCACTTTCCCGAAACGATCTCCTTGAGCGCGGCATTGTCGGGGCGCTTTCCGCCAACAGCTTCTTCAGTCGGAGTATTCACGGTTTCCAGCTCGCGCAGGCGCTTGGCCTCCGGAACCTCCATGCCGCTGTAATTGGCCTTCCAGCGGTAGATGGTCTGCTCGATCACGCCGTTCTGCCGGGCCAACTCGGCGATCGAGACGCCGCGCTCGTTGGCCTTGAGAATGCTGATAATTTGCTCTTCGGTATGTCGGTTACGCTTCATCGCGAGATCTCCTGCTATCATGATAGACGTAGCGGAAATCTCAAAATGGCGGTGGACCGGTTACTAGGGGGAAGGTCACTATCTCGGCACAATTGCTAATGCGTGAGGCCATGAAGCAGTATTTTGTGCGAGAAGAGCGTCGGGAAGTTTTCAGTCAGCGCATCCTGAGCGTTTGGGAGACTAACAAGCGACCGATCTTCGGACAACCGCTAACGAAGTGGAGTACTGGTAAGTGAGATGAAGGACAGTGAGGAGCTCGATGCCTTGAGTGTGATGCGCTATGCCGTTCACGTATTCGAGGATGAGAAGATAGCCCTTGAATGGTTGAGCTGTGAGATTCCGGCACTATCTGGCGCACGTCCTGCCGATCTGCTTGATACCTTTCGGGGGCGGCAGCTGGTACGCCAAGTGTTGGCAAAGATCGAGTGCGGCGAGTTCTCATAGATCTTTATAGCGCAGGACGTTGGAGCTGCTTAAGCACTTTTTCTCAGATCACAACATCCAAATGGTCGCTTGGCGATACGACCCATCGGTACCTGGAACGCGCTTTGCGAGCGGTGCTCGGGTGCGGGTCCACAACTATGAAGGCAACTTTGCTGCGAGCGGCACCCTGCTACCTGAGAAAGCCTCGGGGCACGTGTTCAACGTGGCGGTGGATGCGCAGCCCAGCAACTGGGAATACACTGCCCTGCGGCCAAGTCGTCACGAGTCGGGCCCTGGCTATCAGTGGCCTCGGCCTTAACCGCCGAACGGTATGCTTCGGCATACTGTGAGATGATCGCTGGCCAGTAACCCAGCTTACAAGTTAACTCTGCCTTCATGATCGCTGGGCGCTCCATGTTCACGCGTAGCCACGTCTCGCGAAGCGTGCCGATGTCACCGCAAGCGATGACTTCCAGGGCTGAGCGGCCATCGAAGCCTTCGTTGTAATTGGGCATCGCCATGAAGCCATACAGGTTGTCAGGATTGTCAAACAGTACTCGTAGCGCCGCATGAATATTCAGCACGTAGCTGATGCGGGCAAGCTGATCCTCATCCAGAGTGACCTGCCATTCCGGTTTTTGCTGCTTTGCCTGGGCATAGGTTTCGGGAGAGACGCGTAAGATCGCTGTGCCCTGCTCAACGGTGGCACCCCACTTTTCCAAGATCGTTACGGCTACCTGTATCCCCGTGGTGGGCTTGTCCTTGATACTCATCGTTCCCCTTACCCTTTATCGTCATCCAAGAAAGCCGGCTTCCAGCGATTGCAGGTAACGGCACAGAATTGCGGTACGGCCGTCAGCCACTAGCTGTTCAGCGGTTCGGTAGTCGAATACATCAATCGGCTCGTGGTGGAACCAGGTGCGGGCCTGGGCTCTAGAGCCGCAGATCTGCGCGGCGGCATCCAGTACAGCCTCTGTATCCTTTTCAATAACGTTGGGGTCTGCCATGGGCCACATCCTGTTTTGAGATGGTCACGGTCACGTGACCAACATGGCACGGCCACCGGTTTGGCGCCATGCTGTATGGTAAACGAAGGTTGCTTTCTCGAGAGGATAGGGCAATGCACCGGTATCAAAACATCTTGGCAGCGCTTGGCGGCATGCCGCTCGATGAAGCCATCGAGAATACACAGTACGCGCTCTCTAAGCAGTTGGATCTGCCTGACTTTGAGATCAGGGGGAAAAACGGCCCCATCGTACTGACGCTGCACGAAAAGTTCACTATCGCAAAATTCGTGAAGGAGATCCTTGCGACAAGGCTGGATGTACTGATATTTGAAAGTGATGATGACGAGTGGGAGGCTAGGTTAGTCGGCGTGGCCGAGGAAACCTCTCTCTGCCGTGGTCACCCTTTAGAGAGGCTGAAGGGCTCTGTTCACCATTACGATGAGTCGCTCGAGCCCGTGGGTGAAGAGGGCTGGGAAGCATCCGAGCATGAGCCTGGCGGTCATGCGCAGGGGGATGACATCCCCATTCACAGCACCCCTGCGGGGACGCGCTACGTCAGGATCCGAGACCTGCCCGATGCGATCCAAGACCCCTTCATGCGCTATCTGCGCGGCGCAGCCATTCCAGTTGTCGATGATGAGCATGGTCCGGTTGCGTTCGAAACAGATTGGCTTGATTGGCGCGACAAGCTCCGGCCAGACCGGATGGCATAGGTTTACGCTGGATACCAAGTATGTGTGGCCGCTTTGCTTCCTATGACGCCTACCCCAAGCTAGCCCGGCGGCTAGGTGTCGTCGTGGCCGAGGAAGGACCACCGGCTCGCTACAATATTCCGCCGGGCACCTGGATCACCGGGTTTCGGCAGGTGGTACACGACGCGCTGCCTGAACAGCTCGATTTCTGGTGGGGATGCCGGCCGAAATGGGCGAAGGGAAAGGCGGCACAGCCGATCAATGCCCGCGTCGAGACGGTAGCCACCAGTGGCTACTTCAAGCACGCTTTCGCGCGGCAGCGCTGCCTGATTCCCGCCGATGGTTGGTTCGAGTGGTTGGCGACCGAGACTGGTAAACAACTGCACTACATTACCCGCATCGATTGCGAGCCGATCGCTTTCGCCGGTATCTACGCAGAGAGGGAAGATGGCTCGCGGGGTTGCGCCATTCTCACCGAGCCCGCCCGAGGCAGTGCTGCCGAGGTTCACGACAGGATGCCGCTGATACTCGACGACGCGAGCCTTGAGCCGTGGCTCGATCCCGACCTGACCGATCGCGAAACGATTCGCAATGCCGTGCGTCACTTGGATGCGTCACTGATCGACCATTGGGTGGTGAACAGGGCCGTGAACCGGCCCGGGAATGATGAGGATGCAGGTTTGATCAACTCCGCCTGAGTGCTTGTAAGCGATTTCCTACAAATGCCGGGAAAAATTCTTACACTGCGCCTTATCCTGTATCAACCCGTTCTTCACTCATAGCGACTATCATTGTATTTAACGGGCTAGGGAGAGCCCTACAGGGAAGGCCGAGCGATGGAACGCTCTGAACCAAGGATGCTTGGGCAGGAAGCCCAAGGTAGGTTGGATAAGGAAGCGTCGATTGCAAGCCCGGCCCCAGTGGCCGGGCTTCTTTCTGCAGGCCGACTCGGCGTAAGGCTCCCCATGGCTGGTTTCCCCCTGCGGGAAACGCTTTGAATTCGCGTTCTCTATGGATTCGCCAAAATATCGCGTCTCATCGCGCCTGCCCTGGTAGCTGCCAGGGCTCTTTTATTTGGCTGGAGCAATCGGAAGCTCGTCCCAACGCGTCGAGTAGCGCTGCGTGATGTTGGCACAGCGCAGATGCCACGCCGCTCCTGGGCTGGGTGTACCGAGCTTCACCGTACTGCGGCCAATCCTGGCGCGTTCAGTTCATCCATCACACCCATCAGCTTGGCACTACGCTGCCGCTCGGCGTCGCTCTGAAGTGTGTCGAGCAGCGAGAGCTGCTGCCGGCTGGCGTCGACCAAATCGAGCAGCATCACGCCACCCTTCTGGTAGAAACCTTTGCGATAGATGCGCTGCAGAGCGTGGCCGGCGGCGTGTAGGATCTCGCGGCTGTCGTCGGTGGGGCGGGGCAGCTCGACCACCAGGCTGGGCGAGTACTGTGGCAGATCCTGGCGGAACGGATTGGTTTTGAGAAATACCGGCACGGCGCGAACCAGGCTGCCATGGCTGCGCAGCTTCTCGGCGCCGCGCTGGTCGTACTGTCGCATGGCTACTCTGATCTCTCCCAAGTTGTCGGTCAGCTTGCCGAACGATCGGCTGGTCATGATGCGCTGCCGTGGTTCGTGAAAGTCCTTCGACTCGATACAGCTGATGCCGCGCAGCTCCAAGGCGGTGCGCTCGAGCGTGACGCTGAACTGCCGGGGGATCCGCTTGGGATCGGCCTGGGCGAGATCCCAGCCGGTACGGATGCCGAGCACGGCAAGGCGTTCCACCTGCCGCCGGCCAACGCCCCAGAGGTCGCCCAATTTGAACTTCAGCAGCAACGCTCGGGTTTAGGCGCTGTCAGCCTTGAGCACACACTCCTCGATAGGCGGGGATCTTTTTGCGGCTCGGTTGGCAAACTTGGCTAAGGTGCGCGTGGGGCAACACCGACGCAAACCGAAATGCCGGGGTACTGGCGCACCCGATCATGCAACTGTCGGGCGTGCTCGAGCATCTGATCAGGCGTGAAACCGCCGAAGCGGTCGACCATCTCGTCGATGCTATAGGGCTCCACGCCAGGCGAGAACTCCTCGAGTACCGACTGCACGCACTGGCTAATGTCACCAAAGAGCTTGTAGTTACTCGAGAGGAGATGGATGCGGCCCTGGCGCACCAGGTGCTGGTTCTCGATTGCCGGCGTGCCCATGGTGATACCGGTTGCCTTGAGCTCGTTGGAGAGCGCGATCACGCAACCATTGTTGTTCGACATCACACCGACGGGGCGCCCCACCAGATCCGGACGGAATACCCGCTCACAGCCAACGTAGAACGAATTACAGTCCACCAGGCCGATCATACCGTGTACTCGGGAATGACCGAGCGCACCACGCCCCATACCTGGCAATCCAGGTCGACAAGCGGAATCGCGCGTAACGGGGATACCGGAACAGAGGCAGGCACGTTGCCGTGCACCTCGTAACGCTTCACCGTTATCTCGCCGTCAACTATAGCGACGATAATGTGTGACCGGGACGGAGATCGAACGATCGACCACTAGGGTATCGCCCTCATTGATGCCCAGCTTGACCATGCCGTCGTCTGTTACCGTGAGGAAGAGCGTGGCGGAGGAGCGCTTTACGAAGCGTTCGTTGAGATCGAGTACGCGTCCCTCGTAGTCCTGCGTCGGGCTCGGGAAGCCGGAGAGACCAGCGCGACCGAGGGCCAGCGGGTAGGGCAGCTCGAGTCTTGGAGATTCAGGATGAGCCGGAATGAGCTTTGCCAGTGTCATGGTGAGTCCCGTATGCGGCCTGTCGTTCTATACAGTTCGCGCCAGGGTTGGCACTAATACCGGCATCGGCTCGGAAGGCATCGTGGCAGACGGTACTGAGGACCAGAAACGCGGCTACCTGCCGCTTCTCGCCAGCGGTGAGCTTACCGGGGCGTTGGCGGTCACGGAGCCGGAGGCTGGCTCCGAAGCCACCAATATCCAGACCAGCGCGCGCCGTGAAGGTGACTATTACTCCCTCAACGGCAAGAAGTGCTTTATGACCAACGCCCCCATCGCCGGTCTGTTAACCGTGCTGGCGCGTACCGATCCGGACAGCAAAGGCATCGAGGCCTGTCCGCTTTCATTGTCGAGCGCAACACCCCGGGTCTGTCGACAGACCCCGCTTACCGCAAGATGGGGCAGGCCGGCTCGCCGGTGGGTGAAGTGTACTTCGCGGATTGCCATGTGCCGGCGGCCAACCTCATCGGTGGAGAAGAGGGGCTGGGTTTCATGACCATCATGAAGACCCTGAACAAGCAGCGCATCCACCTGGCCGCTTTGTCCACGGGGCCCGCCATTCGCATGCTGGACGAGGCCATCGCCTTCACCAGAAAACGCGAGCAATTCGGCCAGCCGGTGGCCAATTTTCAGCTGGTGCAGAGCATGATTGCCGACTGCCGCACCGAGATCTTTGCCGCCCGCTCGATGATTCTGGACACCGCCCGGCGCCGCGACCAAGGCGAGGACATCGCCCTCGAGGCATCCATGTGCAAGTACTACGCAACCGAGATGTGCGGCCGCGTGGCGGACCGCTGCGTGCAGATGTTTGGCGGCTATGAGTATGTCGCCGACTACGCCTCCATCGAGCGTTGGTACCGGGATGTACGGCTGTTCCGCCTCTATGAGGGAACCAGCCAGATCCATCAGCTCAACATCGCCAAGCTCACCTTGAAGGAAGCGGAGGCAAAGGGCCAATGAAGATCGATCAGCTGTTCAATCCACGCTCGATAGCGGTCATCGGCGCTTCGCAGAATCTCGATTCAATCAATGGCCAGCCCATCGCCCACTTGAAGGCCAAAGGCTACGCCGGGCAGTTATACCCGGTGAACCCGCGCTACGACGAGGTGGCGGGCTACCGCTGTTACCCGGATATCGACTCACTGCCCGAGGCGCCGGACGTGGCGGTAATCGCCGTCGCCGCAAAGCGAGTCCCTGAGGCCGTGCGAGCCTTGGGAGAAAAAGGTTCGCCATTCGCCGTCATTCTCTCTTCGGGGTTCGCCGAGGCTGGCGAGGAAGGCCGTGCCGCCCAGCGCGAGGTGAGCGAAACCGCCCGCCGCTATGGCATGCAGATCCTCGGACCCAATTGCCAGGGCTACATGAACATCGCCGATGGAATCCACGTCGGCTTCGGTGCCCCCTATGCCATGAGTTTCCCCAAGGGTGGGGTGAGCCTGACTTCGCAGAGTGGCGCCTTTGGTAATTCCATCCTGATGCTCGCCAGTGAGGAAGGCCTTGGCTTCCGACGTTATCTCTCCACCGGCAACGAATCAGTGACCACCACATTGGATCTTTTCGAGGCCCTGATCGACGATTCGGAAACCAAGGTCATCGCCGGCTACGTGGAAGGCTTTCAGGATGCGCATCGGCTGGTCGACATCGGCACCCGAGCGCTGCGCGCCGGCAAGCCCATCGTCATCTGGAAAGTCGGCACCTCCGAGGCCGGCGCCAAGGCAGCGGCTTCGCATACGGCCAACCTGGGCGGCGCGATGGCTCTCTATCGGGCTGCCTTCAAGCAGGTCGGGATCGTTGAAGCCAACGATGTCGGCGACCTTGCCGACTGCGCCAAGGCGCTGCTACCGGGACGGCTACCCAAGGGCAATCGGCTGGCGGTGGTGACCATCTCAGGTGGCGCTGGTATCGCCATGGCGGATCGTGCCGCGGATGTTGGTCTTGCCCTGCCCGAGCTCACGCCGCAGACAGTCATGGCGCTCAAGGAGGCACTACCCGATTTCGCCGCCGTGGCCAATCCGCTGGATGTTACCGCTGCCTTGCTCTCTGATGCACAGCTGCTCAAGGTGACGCTGCAACGACTGGCAGATGATCCGAACGTCAACATGATCGCCCTGGCGCTCGCCGCCGCCAGCGGGGCTTTGGCCGCTGAGCTGGCGCGCGAAGTGGTGCGTATCTCCGAGCAGTATCAGATCCCCATTTTGGTCGCCTGGAATGCAGATGAGCGTGCCAATGCGGAGGCCTACCAAATCTTGGACGATGCCCGCATTCCCCGCTACGGCTCACCGGTGCGGTGTGCTCGCGGCGCCGGCGCGCTATGGGAGTACGCTAGGGCCAAGCAACGGTTGGACCTGGACGAGGATAAACAACCGCTGCGCATCAACCAACCGGAGGCGCAGGTGCTACTGACCGGACGTCAGCATGACCTGACTGAATTCGAATCCAAGCGGCTGCTGGCACAGTACGGGATTCCGGTTACCCGCGAACGGTTGGCGACTACGCGGGAGGAGGCGCAGGCGCTGGCGGCGGAGATCGGCTTGCCCGTGGCCATGAAAATTCAGTCGTCGCAGATCCCGCACAAGACCGAGGCCGGTGGTGTGCGAATCGGCATTCCCGATACCGAGACGGTGGGCGAGGTCTTCGACGAGATCATGCATAACGCCACCCGATATGCGCCCGAGGCGCTGCTCGATGGCGTGCTGGTGCAGGAAATGCGTAAGCGCCCGGCCATCACCCTTTGCGAGTGATCAGTCGACCGGTTTCCAGTGCTGAGGTAGGAGTTCGTGGATCTGGCTGGCCTTCTGCGTCGGCAGCCGAGCCAGCACGTCTTTCAGGTAGGCATGCGGTTCATGACCGTTCAGCTTGGCAGACTGGATCAGGCTCATAATGTTGGCGGCGCGCTGGCCGCTGCGCAGTGAGCCGGCAAATAGCCAGTTGCTACGCCCGAGTGCCCAGGGGCGAATTAGGTTCTCGACTCGGTTGTTGTCGATCGGCAACCCGCCGTCGTCCAGGTAGCGTGTCAGCGCCGCCCAGCGTTTCAGGCTGTAGTCCAACGCTTTCGCCGTTGCTGAGCCGTTGGGTACCTTCTCGCGGTGAGCCAGCATCCATCGGTGCAGCGTGTCAGCGATAGGCCTCGCTCGGGTGTCACGTAGCTGTTGGCGTTCTTCCGCGCTCAGCGGCTGAGCCTCACGCTCTATCTGGTAGAGCTGGCCGATCAGCTCAATGGCCTGCTCGGCAATCTGGCTCTTGCCGGCCACGTGCAGGTCGACGAACTTGCGCCGGGCGTGGGCCATGCAGCCGATCTCAGTCACGCCGTTGGTAAAGCTCTGCTTGTAACCGCCGTAATCGTCGCAGACTAGCTTGCCCTTCCACTCGCCGAGGAAGTCCCGGGCATGTTGGCCGCTGCGGCCGGGCGCGAAGTCGTAGATTACCGCCTTCAATCCGGCGTAGGGCGTGGTGGCATAGGCCCAGAGGTAGGCCCTGTGCGTCTTTTTCTTGCCCGGAGCCAGCATCGGCACCGGCGTTTCATCGGCATGCAGTATCGGTTCGGTGAGCAGGGTTTCGCGCAGGGCATCGATCAGCGGCTGCAGTCGCACGCCACAGATGCCGATCCATTCCGCCAGGGTGGAGCGTGGGATCTCCACCCCAGCGCGGGCAAAGATCTGTGACTGGCGGTAGAGCGGCTGATGGTCGGCATACTTGGCGATCATCACCTGGGCCAGCAACCCCGAGGTGGGGAGGCCCTTGTCGATCACGTGGGCCGGCATCGGTGCCTGGGTCAGCGTTTCGCACGCGTCGCAGACCCACTTGCCGCGGATATGCCGCTCGACGGTAAACACGCCTGGCGTGTAGTCGAGCTTCTCGCTGATCTCCTCGCCAATGCGCCGCCGCTGGCAGCCGCACGTGCAGTGCTCGCTGTCGGGCTCGTGTCGGATCTCGACACGCGGCAGGTCATCGGGCACGGGCTGGCGTTTGGGCTTTTGCTTGGTGGCGGGCACCGTCGCCGGGGTAGCGAGTTCTTCCAACTCGGCCTCGATGGCAGCAATGTCGGCATCCACCACCTCGTCCAGCAGGCTGATCTGCAAGACGTTGAGCTGTTCGCTGCGCTTGCCGAAAGCGTGGCGCTTGAGCAGCGCCAGTTCATAGGTCAGCTTCTGGTTGACCTGCTCGGTGTGGCGTAGCGTTTCTTGGCTCTGTGCCAGCGCCCGATCCTTTTCCTCGACCTGCGCCATCAGCGTTGCCGCCAGGTGGCGGAGCTGATCGGGAGAGAGTTGAGACAGGTCGGGCGGCATGTTCATCCGGCGATTATGCCAGTCCGCCGGCGGCAAGGGGATGCGCGGATCATCGAATGGCCAGGGTTCGCCTTATGTGCCGACGAGGCTTACAGCACCGAAATGGCCCCCGCCGGGCCGATGCGCTGCCAGGGCAGGCCCTGGACCAGTGCCGTCACTTGCTCCGGCGACAGTTCCACCCGGTCGCCGTGCCAGTTGCCGGCCCAATGGAACTTGCCTTGATTGAGCCGGCGCGCACAGAGCCAGACCCCCAGGCCATCGTGGATCAGCACTTTCATGCGGTTGCCGCGCCGGTTGGCGAACAGATAGGCGCAGTGCGGCCGGGCGGTACCGAATACCTTGACCACCCGAGCCAGGGCGGTATCGGGACCGGCGCGCATGTCCAACGGCTCGGTGGCCAACCAGATCTCGTCGATACGGATCACGACAGCAGATCCCGAAGCAGCGCCCGACAGCTCTGCGCATCGGACACCGGCCATTCGATGGTCACCGTGCCTTTGGGGCTCGGCAGTGAAAGGCGAATACGCTCGGTTTCCCGATGCTGGCCCGCCGCGGGTGTGGCGGTGCTTGCCATCGGCACTGGAACAAACGCCGGAGTATCACTTACCGGCGCCGACCGCCGAGCCTCACGGATCCACTTATGGACCAGATTGGCGTTCAGGGCATGCTCCAACGCGATGCCGGCCACTGAGGCACCGGGTTGTTGGCACGCTTCGACGATCATGGCCTTGAACTCGGCTGTAAAGCGGCGGCGCTTTCGAGGCGCCTCCCATACGCTTAACTCACTCATGGTAGGTGTCCACTAAGCAATAGATGGACACCTACCGTCATCGAAGTCGGGGCTCAGCGAAAGGTGTGTTCACCGGCCGGATACGGAAATGCTCGCGGGGGGCACCGAACTTATCGTCGGCGCCATCAACGATCCGCTGTTCGGCCCGGCGGTAATGGTCTGATTCGGTGGTGTCTTCGCGGAGGTCACTCGCGATGTTAGCTTTCGCCTGGCGCCGGTCACCCCGGTCGAGGCCCAGCGGATGATTGGAGAGCTGAAGGGCTTCGCCATTCTCGACGGCGCCCGCGGGCGGCCCAAGGCCGACGTGAACGCCCTGGCCGATCTTCTGGTTCGGGTTTCGGCCATGGCAGTTGACTGCGCTGGCGAATTTGCCGAGCTCGATCTCAACCCCGTGTTCGTACGTTCGGTCGGGGAGGGCGTGTGTGCAGGTGACGCCTTGATCAAGCCCAAACGATAACGCTTCGACCGGACACTGTTGAGCTTCCCAGTGGGCGATGACCCACTGGGTTTAGCGAAACGATTATGCGAAATTTATTAAGTTTGTGCGGCTTGTAACCACTTGTAGTAATCTTCAATGCCCTCCCGGATATCGGTGAAGCGGGGTTCGAAGCCAAGTTCCTTTCGGGCGCGTGAAATATCCAGCGGCGAGCCTCTGACAACAAACGGCCCTGGCCCCAGCTTGACATTCGTTTTTTTGCCGACGACGGATGCCACCTCTTCGACAATCTTGAGGTGGTCGACCGGTACGCCGCTTGAAATATTGAAGTTTCGGTGGGTAACCTGCTCTGCTTCAAAAAGCTTGATGATTCCCGAGGCGGTGTCATAAACATGCGTCCAATCCAAGCTCTGTTCCGATCCGTTGGGCGCTTGGATGTTGTCGAGGCCCTCCAATGGGCCGAACAAACCTTGGTAGACCTTGTGCATGTGCGAAGGACGTTTACCCGGCCCATAGACAAAGAATAGCCTTGCGTTACGAATATCCATGCCGTAGGTATCGCTATATTGCAAACCGTACAGTTCGCCAGAAATCTTTGATGCGCCGTAGAGGTCCGTGGCCTTGTAGGGGGTGTCTTCGTGCTGTGGCCCTTGAGCATCACCGTAGACGGCACCTGAGCTCATGTTTACTACTTTCTGGATCCCCAGGATTCTACAGGTTTCATAGACGTTCAACGTGCCCATGGCGTTGATCGAAAGATGCTTGAAGGGATGCTCCTGGAAATAAGGGCCGGCAATAACCGAAACACTGTGGATTACGCCTTCCAGTTCATCTCGGTGACGGAGCAGGACCTCGAAGACGCTGTGGTAATCAAGCATGTCGACACTTTCGAGTATGAGCTGGTCACGTACCTCCTCAAGATAATTCAGACCCATACGTTCAAAGTGGTTGGCTGCCATGTCGCAGATGATGACTTTCTTGCCTTGCTTAGCGAGCAGATAGGCGACCCAGGAACCTACGTGGCCGAGGCCACCTGTAATGAGCACAGACATGGTGAGTTCTCCTTATTTCAGGACGAGGTTTGGCAGAAACATGACGATGCTGGGAAAGATGATGATAATCAGCAGGACAGCAATGAGAGGGATGTAGAACGGCAGCGTTTCGCGAACCAGCCCGCTGAACGACATGCCCGTGATTTTCTGTATGGTGAACAGAACCGTACCGACCGGTGGTGTGATGAGGCCGATCATCAAGGTGAAGATCATCACGACGCCGAAGTGAATGGGATCGATGCCGTACTGTACGACCACCGGCACCAGCAAAGGGGTCAATAGAAAGAGGGCAGGGACCGAGTCGATGAATAGGCCGATCAGCAGAATGAACAGTGCCAGCAGCAATAACAGGCCCAGAGGATCGGTCACAGTGGCCAGCAGAAAGTCGGCGACCAGCGAAGTGACCTGATAGCGTGCAAGCACCCAACTGTACAGCGCGCTTCCGGCGATAATGAACAGGAGTACAGCGGTATCAATGGCTGTTGCTCTGAGAATGGTCAAGAACTCGCGAAAGCTGATGGAACGATAGACCATGAAAGAAATGATTAGGCAATAGAGCAGGGCGACCACCGAGGCTTCTGTTGGTGTGAAGACACCCGAGAGTATTCCCACGATGATGATCAATGGTGTGAGCATCGGCAGGAGGCCACGCGACAAGGCAGTCGTAAATTCCTTGAACCTGGCCCGCTCACGGGTGGGAAAGCCCCGGCGATGCGAGATGATGGCCACCATGGCCATGAGCCCGATGCCCATGAAAAGTCCAGGAATGATAGAAGCCAAGAAGATGCCGGCGATAGAGGCATTGGCCAAGGCACCATAAATGACAGCAGGAATGCTGGGGGGAATGATCGGACCGATGGTGGCTGAACTGGCCGTGACCGCGGCGCTGAAGCCTGTGGGGTAGCCGTCGTCCTCCATGGCCTTGATTTCCAATGCCCCCAAGCCCCCGGCATCTGCGACTGCTGAGCCTGACATTCCGGCGAACAACATACTGGCCACGACGTTGACGTGACCTAGCCCGCCCTTCAAATGGCCCACCATGGTCCTGGCGATATCAAAGACCCGATCCGAGATACCGGCGCTGTTCATCAGCCGACCGATGAGCAGGAAGGCGGGAATGGCCAGCAACGTAAAGCTATTGACGCCGTACAAAGTGCGTTGGGAAATCATCTCCATGGGAATGGCTTCGTAGCCCCGCGTGTACCCCAAAACCATTGCCGAAGAGGCGATCATGGCAAAAGCGACCGGCACCCCCAGCATCAGCAGAAAGATCAAGCCGACGAACATGATGACAAAGACTTCCATGCTCATTCACTCCGGTCAATGTGGTGAGAGGGCAGCTTGACGAACAGGCGCCGATATAGGTCTCCGATCAGTAGCCCGATCATCATCAATGCGGAAATCATTTGGATCAGGTAGATATAGGAGAAGCTCATTCGAAACGTACTGGCCAGTACGCCAGCGGTCCGTTCCATCATGTTCCAGCCGCCCACGGCGAGCATCGCCAGGACCACGATGCAGATGATATCGGCCAGGCTCGCTGCGATCTGTCGTAGGCGTGTGCCCAACATATCGGTCACCAGCGTGATGCGGATGTGTTCCTGATAACGCAGAGCTAATACTGAGCCAAGAAAGATCTCGGCCAGGAAGAGATAACGTGACGCTTCGTCAGTCCATGATACTGCTATGCCTAAGGCATAGCGTGAGATGACCTGAATGGCCATGATGATCAGCATCAGGGCAAAGGCCGACATCACGATGGCAGTCAGGAGCCGCCAGAATAGGTCATTGGCACGGGTTACGCGTTCCGCGAAGGTCACGGGCGCCTCCAGATGCAGATGGGTTGTGAGAGTTTAGGGACCCGGCCCGCATGGGCCGGGGTGAATCTCACTCGATCAGTGACGTAACGTAGTCACGCACGGAGGGATGGTAGGTTTCGGCAATGTCGCGGATAGCGGGCTCGGCTGCGGTACGGAAAGCTGCAACATCAGGCTCGACGACCGTCATGCCAAGCTCCTTGAGCTCGTCGTAGAGTTCCGCCTGTCCGTTGGCGACCATCTCGTTACCCCAACTGGTGGCCTCCTCGATTGCGCCGAGAATGATTTCGCGATCCTTATCGGACAGCCCTTGGTAGAAGTCCTCGTTCATTAGCCAGTGGAAGAAAGAATAGACGTGCTCGGTACGGTTGATGTGGCTTTGCACCTCATACAGCTTGCCTGAATGAATGAGGTCGACGGGGTTCTCTTGCATATCAATGACGCCTGTTTGCAGCGAGGTATATACCTCCGGCCAGGCGATAGGGCTGGGCAAAGCACCGATTTCTTCCCAGATCTGAATCCAGGGGGCGATTTCAGGCACCCGCATACGTACACCCTGAATATCTTCAGGCGTCTCCACGGGGAAGTTCGAGGTCAGATTGCGTGGATTGCGAGCCGAGAGACCCACGAGACGCATGTTGCCGTTGGTGACCAGCTTTTCGTTAAGCAAATCACCGGTCTCGCCCTCATACACCTGGCGTGCCTGATCGCTGCCGCTGTAGACGAAGGGAAGGTCAGCGGCGGCGAATTCGGGGGCATATAGCGTCATGGGCATGGAGCCACCAAGTGCGATCGAGTACTCGCCATAGCTGGCGCCCTCCAGGTGGTCACGCTCGCCTCCGACCTCGGTACCCAGCAGGGTAACGGTGTAGTCTCCGTCGGTTTGCTCCTCAATGCTCTCCTTGAGCCGCTCTCCGACCTTGAACATGGCGTGGGAGGGTTCGGTATGGATGGCGATGGCGATCTCGGCAGCAGCGACGTGAGTCGCGAGGCCGAGGCTGGTGAGGCCGGCGAGACCGGCGAGGACGATTCCACTTGCTGTCGTTGTCTTCATGGGATTGCCTCTTGTATTGGGCTTGAGTGGCGTCTTGCTTTCATCCTGAAAACGGGCTGGCAAAGGCCCGCAACGCGACCTCCAGGTCGGGTTCCTGATGGGCATGCTCGCCAAGCGGCGTGCCGCTTGCGGCTGCAGCCCAGGCGGCACGTATGCTGCGGCAGCCGGCTGCCACACCGTTGGGGTGGCCCATAATGCCTCCGCCACAGGTATAGATGAGATCGGTCGAACCCAGCGCCTTGAAGGTGTTGGACGCCTGGTGAACGGTCTGAGCTGAAGAGAACACCGGCATGGCGCGGTCATCGCGTTCGCTGCGATGGAGAAGGGGGGTCAGGCAGGCCGTGGCGGAGTCGATGACAGAAGCATCCGCTTCAGCGAACTTGCTGCCTAATCCATTGACATGAAGGTGGTCGGCGCCGGCCAGGCGCAATAGGGTTTGATACGCCGGATAGTCGATTCCGATCGAAGGGCTTCGATAGAAAAGTCCCCAGCCGTTGCGATGGCCATGTATAGGCACGCTCGTGTGTTGACTCAGCGCTTGCAACGACGCCAAACCAATCCAGTTCATGCTCGCCATAACGCAGGTTCCTTCGTGCTCAACGACAAGATCGTGCTGGCGGCGCATCTCGTCGATATCACCTGTGATATTGAAAGCATACATGGGTTTGCGGCCCGTCCTCTGAGCGTAGTCGTTGATGACTCGCATTACGGCGGGAACTCGTTTGGCAAGCGGTGAGTAGGGAGGATTGGCAATAAGTTCATCGTCCTTGATGAAATCGATGCCCGCTTCGATCAACTCGCCCACCAGCTCGGCAGTTTCCTCCGGAGTTAACCCAACGCTTGGCTTGATAATGGTGCCGATCAGTGGACCTTCGTTACAGCCCGTCAGTTGTCGAGTGCCCGTGATTGAAAACCGCGGCCCAGGATGGGCCTCAAGGAATTCGTCGGGTAAGGCGAGCCGGCTAAGGCGGATGCCCGAGAGTTCGCGAAGCTCGGTCAGATTGCCTAGCACGGTTGCCATCAGGTTGGGCAGAGAAGTGCCCACGTTGATGGTTGGCCATGAAAGGGTGATGTTGGCTCGATGATAGACCTCGCCTGGCATTGCCCCGGGCAGTGAGGGGGTATCCGCTGTTGTGAGCTGAGTGACCGAATCCACCTGAGCGGCGTGCCGATCACGAAGTTCGTCGGTTTCACGGGCAAGCTTCAGAAAGGTGCCTGAGGATTGCTCACCAGCCATTGCCTCAGCGGCGCGATGCGGATCGAGAGGTGTTTCGATCCAGTAGCTCGCCTTGATTCTGCCAGGAACGGATCTTGGCATTGAGCTCGCCATTGTTTGCTCCTGCCGGCGTGTGCCGGTCTGTTGTCGTTGTCCTACAAAAAAACTAGCACGGGAATTTTGGTAGCGCTACCATTTGAGATATTCGCCATTAGCATGACAGCGCGAAGAAACCTTCAGGCGGGGGAAAACCATGCAGAATCAGAAGCCCGGCACGCGCGGCAGGAGGCGTCACCGGGGAGGGGATCGAGTCACCATCGAAGATGTGGCCCGGGAGGCAGGGGTTGCCCCCATCACTGTGTCTCGAGCCCTCAAGACACCAGAGCGTGTCTCAACGAAGTTACGGGAGCGGATCGACGAAGCCGTGGTGCGTCTTGGCTATGTGCCGAACCTGATTGCCGGCGGCCTAGCCTCTGCCGAGACTCGCGTGATACCCGTCGTGGTGCCTTCGCTGTCGATCTTGACCTTCATCGAAGTGATACATGGCATCCAGCAAACGCTGGAGCAGGCCGGTTATCAGGTACTGTTGGGCTCGACTGACTTCGACCTGAACCGCGAGGCGGACCTTGTCGATTCCGTGCTGGGATATTCGCCTTCAGGTGTGATCATGACGGGTTTGCGGCATAACGAACACACGGTGCGGCGCCTCAAGAGCTGGGGCCGACCAGTCGTCGAGATCATGGAATTGGGTGATGAAGCCATTGACATGAACGTGGGCGTTGACAACTACGCTGTTGGTGCCTGCATGGCGCGACATCTTCTGGATCGAGGCTACCAACGCATAGCGTATCTCGGCGCAGGCATGCAACGCGACTATCGAGCCCTACAGCGCTTTGAAGGCCACCGGAAGGCACTTGAGATGGCAGGGGTGGAGTGTGATATGCAGTTTCGGCGCGATGAGCCATCCTCCTATGACATGGGGCGCGAACTTTTCAAGGAGGCGATGGCCAGACGGCCCGATTTGCAGGCTTTGCATTTCGCCAACGATAACCTGGCCGCTGGGGCGCTTTTGGAGGCAAACCGACGCGGGATCCGTGTTCCCGATGAGATCGCCATTGGCGGGTACCTTGGGTTATCGCTCGGTCAACACCTAACTCCGCAACTCTCTACCGTGACGGTGCCCCGCTTCGAGATGGGAGCCGAAGCGGCCAGGCTGCTGCTTACCCGACTCGCTGGCCAACAGCCTAAAACGCCTCAAGTAGACATCGGCTATGAACTTACGGTGAGAGAAAGCACTTGAAGGCAAGGAGAACCAGCATGCAGCAGTTACTAGCGGCTTTTTATGGTGATGATTTCACTGGTTCTACCGAAAATCTGGCGCAGTTCTGCCGTCATGGCCTAAGGGGCCGATTATTTTTTTCGACAGCCAAGCCCGAAACGATCCGCGAGATGGCGACCGAACTTGAAGTCGTAGGTCTGGCGGGCACGGCCCGTGGCTTGTCACCTGAAGCCATGACGCGGGAGGTCGAGCCATCTCTTGCTCTGATGGAGGAACTGCAGCCGCGGATCCTACAGTACAAGGTGTGCTCAACTTTTGACTCATCGCCCGAAGTGGGGAGCATCGGCCACGTGATGGAGTTGGCAAGACAGCGTTGGCCAGGATGTGCCTTGCCGGTGTTGCCTGCCACTCCGGCATTCGGCCGCTTTACAGCCTTTTCCAATCTGTTCACACGTTATGCCGGCTCGATTTGTCGGCTGGATCATCACCCTGGCATGGCCCACCATCCTTCTACCCCGATGAAAGAGGCTGACTTGCGCCGGCACTTGGCTGATCAGACTTCATTGCCCTCGGCCGCGGTGACGTTGCTTGATTATCGAGATTCCGATGGCGGCTGGCAGGTTATGGCTGATGCCGCTGCACGCGAGAGTTTTATGGTGCTGGACGCCACTGATCAAAGGGAGTTGGAGCATGCCGCATCTCTCATCATGCGGCTGGCTGAGCAGCGTAAAACATTGGCAGTGGCCGCTCAGGGTCTGGCCGATGCGCTGGGACGCCTAGCCAGTCTGGATGAGAATAAACGCTTCCCGCTGCCTGAGTACTACGCTGGCGTTGGGCATCTGCTGGTGTTGTCGGGTAGCTGTTCTCCCCAGACCCAGTTGCAGCTGGAGGACTTCTCGTCACGAGGGGGGGAGGTGCTGGGACTCCAGCCGGAAACGGCTTTGGATGATCCCGAGGCGGTATTGTCTGGCTTGATCGAGAAGGTGGCTTGGTATCAGGCTCAAGGCAAAAATGTTGCCGTTGCCACGACACGTCAGCAAGGTGATGTGGTAACGAAGCTGTCGGCTGAACACCTGAGCCGCAGCGTGGGGGGGATTTATGCCCGTTTGACATGCGCGCTTCGTGAACGAGGACTGTTGCCGCGAGTGGTTTTCGCAGGGGGTGATACCTCCAGTCATGCAATGCGCCAGATGGGTGCCGATTCGCTCGAACTGATCGCCTTCGACGGAGAACAGAGCGGCCACCTATGCCGGCTGTCAGCTTCGGGGGCTGCCATCGATGGGCTGGAGGTTGTGCTCAAGGGCGGGCAGATCGGTGGCAAGGACTTCTTCGCTCGTGTGCGCCAGGGCACTTAAGCGGCCGTGCGTTATTGACCTGCTCATGATGGTGTGTGTTCTCGCCCGGCCAGCTTGACCCTCGGTCGTTTGAAATAACCAGCGACTTGCAGGAATCGAACTGTCTGTAGCCGTCACTAAATGGAGAATTTGCGATATGAGACTTGTTCTAGGAGCCATTGCCGATGATTTCACAGGCGCCACCGATCTCGCCAACAATCTTGTACGGGCGGGGATGCGATGCGTACAGCTTCTAGGCGTGCCTAATGACTCAATTGACCTAGGTGAGGTCGATGCTGTGGTCGTGGCGCTCAAGTCCCGCTCCATTCCGGCTCGACAGGCGGTGCTCGATTCCCTCGCAGCGCTGGAATGGCTCCAGGCGCAGGGGGTTCACCAGGTTTTCTTCAAGTACTGCTCGACCTTTGACTCAACTGATGCAGGTAACATCGGCCCAGTAGCCGATGCGCTGCTGGAGTACCTTGGCTCGACCCAGACCGTCATGGTGCCTGCCTTCCCGGCCAATGGACGCACCGTCTATCAGGGGCATCTCTTCGTTGGCGATCGGCTGCTCAACGAGAGCGGTATGGAACATCATCCGCTCAATCCCATGAGCGACTCGAATCTTGTGCGCGTGCTGGGCCGCCAGTCTCCTCATCCCGTAGGGCTGGCCCCTCGCTCCATACTGGCCCGTGGCGCCCAGGCTACCCGCGAGCATCTCGAATCGCTCGCGGATCGGGGCATGCGGCATGTCATATGCGACACGTTGGACGAACATGATCTCGACGTTTTGGCCGAGGCCTTGGTCGATTATCCCCTGGTCACAGGGGGGTCGGGGTTGGGACAGGCGCTCCCCGCGCAGTATCGTCGACGCGATTGGCTGGAAGAGGTCGCCGAGCCGGGACGCCTCTCTTCGCCGAACGGGGGTGCCCTGGTGCTTTCTGGTAGCTGCTCGCGGGCTACCCTGGGGCAGGTGTCCCGCTTCCTCGAACGTCATCCAGGCATTGGGTTGGACCCTCTGGCACTGGCTGAAGGGGAAGGGCACATGGAACATGCCCTGGCCTTCGCGCGTGAGCATCTTGTGGCAGGCGGTCCGGTCTTGGTCTATGCCTCTGCCGACCCCGAACGAGTGCAGGCCGCCCAGGCAGCACTCGGAATCGAGCAGGCGGGCCGCCTGGTCGAGCAGGCCATGGGGCAACTGGCCCGCGCACTGGTTGATGACGAAGATGTGGGCCGGCTGGTCGTCGCCGGCGGCGAGACGTCTGGGGCGGTAGTCTCTGCCCTGGGCATCCGCCAGCTGCGCATCGGCGGACAGATCGATCCGGGTGTCCCCTGGACTCAGGCGCCACTGTCCGGACGTGATACGCCACTGTCGCTCGCGCTCAAGTCCGGCAATTTCGGCTGTGAAGATTTCTTCAGCAAAGCCTTCACAGTCTTGGAAGAGCTGGCCGATGGGGAGGGCAGGGTATGAGAATCTCTGACGAGTCCCGTCTACGAGAGCAGATCGCCACCCTGGGCAAGTCACTGTTCGATCGAGGTCTGACAATGGGCTCCAGCGGCAACATCAGTGTACGCACCGACGATGGCGGTTGGCTGATGACACCTACCAATGTCTGTCTGGGGCGCCTTGATCCGGCCCGAATTTCGCTCCTTGAACGAGATGGCAGCTGGCAGGATGGCGACAAGCCGACCAAAGAACATTTCCTGCACATGGCGATGTATGCCGAACGGCCTCAATCCGGGGCTATCGTGCATCTTCATTCCACACACTCAGTGGCAGTTTCCTGCCTACCCGAGATCGACCCCTGTGACTGCATTCCACCGCTGACGGCCTATTACGTCATGCGTGTAGGCAGGTTGCCGCTGGTGCCGTACCACCTTCCAGGTGACCCCGCCCTGGGCGATGCAGTGCGAGGCCTTGCGGGAAAACACAGCGCTGTACTTCTTGCCAATCATGGACCAGTGGTTGCAGGTAAGAGCTTGGAAGCAGCAGTATATGCTACAGAAGAACTGGAGGAGACCGCCAAGCTTTATTTGCTACTGCATGGGCGGAATCCACGTGCCCTTACGCCTGAGCAAGTGGCCGAGCTTGAGTCCCGTTTTCCTCGAGATTGAAGCTTGTCCCCGGCAGTTGGGTGGGCGGTGAGTATAGGTAGTCCAGACTTCCGGCGAGTCACCGGCCAGATAGAAACAAATGGCGGTAAGTACGCAGTACTGGCCATCGACGACATCAGCGGCAACTAGAACAGGAATGTCGAGACCTCGGTACTGTTTGAGCTGATCGCCCACATAGAAGTCATAGCATTAATCGCGATTCGAAAGGTTGGTTTCCCAGCTTTGTGCACTATGCTCAATTGCCTGTCTGGCCCCGCTGGCATTGACCGCACAGAAGGCTTCAAAGATCGCTTTATAGTTGACGGAAATTTGTGCAATGACTTCATTGAAAGCTGGGGTCACGATATGTCTGCTCAATGCTGGCGATCATCGCTTCCATATAGTCAATGGCCTTCTCAATACGCTGATGGTGCCCGTCGGCGTCGTCTTACATCGCCTGGTGGGTGTAGGCGGGTTCGAACATTGCCCAAGCTTATGCACATCGCGATTCGGACAGAATATCGCTAGCCGCTGGCAGGACTAGCATTCAATGTCGATTGCACCTACGTTGGTGGGGTCAGTGAAGCAACTATTTTTTCTTAGCAGCAGAAATTTGACAGGCCTGAATAGCTCTGCTCATAGTGATTGACGTGCTAATCAAATTCACCAACGCGCGAGTCGACCATGAAACAAACAAAAACATCACTGCTTTCAGCCACTTTTGCTAGCGCGATGCTCATTGGTGGCGGTTTGGTATCTTCCGCTCATGCTCAGGAAGTATACACCGTAGGTGTTGAAGCCTCCTTCCCGCCCTGGGCGTACGTCGAGGCAGGTGATTTCAAGGGGATTGCCATCGATGCCATGGAGGCTATTGCGGAAGAGAGGGGATTCGAAATCGAGTTTCAGGACATGCCGTTTCCTTCTCTGATACCCGCATTGGCTTCAGAAAAGATAGATATTCTTGCAACCGGGTTGACCGTAACTGAGGAGCGCAGCCAGAACATTGATTTCACGATCCCATGGTGGGAGACCAATGATGTCGTCCTTGTACCTGAGGATTCGGAGCTTAACGTCTTCACTGCGGTATGTTGCGGTGCTCGGGTCGGTGTCCAGGGCGGCTCCTCCCAGCAGGCATGGATGGAAGAAAACGTTGTAGATACGGGCGATGTAGATGTAGAGCTGGCGAAGTACGATAGCTATGTTACTGCGGTGGATGACATGGCTATCGGTCGCATCTCATCGGTTATTGTCGACGATACCTCTGCCCAGGAATATATCAACGCGGGCAAGCCGATAAAGATGGCGGGAAAAATCTTTATTCGTGCTCCGCTGGCGCTGGCAGTACCCAAGGATGATCCCCAGGGGGTCTTGGGCGAGCTTAACCAAGGCATCCTGGCTATCTACGAGTCGGGAGAATGGGAGGAGATCGTCAGTTCCTACATACCCGGAGTGACGGTGCCTACTATACCGGGACATATGCCCGATTTTGTTGATACTTATCAGAAACCGGTGGCAGGACTGCCTGAGCTCGGTAACGAATAACACAGCTAGATAGCGAACGTCTCTCCTGACAGAGAGGCGTTCGTATCGCCAAGGGATCAGGTATGGATATCTACGACGTATTGCTGAGGGATTTTCCCTTTCTCCTGAAGGGCCTTGGCGTTGCCATCGTTCTTTTGGCTGCGCTGCTAGTGATCGGCTTCGTGTTGGGCATGGCAATCTGTCTCTTGCAATTGTACGGTCCCAAGACACGCTTTATCCAGTGGCCTATCGTCGCTTACGAACGCGTATTTCGTGGCATTCCGATCATCATCATGCTGTTTATATTTTACTACGGTGTGTCGCAATTTTACGATATATCAGCTTTTGGTGCTGCTGTGTTGGCCATGGGTTTGCGCTCGGCTGCGTATCAGTCTCAGATTTTTCGCAGTGCATTTCAATCGGTTCCATCCGGGCAGATGATGGCGGCAAGAGCTATGGGAATGTCCAAGATAAAGGCTATTCGTCATATCGTTTTTCCTCAAGCCTTACGCCATGCCATAGGGCCATGGACGAATGAGTTCTCTTCCGAGATAAAAGAGACATCCCTTGCTTATGTGATCGGTGTGGTAGAGTTGACGCGTCAGGCTCACTACATTATCACCAGTACGCAAGGCAACGTGTTGACCGTCTTTGCTGTCGTAGCACTTCTGTATTTTATCTTGAACAGATCAGGGAATAGCCTGCTCTATGCGTTTGAACGTAAGCTGGCTGTGCCAGGTTTTGAAAAATGATTTTATAGGAGAGCCCGGTATGGCTGGCCAGAAGATTTTGGATGTGAGAGAGGTTAGAAAAGCCTATAACGGTTTGGAAGTTCTGAAGGGAATCAGTTTCGGCCTTTATCGTGGCGAAACCAAGGTGTTGATTGGTCCTTCCGGCTCAGGCAAAAGCACACTGTTACGCTGTATTAATTACCTTACTGTGCCGGATAAGGGACGCATCTTCTTGAATGGCGATGAAGTATTGGATACTAACATCGATGCCATGCGGGCTCGTATGGGGTTCGTGTTCCAGGATTTCAACCTTTTCACCCACCTTACCGTTTTGGATAACGTGACCCTTTGTCAGGTAAAGGTGAACGGCGTTGACAAAAAGGAGGCGATTAGTCGCGCACAACAAGAGCTTGAGCGTGTAGGACTCAGCGACAAAGCCGATGCCTATCCCGCCGAGCTTTCCGGAGGCCAGCAGCAGCGTGTCTCCATCGCCCGCGCATTGGCGATGGACCCCGATGTGCTCTTGTTCGACGAGCCCACTTCGGCACTGGATCCGGAATTGACGGGCGAGGTCGTTCGGGTCATGCAGCAGCTGGCATCCGACGGGATGACGATGGTCGTAGTAACCCATGAAATGGGCTTCGCACGACAGGCTGCCGACGAGATTATCTTTTTGGAGCATGGTCATATTGTCGAACAGGGGCCACCTGATGTGATGTTCCAACAGGCAAGTAATGACCGGACTCGTGCCTTCCTCAATATCATCGCGGAGCACGGCTAACCATGACCGAATTCATCGCATTTGGCATCGAATGGCTACCTACCCTGTTAAAGGGAGTCCCTGTCACTCTCTCGCTGTGGGTTATAGCCATTACTTTAGGGTTCTTTCTTGGCTTAATTCTCTGCTGGGCTAGGGTTTACGGAAATAAAGTATCCTATTGGTTCAGTACTGTTTACGTTGAGCTGTTTCGCGGCACGCCCATGCTGGTCCAGATGTTCTTTATTTACTTGGGCTTACCTCATGTGGGTATTGTCTTCGACGCGTTTACGGCGGCTGTGATCGCGATAACACTAAATAGTGCTGCTTATCAGGCTGAGTACTTTCGTGGCTCGGTGTTGTCAGTACCCAAGGGCCAGTTGATAGCGGCAAGGGCATGTGGCATGAGCCAGTGGCAAGCCATACGTCACATCCTGCTTCCACAAGCGCTACGAAGAGTGATCCCCCAGTGGTCTAATGAGGCTATCATCGAACTCAAGTTTACATCCATTGCCTATGCTATCGGTGTGGTCGAAATAACTTCTATAGCACAGGATATTGGCTCCAGGACACTGGACTTTTTCCTGGTCTTCCTCTGGGCAGGAGTTATTTATCTGGTCTTGACCTCGACAGTGGCGAGTTTACTCCGCTTGCTTGAGCGAAGGACTTACGTTCCTGGTGTCACCACGGTTTAATCCCCCGTTCTTACTCGACGGGGTTGGCCTTCCCCCTGGTTAGGTCCGCTATCTATGATAGATACCGCTGCTTCCTGCGCACTGCCGGCATACGCTACCGGTGGCAAATAGTACATCGAGCTGTGCGATCTGACATGGTTGAAGTGGGTTCTCCATTTGTGTGATTTCGTGTCGTGCATCCGCCAGGCTCAAGAAGCCGTGCTGATTGAGACAGCCGTCTCGAAACTTGCCGTTGGAGCTCTCGATGAAAGCATTCTGCGTCGGCTGGCCCGGCTCGATGAAGGCCAGCGTCACCTTCCGCTCACACGCCCAAAAGAACATTGCCTTGCTGGTCAGTTCCGGCCCGTTATCGCCAACAATCGAGGCTGGCAGTGAGCGCTGCTGCGCGATTCCGTCCAGGAACCGGGCCAGCCGACGACCTGGAATGAGGCGTCCGTCAGTAGCCCGACACACTCACGGCTGAAATCGTCCATGATGTTCACCATGCAAGAGCGGTATCTCGAGGCCAACAGATCCGACACGAAGTCCATCGACCAGCGTCGGTTGGGTCAGTTCGGCAGAGGCATCGGTGTTCTCGACCTGAGCAGCCGCTTACGCCGCCGGGTTCAGACGGGCTTTCTCACTTTCCAGCTCGCGCAGGCGCTTGACCTCCGCAACCTGCATGCCGCTGAACTTGGCCTTCCAGCGGCAAATGGTCTGCTCGGTCATGCCATCCGTTGTGCTCTCGCATCGTGACGTCATGTTTGAGTGGAAGGATTCTGCTACCATGCGCGCTTTCCTAGGAATGCGAAGAGTAGTGAGTCGATGAGGCACCCCTTAACCCTGCTCGAGCCGGGCACGTTTCGTTCTGTCTGGCCTTCTCCTCTATGGTTATGCTGGTTGGGGTTGCTGTTCGGAGTGCTTTACGCCGGCCTGCGGCTGTTAGCGCCGGACGTCGGTGATAAGGCCGGTACCCTGATGGCCGTGACGGGGCTCTTCGCTGTATTGCGCTGGGGGCGGCACATTCGAGGAAGTGCTGCGCTCTGGCTTTTGCTAGCCGTCATCGTGGTCCAACTTGTTTCCTGGGTGGCCGGTTACCTACACCATCCAGAATGGATGTCGGATAACCCTCAGCTCGACCGGCTAGCGAAATGGTTCCTGTTCGTTGGCCTGGCCTGGTGGTTGGGAGGAAGTACTCGTGCCACTTTATTGCTTTGGGGATTGGCCCTGACGGGGTTGATCTTCATTGTATTCTGGCCCGAAGGCAGCCTAGGGGTATGGCAGCGGGGCTTGCAGGGGCATCGAGCGGATTTCTCCATCCGTAACGCCCAGCACGATGCCATGCTGTTTGGTACCGGCCTGATCGGGCTAGCGTGTTTCGCGGGACGCTGCTGGCGGGGAGAAGGTGTTCTGGTCTGGGGGAGGCGACTGCTGTGGTCGCTGGCATTTGTTATCTGTGCTCTCGGCGTCGTGATCTCTCAGACCCGAGCGGTATGGCTGGCATTGTTGGTCATCGTGTTTGCGATTCCGCTACTAGCCATCCTGGTAGGGCGAAGTGACCGCTTTCCGTTGCGCTGGGTCGGAATGGGCTTCTTGGCAACAGCGGTACTAATTGCAATCGGATCCATGCTGTTTCATGAGCCTGTGTCCAAGCGACTCGCCGCCGAGAGCCGTATCATCGAGCAGGCGATGGAGAGCGATTGGAAAACCCTTCCCTACAGCAGTATTGGCAACCGATTGCTGACATGGCGGGCTGCAGTGGATTGGATAGCCGAACGTCCACTGTTGGGCTGGGGGGAGGAAGGTCGCAGCCTGGTCATCGAACATACCGATTGGCTGCCGGAATATACGCGTGAGCATTACGGCCATCTCCACAATACCTTTCTTGAAATTCTCGTCGGGTATGGCCTGCTAGGGCTAGCGGTAGTACTGGCGCTGATCGCCTGGATCGGCCTCGGTACCTGGCATGCCTGGCGAGCGGGTATCATGCCGGGTGACATGGCCCTGTTCGGGGCCGGGTTCTTCATTTTTTATGTCATCGTCAACCAGTTCGAAGCCTATGGTAGCTTCTGGACGGGCGTATACGTGCAGAACCTGGTGGCTGGTGGGCTGGTGACTCACATCTGGCGTTGGCAGGTCGAGACGGGGCGGCGCGTCTTTCCTTCCTTCGGGAATAAGGAGAAGCGCGACTGATGCGTACTCTGGTCGTGGTGCGTTCGCTCAAGATGGGCGGCATGGAGCGGGTGGCGGTCAACCTCGCCGATGCCTTCGCACAGGCCGGCCACGAGAGCCACTTGCTCAGCTTTCGGCGCGTAAGGAATCCTCTAGCCCCGGAAAACTGTGAGGTGCAACAGCATCACTTGACGTTGCGCTGGTGGTCGCGGTTGACCGGGGTGGGTCTGCTGTTCGAACTGATCGCCCGGCTGATTCTGAACCCGTTGATCAAGCGCTCGCTGTTTCTCGGTACGGGCATCATGGGGGGCATGGTGTTTTGGCTCTGGCTCAAGCTTTTCGAGCGGCGCCATGGCAAGGTGGATCGCATCGTCTTCCGCGGGGTAGGTACCTTCGAGCTGATCTGGACGTTCCGTGATGAGAGGGCCTGCTATGTGCTGGAGAATATCCTGCATGTGAAAGAGATAGGGCGGCATCGACGTCTCTTCGCTCGCTGCCTCTATCAGGGGCGGCACTTGGTGACCGTCTCCGAGGGGGTGGCGGAGAGCGTACAGCGGGCCATGGAGGCTTGGCATTTTCGGCCCGCCTCCTTGCGAGTGATCTATAATCCCTGTCCATTGCCGAGCATCCGGCAACGCATGCTCGCCATGGAACCAGCCCTTCCAAAAGAGTCTTATATCGTCAATGTGGCGAGAATGGTACCGGCCAAGGATCAGGCGCTGCTGCTAAGGGCCTATGCGCGGTCTGGCGTCAACATGCCCTTGGTGCTGGTGGGCGATGGCCGGGATCGTAGCCAACTAGAGTCTCTGGCAAAGGAACTGGGTATCGCCGATCGGGTTCTGTTCGCGGGGCAGCGGGACAACCCCTATCCTTGGATGCACCATGCGCGCCTGTTCGTGTTGAGCTCGCGCTTCGAGGGCATGGGCATCGTGCTGTTCGAGGCACTCGCCTGCGGCACGCCTGTGCTCAGCGTCGATTGCCCGGGCGGTATTCGCTCGGTGCTGAAGGGCGAACTTGAGCGCAGTATTGTTCCGCACGATGAAGAGAGCCTGGCGGAAGGGATTCGAGCTGCGGTACAGGGCGAGAAACCCAAGATTGAAGAAGCATGGCTGGATGATTTCCGGCCCGAGGCAGTAGCGGCTCGCTTTGGAACGCCAGCGCAGGATAATACTAGCTTCTTTAACAGTTTGCTGTAAATATTAACTTTTTTTAAATAATGGATCGTAGCGCATGCAGGCTGAGCCCTTAGTTTCAATAGTTATCCCGCTTTATGGTAGGCCTCAGTTTCTCGAGGAATTGATGGGAAGCGTTTTGAGCCAACGCTACCCGCATATCGAAATCATACTGGTAGATGACAATGGCGCCGGCACTGAAATGCAGTTGGAAACTCGTGATCTAGTAAATGAATTTTGTATGGGCAACGTTTGTTATGTCGTGAATGAAAGTAATGTCGGTGTGTCCGCCACAAGAAACAACGGAGTTAAATTTTCGAAAGGAGCGTATGTAACTTTTCTTGATGATGACGATGTATATTATATAAATAAGGTATCATTCCAGCTTGAAGAGATGGTTCAAAGGGGGCTTGATATAAGCGTATGCTCATTTGATCGTTTTGATTCAGATGGCTTCTTGGTAAATCGCAGCGCGATACAACCAAAACTTGAATCCATACAAGACTTTTTTTTTGGAGAGTCTTCTATACACGCACCAACTATCATGATAAAAAGAGATTTTTTCCTCGCGATAGGAGGCTTCAATGAAAGTCTTGCTTACCGGGAAGACAGAATGCTGATTGCACGGGCCATGAGTTATGGTGCGATAATAGGTTCAATTCAGAAGCCTCTTTTCAAGTATCGAGTTCACTCGGGTTATCGGCTTTCAAAAAAAAGATTTTCTAGAGAAGAAGTAAATAGTATTGATGAGATAGCAATCGAAGAAGAGAAAAAGCTGAGAGATATGCTTGCTCCAGAAGACAGGAAGGAGCTCGATTTTATTCGCGCATACAAAAAGATAAATGCATATTATAAGAACGGTTGTGATATACCGTTCGGCCTTGCTACTCATGTAGTGAGCTATTCCGTTCGAAACGGTAAAGCAAAGAGTGCTGTGCGTAGTGTTCTACGTTACATGAAGTCGAAGCTGAAAAGTTGATAAGCAAGTCAGCACTTTAGACTGTGCAGTCTTGAAGGTGGTCATATTAATAAGGTAGGAGCGGTGCGCCGATTATGAAACGTATTCTTTTCGTGACCGACCACTTGGGAGGTGGCGGAGCACCGATCTCCATCATTGCATTGTCGAGTGCGCTCGCTGAGAGAGACTGCGAAGTCTCCATCGTCTCGTTGCAGGACAAGGTCTGGCATGAGCCACCGGAAGGGGTGCGTATCAAGGTACTGGATTTCCAATACCGTAGCCCTTGGCAGAAACTACGCCGTTATCGGCTCCATGCTCGCCTGCTCGATCAATGGCTCCGTGATCAGGCCCATGAATTCGATCTGGTCGTAGCGAATCTTCATTATTCCCACCAAGTCATCAATCGTTCTTCATTGGCTAAACGAGCCTGGCTCTGCATACGTACCGATCCCACCGTCGCGCTCATGGGGTCGCGACGCCCTGGGCGGTTTGCGCGCCTGCGTCGTCTCTACCATAGGCGGAGAGTTCTCGCCATCTCGCGCGGAATGCTCGATTCGCTGGCGCGGCTGGGTATCGGGCCGGCCGTGAGCCGCGTGATTCCGAACATCATCGATGCCGTGGCTATTCAGACTGCGATGAAGGAGTCCGTACCCTACGACGATTACATCGTCTACGTGGGGCGGCTGGACAAGCGCCAGAAGCGCTACGACAGACTCTTCAACGCCTATGCCATAAGCGGCGTATCCCAGCGACTATTGGTCGTGGGTGATGGTGAGATCGACGAGGCCAAGAAGATCGTCGATTCACTCGGTATTGCCGATCGGGTAACGTTCGTGGGGCAGCAGGAAAATCCCTACCCGTACATGCACCACGCCCGCTTGCTTGTGCTGGCATCGGACTATGAAGGTTTCGGTCGCGTCATAGCGGAGTCGCTTGTGTGCGGTACCCCCGTGGTCAGCACGGACTGTCCGTCGGGCCCTCGGGAGGTTCTGGGAGAGGGCTTGGAGCGGTGCTTGGCACCTCTCGATGATGGCGAGGCTTTGGGCTCTCGCATTGCCGAGGTGATCGAAAACCCGCCTGTCATCAAGTCTCGCCATTATGAGACCTTCAAGCCCAGCGCTATCGCCGATCAGTATGTTCAACTGATGTTGATGGAGGGCAGCGGCTCGGAGTGTGGGGGAAGTAAGCCCTGAGGTATTGTTCCGCGTAGCTCCTGTAGCGCTCCCCCCGAAGCTTGTTCACCGTCAATGAATTCTCAAGCGCCAGCCATTGGTCGGCGCTTTTCGTTGGTAATCGCCGCACGTGGGTATCGATCCACAGCAATTTTCCCTCGGCGCTGATGAGCAGGTTGTTGTAGTGCAGGTCGCGGTGTACGTAGCCGAAGCGGGCGAGCTGGGCTACCTCGGCGCAGAAGCGCTCAAGGAAGGCAATGCGCTCGGCCTCGCTCATGGCATCGAAGACTTCGCCCCCGGGGCGGGCGTGAGAGACTCGCTCCATGAGCAGCAGCGAGCCGTTTCGATTGCCGGGGTTGAGCGAGATGCCCCAGCCATGGCAGCGGGGCGTGGCCAGGCCGGCGCGGCGTAGTATCCGCAGGCTGCGGAACTCCTTGCGTGCGGCGCACTGTCCCAGCCACCGCTTCTCCAGGTAGTCGCGCAGCAGCCACTTCATCGGCGCTTGGCGCTTGCGAAACTTGTCCGGCACCACTTTGGCCAGCAGGTGGCCGTCGCGTGAAAGGAAGAACCGACTGCTGCCGATGGCCTCGAATTCCTGGGTCGTTGCGGTGCTGGCAAGCGACAGCCGCTCGGGCAGGTCGTTGGCGTGAAAGACGAGATAGCGTCGGCGGCGATCGTTGAACGGTATGTCGAGCAGTTTCATGTGTCGGCAGGCTCAGAGCGCTTCGAACTGGGGTATGACGTTTTCCGTCAGGAATTTCTGGTAATAGCGCTCGTCTACCGCGACGGGCTCGCGATCCATGCGGGCGATTGCCTCGGCCAGGCCGGCTTCGTCTTCCTGTGCCACGAGGAAGTCACTCAGCTCGCCGGTCAGTATCTCCCGGGGGCCGCTGGGGCAATCGGTGCTGATTACCGGGACGTGCAGCATGAGGGCCTCGATCAATACCCGCGGCAGGCCTTCGGCATCCGAAGTGAGAATGACTGCTTTGGCATTGGCGATCCAGGGGTAGGGGTTGGTGTGGTATCCCGCCATGGTTACCCGATCCTCGAGGCCGAGCTCCCGAATCTGTGCCTTCACACTGGCTTCATGCTCGGCTTTGCCCTTGCCCAGGATAATCAAGGGCGTGCTGACGCCGCTGCGCTGATAGGTGCGCAGCAGGCGGTCGTGGCGCTTGCGCGGCTCGATGGCGGCGAGACAGATGAAGTAGTCGCTCTCGGGCAGCTCGGCGGGCTCTGCGGCCAGGGCCAGGAAAGGCTCGCGCTCGTAGGGGTTGTAAATCGGGATGATCGTTTCGGCCTGAAGCCCCACGACATTCTCGAGAGTTTCCTTTACGCCGTGGGAGACGGCGATGACCTTGCGTCCATCGTAGAAGCGGTGCGCCTTGTCATAGGCGCGTTGGAGCTTCCTAAGGTCGCTGAATTTCTGCGAGATGTCCGACTTGACCCAGAAGTAGAGGTTGGGGTCGCTGAGGTGCCGGGTGATTCTGTCGCAGGCGCAGGAGATCGTCACGTCCGGCTGCCATTCGGCGAGCGCCTTGGCAATCCGGCGGGCCTGCCATTTCTCGGTGAGTACCGTCGTGAGCGCCTTGTTGAGCGGGTTGATGACGCCCAGGTTGATGATCTCGAGGCCTTCGGGGATGCGATGCTCGATCCGTTCGCGCAGGGTAAAGACGACCACCGCATGGCCGCGCTGGCGCAATTGGTCGGCCGTGTAGAGCAACGATTTTTCCGCGCCACCGCCATAAAGGTCCTTGATGACGAAGGCGAAGCGTTTCTGGGCCACGTGTATCCCTCAGGCAGGCTGGTAGGCGCAAGGCTACCACAGTGCGAAGACGGCGTTAAAAGCGCTGTCTGCTTCCATCCCAAGCTTATGGCAGGGCGCTGTCAGTAATAGAGCGCAGGGGACGGAAGCGACATGGCGACGTTCTCCATTGCCTCGCGTCCTCGTGCGCCTGTCTTGTGCGCTTCCCACCAGTGTTGATGAACGCCTCGTACCCGGACCGTAACGCGCTTGAGCCCCACGACCCGGGCCATGGCCAGCCGATGCAACCCTTTGTTGATCTTGATTATGTTGCCATTCCGATCGAGGACGACACCGAGCCGATCCTTGCCCAGGTCGGACTTGAAGCCGAAACAGCTCATGTCTTCCATGTAGAGCAGATAGCGTGACAGGTAGGCCAGTATGCGTCGTTCGGAGTCGAGCAGGATGCCCTGATGATGTAGACGCCGTGGAAGCCCTTTCTCCAGCCTGCTCATCAGTTCGGCATAGCTGGCGCTGGCAGTCAGGTCGAGCCGTTGGGTCCACAGGTCCTGGATGAATCGCCGCCGCTGGCTGTTGGCCAGGTTCATGGTCAATTGATCCCAGTCGCCGGACCAGATGAAGAAATTGGCTATCCGGCGTCGCTGGCTGCGGCTGGGAAACGATACGGGAAAATCGAGCCCGCATTCCAGCGCCTCAGGGTCGATGGCGATATCGAGCCGTTCGTCGAGATAGGCCTCCACGCTCCGGCGTGGCAGTCCGTTCTGCTCAAGCAGGGCACCGCCGGCTTTGCCGTCGAGCCAGCGCCGGAACAGCCACTCCTCGAGCGGTCGTCCAAGGTGGCGTTTGAAGCCTTCCTTGAGTACGTGAGCGGTGCGAGAGCAGAGCATGCGGTAGCGTAGCGCCGGGTCGTAGAGCGGTGGGTAAACCAGCTCGCCGGTCGGTGTCAGCGGGGCTCGCCGATGGGCAATTTCCGCTTCAATGCTCTCGCGTAAATCGCTCAGCAGCGCAGGGGAAGGGGGAACGGGTGGCACTTTGTCGGCCAGCGACACCAGGGGCGCGCCGCTCAGCAGCGCCGGGCGCGGTCCGGTGGGGGTCTCAAGCTTTCCCCTGTAGGGGGTGGCCAGGCTGCCAAGACGTTCCATCACGCCGCTCAACGAGCCGTGCAGTGCCAGCAGCTGGTTGTAGAGCCGGCTGCCAAGGATGCCATACAGCCAGCAACTTGCCGAAACCTTGCGGTCGCGCTGACTCAGGTTGCGCCGGGCAATCAGCAGGGTGTCGCGACATACCGCTTCCCGGTGACTGGGCTGTTCGAGAAAGCGAGCAGACACGCCAAGCAGCCTTGGCAAGCAAACGCTTGCCAAGGCGTTATAGGTGGTGATGTCTTCTTCGAGGCAGCCACCGATGAATGCTTCCAGCTCCCTGCCATCGGCGTTGGCCCGGTGGGTCAACGCGTTATTGTTGCTGTCCATTACGGTCTCGAAAGAAAAACATAACATTCGCCCGTTATTTTAACCGAAGGCCTACGAGTCTGTCGCGAATAGCAGTGAGATGGGGTTACGCAAGGCGTTTTGTGGAACCTGCAGTAAGAAATGGGTAGCTCTTCGGAACCCTATGGCCGGCATCGAGTCGTAGCTGGGTAGCCAGGCGAGGCATGCCCGGGCTAGGCTATTACAGCCTTCGAAAAGGGGAAGCGTGTGAAGAATATCGGTGTTCTGGCCTTTGCCAGAGTCGTGAAACTGCTGGCAAACCTCACCAAGGTGGCGTCGTATGGTTTCCATTATGTCTTCCCCCACAAGCGCTTTACTATCCCCGAGCGGGAGGCGCCTTGGTGGCGCTCCAGCCGGCCTTCCAAGGTGCCGCGCATCCTCTGGCAAACCAACTTCACTGATAAGGTCACACTTCCGGTCTACCTGAACTATCTGTTCAACCGCCTGATGGCGCCGGGGTTCGAGTATCGCTTCATGGTCACCGAGGCGCGGGCGGCGTTCATTCGCGAGAACTACTCGCCGGAGATCTTCGAGGCCTATTCACGCTTGCAGGTGGGGGCGGCCCAGGCCGATTTCTGGCGGGTGCTGGTGCTGCAGAAGCATGGCGGTGTCTACATGGATATCGACGCACATGCCGTTTGGCCTTTAGCGAGGATCGTCAGGCCCAAGCTGGAAGCGCTCTTCGTCACCGCACGGAAAGGTGACATCAGCAATTACTTCATCGCCAGCAGGCCCGAGTACCCCCACATGGTGAGCATCGCGAAGGCCATTCTGGCCAATATCGAGAAAACGACCGAGAAGGGTGTCTTTCAGCTGACCGGTCCGGGAGTGTTCAACAGGGTCCTGCCACGCGACGGTGTACCGACGATTAGCTATCGCTATGCCTGCAACCAAGGCAATTTCACCAACGAATATTTCCAGTACGTGGACAAGCCCGAGGGCAAGTGGACACGGCAGCAGAAAACCATCGACGTGGTGCGCAAGCGCGAGACGGCGGAGTAGGGCGAAAGCCGAGGAGCCACCGAGTGTAAGGCTTGCAGGTGGAGGTTTGGCCCATGCCTAGTGCAAGCCGAGCTTGCCAAGCCATTCAGGCGCTTGCGTGGCGACCAGCTCTTCGGCTAAGGCCTGCTCCATCTGCAAAGATGTCATCGCATGCTCGAGTACAGCGTGCTGATTGGCTACCACTTGGCTGAGGGCACAGCTTAAACCACGCAGAATGACGCCTTCCCCATATTCCTCACAGGCGATCTTCCATGCTGCTTCGGGAATCTCTCCCCATTCTCGCCGCATCATGCACAGATCTAGAATATCCTTGCTGTGATTCACGTAACGGTCGGCATTGGCTGTCAGCTTTGTGGCAAAGCAGCCTTCCTTCCCAACGATCGGGATGGGAAAGAGTTGAGAACGTGGGTCAGGTTTGATTGCTTCGTTGTCGAAATGAATGATTTCAAGCTTGATGGGATGGCCTGGGCCTTCAAGAAGAGCGCGAATGGCGTCTCTATCCGCCCGTATTTCTCGGTCGTTGAACCGCGTCAAAGTTCGGCCTGGCAGTAAGAGGGGGCCAAAGCTTCGCGACGTGATGGCTGATCTGGCCGCTCGGTAGGCCAGAACAGGTCGATATCAACGGATTCGCGGAACTCATGCAGCTCTAGCGCGATCCTGGTGCCGCCGCCAAACAGTATGTTGTTAGCTGAAAGAAAATCGGCATCGAAATGCGTGAGTAGCTGGTCAATGGCGCGGTGGTGCGCTCGGCGGTAAGTCATGCTACCAGCATGTGCCCGTGGCCATAGGCTTTCATGAGTTCGAGTATCAATTCTCGCTCTTCTTCCTCAAGACGGTCCTGGTCAACGAAGCGCCAGCGCTCTTCGTACAGATGAAACGCGACATCGGGCTCGACGAATGCCTCGGCCCGATCCCAAAGGATCAGATCAAGCTCTGGGTACTTGTGTCGATTGATCAGCGTCTTTTTCATGGTTCAGTCGGTATTTAAGTTCCTTTAACCTACTTCTCAAGGGTAATTGGCAGCACTGGCCGAGTCAAAGCGAGTATCTCTGCGGCCATTTGTACCACACTACCGATTCAATAGCGCTACGGCAGGGCGCGCTTCAGCAACACGGGCTGGCATGGCAACGAGCCCATTCACCCCCCAGCCAGGCCGGTCGAGTCAGTGGCCCTCGCCCACGTGCTGCTTGCGCTCCTGGGGTTTCACCTTGTCGATGACGACCTCGGGATGGTGGCGTTTGATGACTTCCCGGTAGGCCTCTTCCCGTTCGTCGGGTATGTCGATGATCAGCAGCATGGCGCCTCGCTTGATCGCCTTGTCGTACTTGTCGACCTTGATGTCCTTCACCGACACGCCGACCATGGTGCCCGCCCATACGCCGAACAGGGCACCGAACACGGCCATGCCGAGTGCCATCCAGACGATGTTCGTATCGATCAGGACGTAGTGCGCTATCACGCCCAGCACCAAGCCTAGTACGGCCCCAACGATGGCGCCGCGCTTCGAGGCATTGACGACATCGGACGTCTGAACCAGGGTGGCGATCGGTACCCCTTCTTTTTCCAGGGGCTTCCAGTCCTTGCCCACCACATGCAGGTTGTCCTTGGCCAATCCCATCATGTTCAGCTCGTTGACGATGTCGGTCGTGGTCTCCTTGTCGGGTATCAGAAAGTACAGGCGCTGCATTGTGTCCTCCCTGCCCCTGGGCTTTGTGACATTTCCTATGCATCTGTCCTGTGCAGGTAGGTGTAGCAGGTATATAGCCTACTGAGCCAACCGACGCCCAAGAGTTGATCCGCTGCGTCAGGGTGTGTGCCTCCCACACCACGAAAAAAGATTTCAGGCGGACAAGAATTCCTGGCCCGGACTGGCTTGATTTATACCGCTAGGCGGTATAGCGTAATCAATAAGGGGGCAGGGATGATCAACAATTTTCGTGATGCTTGGCTTGAGGATTTTTTCGTTGATGGAAGGGACCATAGGGAGATACCCAGCACTATCGAATCAGCCTTGACAAGGAAGCTGGACATCATCGAAGCCGCTGCGGATGAGAGCGACCTTCGCGTTCCACCTGGTAACCGGTTTGAGCACCTGCAAGGCAGGTTGGAAGGGAAGTGCTCGATTCGCGTCTATAAACAGTATCGGCTCATATTCGAATGGGATGGGGAGAGGGCCCATAACGTTTATCTGGATTCTCACACCTACAGGTGATGGTGATGTTCAAGATCAATCGCAAACCTACCACTGTCGGCGAGATGCTGACTCACGAGTTTCTCGAGCCATTTCGCCTCAGCCAAACCAAACTGGCTGAGAAAATGGGGGTCTCTCCCCGCCTTGTGAACGAGCTATGCCGAAACAAAAGGGCCGTAACTGTGGATACTGCGCTGATGCTTGCTCGAGTTTTCGGTAATTCCCCCCCGTTCTGGCTGAATTTGCAGCAAAAAGCGGACCTGTGGGAAGCATTGCATGACGTCAAGCGGCTCGAGCGCATCGAGAAGGCCCAACCTCTCGAATGTGCATGATTCGAGGTGAGGCAATGGTGAGCGGCCGTCGAAGCCGTTGGTCGTTGTGTCAGGGTGTGTGCCCCCACACCACGAAATGCGGGTTGAGGTAGCGTTCGGGCGTGGCGTAGCTCAGTGCCTCGCCGTTCAGTGTTTCCACTCGGCCACCGGCCAGCTCGACAACTGCCTGGGCGGCGCCGGTATCCCATAGGCAAGTGGGGCCGAGGCGAGGATAAACATCGGCCCTGCCTTCCGCCACCAGGCAGGACTTCAGCGAGCTGCCCATCGGCACCAGGTCGTAATCCCCCAGTGGCTCGAGCCAGGCCTCCAGGTCGGGGTTGGTATGTGAGCGGCTGCCCATCACCCGCCACCGGGTACCCGCTGCAGGCCTGCCGGCGGCATGGATCGGCGTGCGCTCGGCGCTGTCGTCGACCTTGAACGCGCCGATGCCCCGCGCCGCCAGATAGGTGCACTTCAGCGCCGGTGCTACCACCACGCCCAGCACCGGCTTGCCATGCTCGATCAGCGCGATATTGACGGTGAACTCGTCGTTACGCTTTATGAACTCCTTGGTGCCGTCGAGGGGATCGACCAGCCAGTACTGCCCCGCACCGTTCGGCCCCGAGAAGGCCTCGATGTCCTCCTCGGAGAGGATCGGAATGGCTTCCGATAGTGCCTTAAGCCCCGCAACAATCACGTCATGGGCAGCCTTGTCGGCCTCAGTGAGGGGGCTGTCGTCTTTTTTCACTTCCACCGTGAAGTCCCGGGCATAGATTCGCATGATGGCCTCGCCGGCTTCCCGGGCGATGCGCTCCACGGCGTTGAGCAGTTCGGCGAGGTTCGCGGGCATGCGAAGTTTCCTTATAGGCATCGGATACGTTGAATTGGGTCAACGGCCAAGCTTGTGAAAGTCAGTCTCACTCCGATGCGCTGATGCGTTGTACCAGCAGCTTGTCGATTCGTCGATCGTCCATGTCGATGACCTCGATGCGCCAGTCGCCGACCGTCACGTGCTGGCCCACTTGCGGCAGCTCTGCGATCTGGTGGAGCACCAAGCCAGCCACCGTCTCGTATTCGGGGTGCGGCTCCAGCTCGATGCCGATGCGTTCGGCAAACTCGTCGACCGGCATCCAGCCCGCCACGAGCAGCGAGCCATCGCCACGCTCGAGCAGCTTGGGCTCGTCCGTCTCCGAGTCGTCGAAGCTGCCGGTGATGGCACCGAGAATGTCCATCGGCGTGATGATGCCTTCGAAGTTGCCATACTCATCGTAGACCAGCAGCATATGCTCGGGGGAGGTCTTGAGCCGTTCTATTACCTGCATGGCCGGCAGGGCATCGTTTATCACCGTCGTGCGCCGGACGAGCGCAGCTGCATCGAAGTTCGGATCTGTGGCCTGCAGCAGGTCGCGACTGTGCAGCAGGCCGAGAATGTTGTCCCGTCCTTGGCCGCGCAGCGGCAGGCGCGAGCGGCCAGACGCGCGGAAGCGAGCCAGTATCTTGGCGCGGCTCTCGCCGACTTCCGCCATCTCGACTTCGTGGCGCGGCGTCATCAAGCCGCGGGCGGTGCGGTCGGCGATACGCATGACGCCGGTGATCATCTCGGTCTCGCCCTGCTCGATGACACCGGCACCTGCCGCCTCGGCGATCAGCATGCGGATCTCTTCGTCGCTCACGGCGGTGTCGCGCTTTCCCGACTGGCCAAGCAGGGCGAGCAGGACTTGGCCCGAGCGATCCAGCAGCCACACCAGCGGGGCGGAGGCCTGAGAGAGCCGTCGCATGGCCGGCGCCACGCGGGAGGCAACGCTTTCGGGATCGGCCAGCGCGATCTGCTTCGGCACCAGTTCGCCGATAATCAGCGACAGGTAGGTGATGGCGACCACGACACCGCCGATCCCCAGGGGTTCTGCGAGCTGCGCCGGTATCCCCAGGGCGGGCAGGGCATCGGCGAGCCGCAGGCCCAGTGTGGCGCCCGAGAAGGCCCCGGAGAGCACGCCGACCAGGGTGATGCCGATCTGCACTGTGGAGAGGAAGCGGCCCGGCTCCTCGATCAGGGCGAGCGCGATGGCGGCACCGCGCGAGCCTCGCTCGGCTCTCGTTTTGAGCCGCAGCGTACGGGACGAGACGATGGCCAGTTCCGACATGGCCAGCAGGCCGTTGAGCAGGATCAGGGCGAGGACGATCAGGAACTCGAAGAGCATGGTTATCCGCTTGGGTTGGGGGACCGATTGCCGGTCGCTCCATTATCGCTGAGGGCGATGGCCCTCTCCAGCATCCCAGGCTGGCGGGGCAGCGGGCCGACCCTCAGCCCAGCGGCCGAAAGACACGATTCATGACCGCCATCGACCAGGTCGGCATACGATCTGCCAACATTTCCTACACGTCGAATTCGTCGATCTGGCTGCTGGCCCGCTGTCTGACGAGGTGGGGAAAGGCTCTTTCGACGGCTCGGGTGGTAGACAATTCTCGCAGCTCATCGCGAAGCAGAGTGGCGACCAGGCGCGCCTGTGCCTCGTCGCGATAACGTTTTACCGGCTCCCGGTCGGGCTGCTGGCTGACATGCCACTTGTGCAGCACGAAGGCGCGCGGATCAACGGTAGACAATCGCAGCGGCATACCTCGCTCATCGAAGACTGTTGCCTCGAAGCGCGGTGAGGCGATGGCCCATTTCAGTGAGTCGATGCCTACCGGCTTCCAATCACCGCGCTCCAGATGACGCTCGAAGTCACTCACCGTCATGGGGTCGACGGCCTGGGTGATGAGGTCGATCATGTAACCTTTGGCATTGGCGGCTCGAAACTCGAAGGGAGTATCGGTGAGCGGCTGGAAGGAGCGATCGCTGGATTGGATGACGGATAGCAGGGTTTCACCTTCGAGTGCCGTGACGATTCTCAATCCCTGCCGGGTGACCATGAGCACATCGATATCAGCGGTCGCCAGGTGCTCAGGTTCAATCAGCACACCGGAACGGGCTTCATAGGCGTAAAGGGCATTGGTTCCGATCATCCGGAAAGGGACGGCCTTGCGCTGCAATGCTCGTATCGCCCTGGCACCGGCTATGGGGAATCGGTTCAGCCGATTGGCTCGGATATAGGCGGAGTGCACCTGGAGCTGTTCCTTCAGCGACTGCTCCCGCAATCTGTATTCCGCTTTGCGAGCATCGAAGGCTTTCCTAATGGCTTCTGTCTCGGCAGAGCGAGGGCCCAAGGAGTGGTTCTTGCCGCCTGTGTAGGCATGGTAGAGGTACTCTCGCCCTTGGATACGCTTCCAGTGCATCGAGCCCTTGACCTGGCGTGCCTGGGCACGATGGTGCTCGAGTGCTTCGAAGAGTTGGATGGCATTGACTGCTACCCGGGACTGTTCAGGTTGAAACTGCTGATAGGCCATGGCGAGGTATCGATGAACAATTTAACTAATTCTACACCAATTACGAGATAGAGTTAGTTAAGGCCAGTGCCTTCTCCAGCAGCGCAGGCTGGCGAGGCAGCAGGCCGACCCTCAAACCCAATGGCCGAAATACGCGGTTCATGACCGCAAGCGAAACGTTGCCCTTGCCTTGCTCCAGGTCCGACAGGGTGCGCCGGCTGATACCGACCAGGTCGGCATAGGCTTGTTGCGAAAGCCCCAGCGTATCGCGGCGCAGCCGCCGCAGCGCCTGGCCTTCGTCGATATCGCCCTTGATCAGCGCTTGAATGACGGCCAGCAGGGCTTGTTCGCGCGCCTCCGGTGATAGCGTGCGCTTCTTCATGTCAGTTTCCCGTTCAAATCAGCCCCCAGCGTGTCAGTCGAGTTTCCAACGAGCCCAGGCCGACGGCGGGCATGTCTAGGATGCGCTTCGGCACACCACGCTCGGCCAGGCGATCCCGTAGCCCGATGAGGCGGGTCGCGGTGGCACGCAGGGCCGTCAGTGTGCGCTCCGGGGGTGCGAGGTGATCCAGTGCCTGGGCGATGGCGACCCAATCGTACTCACCACCTTCTTCGAAGGGCGAGCCCCAGCGTGTGGTGCGCGTGACCCCTTCGGGGTCGGCCTTCATCGGGGCGAAGTCGTATACCGGCGCGTGCCAGATGCCTTCGGGGCGCTTGATCAGTGCCGCGTTGCGACCATGATTGTCCGAATTGCCGAAGGCTACGTTGAGCAGGTCGCGCCTGACCCATTCGATGACGAACGCTTCGCGGTCGAAAGGCTCCCCGCGTTCCGTGACGCGATATTGACGCTCGAGACGCGCGACGAGTCCCTCCAGAATGGCGAAGTGATCGAGAAAAGAGCCTGGGGCTGCATTGAACAAGGCGTAGATCGATTCGAGACCATGCCGAACGAGCCCCGTTGAGTGCATTTCCACGTCGAAGCGGGGGAGCCAGAGTGATGGGTAGCGCTGCCCCTCGATCAATCGCATGCGCGAAGTATCGATCGTTTCGACCCCCAGCGCGTGCAGTTCCTGATAATGGTGGTACTCCGCGCGCAGTATGTCGCAATCGTCCTCGCTGCGCCGTCCGCGGGGGAACTTGACCAAGTAGTGATCGTCCCTGTTGGTGAGATCGTCCTGCCAGGTATCGATCCAGATCCTGTCCTGCTCGTCGCAGCGCACCAGCAGCTTGGGCGCTTCGCCACCGGCGCCGGTGGCGCCTCCACTGGCCGCCCCCATCTGCTGGGCGTATTCGAGGAAGTCGGTATGTCGCTCGACCACGTCTTCGAGCGAAAAGCGGTGTTGCTCCAAACGAGTGCCCGGGGGGCGCTCGGGCACGGCTTCCTTGATCCGCAGATTGCCCACCGGGGCGATCGTCCCGTGCCGCAGTAGCTCGCTATCCTGCTCTCCTGCCGACAGCGCCTGGATGCCCAGATGCGCCACCCAGTACCGGCGACTAGCGCCGGCGGGCATGATGTCCTCGAGAAACCCGAACCAGCGCGGTGCCTCGTGGGTGAGCATCAGCTCCACGGGGAGTGTCAGGCTGCAGGCGTGCTCGTCGTCTCGAGATAGCCACTCCAGCGCATACGCCTGGCCATAGCTCAGCCGCGCAGGGCCGTGCGTGCCGCGCGCCGGTTCAGTAATGGTCAAGGTGGCGGCATCATGCCAGCGGTGGTCGAGGTAGATCTGAACAGTGAGCTGCATTCGGAAAGCCATTGAGCACTATGATGCTCAATTGTAGCCGATGATCCAAATAATGTGTAGTAAGTTGCTCACTTTTTTTGGTTTGTAGGTAAAAATGAGTATTATACTGCACGCTCTTCCGATGATTTCCAGCAGATCAGCCCTTATTCAGCCATAGGAAGATCCATGCACCAGAACGGTTTTGGAAGCCTTTTCCATGCGCCTGTTCGGTGCAAACGTACGATTCGTGACATACAGCAGCGTATCTTTAGGCTACAAGGGCAAAGTTTCTTCACCCTGATGAAATGTCGACAAAGCTGGGGCATGATGTTTCTGGTTGTCACACAGGAGAAACCTCATGACTATAAAATCCAACGCGGATCTTGCGTGTGAAGTTCTGAACCACTGGGCCTCCCATGCATTGGCTCAGCAAGCGGCCCGCGATGCTATCGCGGCTTATATCCGCTGATAGGCACTCGCTGCCAAGGGCCAAGGAGGGTCCTTCCCGTTTTCTTCCTGCTTTTATCTTTCTCCATTTTTTTCCTGCCTTATCCTCCTGCCTTTCGCTTTATATACTCGTGACCATCAGCCCTGCGCGGTCGCCGCTTTTTGCGAGCCTGTCGTTTGAGTGGTGCCCGGTTCAGGTGCTTTCACCCTCGAGCAGTGTGAAACCGACATTCTGCCGGCGCGTCTCGATCTCTTCTCCTGCCAGGCAGCGCAGGACCTGTTCCGCGGCCAGGCGCCCCATGGTGTGCCGGGAAGACTGTATCGTGGTCAGTCGCGGGGTGACGTGTTGCCCCAGTGGCAGGCCGTTGAACCCGGCGAGGGCGATCTCTTCGGGTACCCGCAGGCCTAGGCGCAGGGCGTGGAGCAGGGCGCCCGTGGCCAGGTCGTCGTTGGCGAAGTGGACCGCCTTGGCGCCGGGAAACTGGTCGCGAACCCGCTCCAGGCCCTCGGCACCGGCTTCCAGGCTACCCAGCCGGTCGAGTTCGAGCAGGTGGGGCGTCAGGCCTGCCGCCTCGAGCACCGCCCGGTGCCCGGCATAGCGCATGGCGGCGCGGTAATCCTCCCTCATGCGCGCACCGACGTAGACGATGTCGCGGTAGCCGCGCTGCAGCAGGTGCCGGGCCATGCAGCTGCCCGCTTCTTCGTGGTCCAGGCCCACGTTCAGGTCCAGTGCCTCGCCCAGTTCCATTACCTCCATGACCGGACGGTTGCAGCCGGCAAGCAGCTCGCGGCACGCCGGGGTATGCCTGAGCCCTGCGGTGACCAGGGCCGAGCAGGACCAGCCGAGGAAGGTTCGCACCAGTTGATGCTCGCGTTCGATGTCGTAGTCGGTATTGCCGAGCAGGATCTGATAGCCGGCGGCCTCGAAGGTGGCCTGCAGGCCCTGGATGACCTCGATGAAAACGGCGTTGGCAAGCGAGGGCACGACGACGGCAATGAATCTCGAGCGCGCCGAGGCCAGGCTGCCGGCTACCAGGTTGGGCACGTAACCGATGCGCTCCATGGCGTCGAGGATGCGCTGGCGGGTCGCCGCGTTGACGCGCTCCGGGTCGTTCAAGGCACGGGAGGCTGTGATGGAGGAGACGCCGGCCAGTTCGGCCACTTGAGCGAGGGTCGGCTGGGCGGAGCCGCGCCGTTGGCGTGTGTTGGCTTTGCGTTTAGACATTGGTCGTACCTTTCACCCTGGGGCCTTGCTGGCTGGATCACGATCTACTACAAGAATGGTAGCGCTAACATGTTAGCGCTACCAGTTAACTTTCATCTGTGGCGATCGATGCCATCAACCGTAGGAGCGCCAGGTGAGCCATCCAATCAATAGCCCGGATAGCCCGCGCATCGGAGTCATCGGCCTGGGTGCCATGGGCCGGGGCGCCGCGCTGGCCCTGCATGAGCGCGGATTGGACATCCTGGGCTGCGATATCGCCGGCCAGGCCCGGCAGGCGTTCGAGGCCGAGGGCGGGCGCAGCGTCGCAACGCCGTTGGAACTGGCGGCGTGCGAGGTCGTGGTGGTGCTGGTGGTCAATGCCGAGCAGGTCGAGGCGGTGCTGTTCGGCGAGCAGGGCGTGGCGGCCCGGCTGGCGCCGGGGAGCTTGGTCATCCAGTGTGCCACCGTGGCGCCGTCCTTCGCCCGCGACCTCGGTACCCGCCTCGATGCCATGGGGCTCGCCATGCTCGATGCACCGGTGAGCGGCGGGGCGGCCAAGGCGCGCAGCGGCGAGCTGTCGGTCATGGCTTCGGGTGCATTGGGAGCCTTCGACCGGGCCGCGCCGGTGCTGGATGCCATGGCGGCTACCGTCTATCGGCTGGGCGATACCCCCGGCGTCGGCTCGAGCATGAAGCTGGTCAACCAGCTGCTGGCCGGGGTGCACATCGCCACCGCCGCCGAGGCCATGGCGCTGGGCATTCGCCTGGGGCTCGACCCGCAGACCGTGTATGAGGTGATCACCCACTCGGCGGGCAACTCCTGGATGTTCGAGAACCGCGTGCCGCACATGCTCGCGGGCGACTATACACCGCTCTCGGCGGTGGACATTTTCATCAAGGATCTGAACCTGGTGCACGAGACCGGCCGCGAGCTGGCCATGCCCACCCCGGTGGCAGCCTCTGCCCTGCAGCAGTTCATCGCCGCCAGGGGCGCCGGGTTCGGCCGCGAGGACGATGCCGCGGTGATCAAGGTCTACCAGCGGCTGTCGGGCATCGCGCTTCCCGAAGCCGCCAACGATGCCGGGGGCGAGTGACATGACTCTGGTGCTGGGCGCCATCGCCGACGATTTCACCGGTGCCACGGATCTGGCCAATAACCTGGTACGCGCCGGCATGCGCTGCGTTCAGACCATCGGCGTACCGGGTGCCGGGATCGACCTAGGCGAGGTGGATGCCGTGGTGGTGGCGTTAAAGTCGCGCTCCACGCCCGCCGAGCAGGCGGTTTCGGATTCGCTGGCGGCGCTCGATTGGCTGCGGTCCCAGGGGGCCAGGCAGATTTTCTTCAAGTACTGCTCCACTTTCGACTCGACCGACGCCGGCAATATCGGGCCGGTGGCCGATGCCCTGATGCAGCGGCTCGATGCCCGGCAGACGGTGATGGTGCCGGCATTTCCCGCCAATGGCCGCACGGTCTACCAGGGCCACCTGTTCGTCGGCGACCGCCTGCTCAACGAGTGCGGCATGCAGCATCATCCGCTCAACCCCATGACCGATGCCGACCTGGTGCGGGTGCTGGGCCGACAGACGCCGCATGCGGTCGGCCTGCTGGCCCGGCCGGTACTGGCCCGCGGTATCGAGGCCACCCGGGCGCATCTGGCGATGCTGGCCGCCGAGCGGGTGCGCCACGTGATCTGCGACGCCCTGGACGATAACGAGCTGGCGCTGCTGGCCGCAGCCATCGTCGACTATCCCCTGGTGACCGGCGGCTCGGGCCTGGGGCAGGCGCTGCCCGAACAGTATCGCCGCCGCGGCTGGCTGGCGGAGGTCAGCGAACCGGGCCGCCTGGCAGTGGCAACGGGTGGCGCTCTGGTGCTCTCTGGCAGCTGTTCACGGGCCACACTGGGCCAGGTGGTCCATTTTCTCGAAGGTCAGCCGGGTTTCGCCCTGGACCCGCTCGCGCTTGCCGAAGGGGAGGCCCACCTGGAGGCGGCGCTGGTCTTCGCCCGCGAGGCGCTCGCCAAGGGTGGCCCGGTGCTGATCTACGCTTCCGCCGACCCTGAACGCGTCCAGGTCGCTCAGGCTGCGCTTGGCGTCGAACGTGCCGGTGAGCTGGTCGAGCAGGTGCTGGGGCGGCTGGCGCGGGCCCTGGTCGGTGAAGGAGTAGGGCGTCTGGTGGTGGCCGGCGGCGAGACCTCCGGCGCGGTGGTCTCGGCGTTGGGTATTCGCCAGCTGCGTATCGGCGGCCAGATCGACCCCGGCGTGCCCTGGACCCAGGCACCGCTGGCCGGCCGCGAGGCACCGCTGTCGTTGGCGCTCAAGTCGGGAAACTTCGGCGGCGAGGAGTTCTTCTCGCGCGCCTTCGCGGTGCTGGACGAAATGACGGGGGAGGGCGAGCATGAGCGTCCATGACGAGACCCGCCTGCGCGAGCAGATCGCCACGCTGGGCCAATCGCTTTTCGATCGCGGCCTGACCATGGGCTCCAGCGGCAACATCAGCGTGCGCACGGATGACGGCGGCTGGTTGATGACGCCCACCAATGCTTGCCTGGGGCGGCTGGACCCGGCGCGCATCTCGCGCCTCGATCGTCAAGGCGCCTGGCAGGACGGCGACAAGCCCACCAAGGAGCACTTCCTGCACATGGCGATGTACGCCGAGCGCCCCCAGGCCCAGGCCATCGTGCATCTTCATTCCACCCATTCGGTGGCCGTCTCCTGCCTGCCCGACATCGACCCGTGCGACTGCATCCCGCCGCTCACCGCCTACTACGTGATGCGCGTGGGCCGGTTGCCGCTGGTGCCGTATCACATTCCCGGCGACCCGGCCCTGGGCGATGCGGTGCGCGGCCTGGCGGGAGCGCACAGTGCCGTGCTGCTGGCCAATCACGGCCCGGTGGTGGCCGGCAAGAGCCTGGAGGCGGCGGTCTATGCCACCGAGGAGCTGGAGGAGACCGCCAAGCTGTTCCTGCTGCTGCATGGCCGTAATCCGCGTGCCCTGACTGCCGAGCAGGTGGCCGAACTGGAGGCCCGTTTCCCCCGCGACTAAGGCTTTGCCCGAAAACTGACTGCGCTCGCCCTCACCGTAGGAGCCGATGATGATCCGACTGGCCGCCAACCTCAGCATGCTGTTCACCGAACATGAGTTCCTCGACCGCTTCGTGGCGGCGGCCGAGGCCGGCTTCCGCGGCGTCGAGTACCTTTTTCCCTATGCCTATACGCCCGAGGCACTGCGTGCGGAACTGGACGAGAGCGGCCTGGAGCAGGTGCTTTTCAACCTGCCCCCCGGCGACTGGGAAGCCGGCGAGCGTGGCCTGGCCAGCTTGCCGGGGCGCGAGGCGGAGTTCCGCGACTCCGTGGTGGAGGCACTGCGCTACGCCGAGGCCCTGGGCTGCTCCCGGGTGCACGCCATGGCGGGGCTACTGCCGATGGATGCCGATGGCCGCGCCCAGGAAGACGTGCGGGCCGCGCATCACACCAGCTATGTGACGAACTTGCGCTTCGCCGCCCGCGAGGCGGCGAAGCTCGACCGAGAGGTGCTGATCGAACCGATCAACACCCGCGACATGCCCGGTTTCTTCCTCTCGCACCAGGACCAGGCCATGGCGGTGCTGAAGGAGGTGGGCGAACCCAACCTGCGCCTGCAGTTCGACCTTTACCACTGCCAGATCATGGAGGGCGACCTGACCCACCATCTGGAACGGCAGTTCCCGCGGATCGGCCACGTGCAGGTCGCCGGTGTGCCGCAGCGCCACGAACCGGACGTTGGCGAGGTGCATTACCCGGCCCTGTTCGCACGGCTGGAAGCGCTGGGCTACGGCGGCTGGGTGGGCTGCGAGTATTGCCCGGCCGGCGGTACCCGCGAGGGGCTGGGGTGGGGAAGGGCGTACGGGTTGACGGATTCTCACGGAGCCACCCAGGGGAGGTGACCCTTGGGCGGTAACCGCCAGGGGTGGAGTCTTTCCCCCACGGGGTAAGGGCGGACATTGCGCCAGGATCGGGCTCGGGCCCATGGGCAGTAAACAACGCAACAAGGACAACAGGAGCGAGACAATCATGCATATCGCCATCACCGGTGCCGCCGGTTTCCTCGGGCAGCGCCTGGTCAGGCAGCTGGTCAAGCGCGGAGAGCTTGATGGCCGGGCGATTCGCCGCCTGACGCTGATCGACCAGGTGGAGCCGCCCGCACCCGATGCCGGCGCGATCGAGATCGTCTCGCGGGCTCTGGACATCACCACCCCCGGGGGCCTCGATAGCGTGCTGGCCGAGCGGCCCGACGTGATCCATCACCTGGCGGCGGTGGTTAGCTCGGCCGCCGAGGCGGACCTGGACCTGGGCATGAAGGTCAACTTCGATGCCACCCGCTCGCTGCTCGAGGGGTGCCGCCGGCACGGGCTGGCCGAGACACGGCTGGTGATGGCCAGTTCGGTGGCGGCCTATGGCGGCGAACTCCCCGAGGTGCTCGATGACATGACCGCCGTCCAGCCGCAGAACTCCTACGGGACCCAGAAGGCGATGTGCGAGCTGCTGATCAACGACTACAGCCGGCGCGGGCTGGTTGACGGCCGCGTGCTGCGCCTGCCCACCATCGTCATCCGTCCCGGCCGTCCCAACGCCGCGGCGTCGAGCTTCGCCTCGAGCATCCTGCGGGAGCCCCTGAGCGGCGAGGAAGCGATCTGCCCGGTGCCTCTCGACCAGGAGTTGTTCGTGCTGTCGCCGTCCCGGGTGATCGAGGCGCTCATCCTCGCGGCGGAGGTGCCCGGCGAGGCCCTGGGCGCCTTCCGGGCCTTGATGCTGCCCGGTATCACCGTCAGCGTGGCGGAGATGCTCGACACCCTGCGTGAGGTCGCCGGCGACGAGGCGGTGGCCAGGGTTCGCCACGAGCCGGACGAACGCATCCGCAGCCTCGTCGCCAGCTGGCCGGCGCGCTTCGATACCGCCAGGGCCGACCGGCTGGGGTTCCGGCGCGATGCCGACTTCGGCGAGATCGTCGATGCCTACCTCGCCGAGCGTTCCTGAACTTGCCGCCCGCCCTTACCGGCGGGCATGCAGCCGGGGCCGTGCCGCCCGAGGCGGGTGAACGGCCCATCATCCAAGCATCACAACCAGTATCACAACAACAATCGAGGACATTGCCATGACCCAACGCTTCGCTCGCCGCGCCCTCACCGCCGCCATCGGTGGCCTCGTCGCCACCGCGCTGGTCCTCCCGGCCCAGGCCGCCACCGAGGTCAACGTCGGCTACGCCATTCCCAGCGAATCCCACTACGGCGAGGGCTATCGCGCCTTCAAGGAGACCCTCGAACGCCTCTCCGGCGGCGAGTTTACCGCCGCCGAGCACCCCAGCGGCTCGCTGGGCGGCGAGCGCGCCATGATCGAGGGCCTGCAGATCGGCACCGTGGACGTGGTCATCACCTCCACCGGCCCGTTGGGCAACTTCGTGCCCGACACCTATGTGCTCGACCTGCCGTTTCTGTTCGCGGACTACGACCAGGCGCGCTGCGTCCTCGACGGCGAGATCGGCCAGGAGCTGCTCGACCAGATGGGCGAGCACGACCTGGTCGGCCTGGCCTGGGCCGAGAACGGCTTTCGCCACATCACCAACAGCCGCCGCGAGATCACCAGCCCCGACGACGTCAGCGGCCTGAAGATCCGCACCATGGAGAACCGCATCCACCAGGACGCCTTCGAGGCCCTGGGGGCCAGCCCCACCCCGATGGCCATGCCGGAGCTGTTCACCGCTCTGCAGCAGGGCACCGTGGACGGCCAGGAGAACCCGCTGACGGTGATCACGGCGGCCAAGCTCTACGAGGTGCAGGACCAGCTGTCGCTGACCGGGCATGTCTACTCGCCGGCGGTGATGCTCGGCTCGCCGGTGCTGCTCGACGGCCTCAGCGACGAGCAGCGCGGCTGGTTCGTGGAGGCCGCCCGGGCCGGCGCCGAGGCGACCCGGGCCGAGGTTTCGCGGCTGGAGGACGAGGGCGTGGAGTTCCTGCGCGGCGAGGGCATGACCGTCAACACCGAGGTCGACGCGACGCCGTTCCAGGACGCCGTGGGCGAGGTGCACGAGCGCTTCGTCGAGCAGTATGGCGACGCCATGCTCACCCGCATCCGCAATAGCGACTGCTGAGCCGCCTGCCCATGGGCCGGTTATCCGTGACCGGCCCCGACCGACTTGGGAACTCACACTATGGTGTCCTGGTTTCTACGCTTCGAGCACTGCTTGACCCGGCTGGCGATGGCGATCGCGATACTGATGCTGATCGTCTCGGTGACGCTGGGCTTCTACCAGGTGCTGACCCGGTTCATCTTCAATGCACCTTCGACCTGGTCGGAGGTGCTGTCCCGCGCGACCATGATCTGGTGCGTGTTCCTGGGCGCCGCGGCGACCTTCCGCGGTGGCTACATGATGGCGGTGGAGTTGATCTACAAGCTGGTACCGCGGCGCATGATGCTGGGGCTCGAACTGGTCATCGGCCTCTGCTGCCTGCTGGTGCTCGGCGTGCTCTTCTATCAGGGCATTCTGATGACCGATCGTGTCAGCCGCCAGACCCTCTCGGCGCTGGAGGTGTCGATCTCCTGGGCCTATGCGGCGATTCCCGTGGGCAGTGCAATCGCCATGGTGGCCGTGGTGGGGCGCCTGCTGGCCCAGGCCACGGCCCGCGAGGGGCTAGGGCCCCAGCATGACGAGGCCGCCGAACCGGAGGCGCAGACCGATCCCGACCGAGCCATTTCCGCTCAGCGGGCCGACGCGGTGACATCGACGCTCCGGGGAGCGGCCCCCGGGGAGGCCGACGCCGACGTGCACCATCACACCCAGGGAGGGCCTCGCCCATGAACCTCGCCATCGGCCTCTCGCTGGTCATCCTGTTCGCGGTCGGCGTGCCGATCGCCGTCTCCATCCTGCTCGCCTCGATCATTGGTATCGAGTACTTCTCGAGCCTGCCGCTGCTGATGGTGCCGCAGCAGATGTTCGTCGGCCTCGATCACTTCCCGTTGATGGCCATTCCGTTCTTCATCCTGGCCGGCAACCTGATGGCGGGAGGCGGCATCTCCAGCCGCCTGGTCGACCTGGCCAAATCCATCGTCGGCGGCGTGCAGGGCGGCCTGGCCATGTCCTGCGTGTTGACGTGCATGATGTTCGCCGCGGTGTCGGGCTCCAGCGTGGCCACTACCTTCGCCATCGGCGCCATCCTGATTCCGGCCATGGTGCGGCACGGTTACCCGAAGCCGCTGGCCGCCTCTATCCAGGCCTCGTCGGCGGAGCTGGGGGTGCTGATCCCGCCGTCGATTCCGTTGATCCTGTTCGGCGTCAGCACCAATACCTCCATCGGCCAGCTGTTCATCGCCGGCATCGGCCCGGGGCTGCTGATCGGCGGCGCCCTGCTGGCGTTCCTCTACCTGTTCTGCAAGCTGCGCGGCTACGGCCTGCAGGATCGCGAGGACCGCAGCGAGTTCCGCGTCGCCTTCCGCCGCGCCTGGGCCGCCATGCTGATGCCGGTGGTGGTGATCGGCGGCATCTACGGGGGCATCTTCACCCCCACCGAGGCCGCGGCGGTGGCGGTGTTCTATGCCCTGGTGGTGGGCGGGCTGGTCTATCGCGAGCTGACGCTGGCCGACCTGGGCCCGATCCTGCGCCAGAGTGTGCTTTCCACCGCGGCGGTGATGCTGATCATCGCGGCCGCGGCACTCTTCAGCTTCCTGATCAGCCGTTCGGGGCTGCCTCGCGAGGTGGCCGGCTGGGTGACCACGGTGTTCGACAGCCCCTGGACCTTCCTGCTGGCTGTCAACGTACTGCTGCTGGGGGTGGGGATGTTCATCGAGACAGGTGCGGCGATCCTGGTGCTGGCGCCGATCCTGACGCCGATCGCGGTGCAGTTCGGGGTCCAGCCGGTGCACTTCGGGCTGATCATGGTGGTCAACTTGGCGCTGGGCATGATCACCCCGCCGCTGGGGGTGAACCTGTTTGCGGCCTGTGCGGTGGCGAGGATCTCGATTGACCAGATGCTGCCCCACCTGGTGCGCTTCGTGCTGGTGGTGCTGACCTGCTTGATGGCGATCACCTACATGCCGTGGATCTCCATGGGGCTGGTCAACCTGCTCTATTGACCCGCCGCAAGACAATGACAAGGAGTGCGACCATGTCACCACGACTCGCAATGCCCCCCCGGGGCGCCCTGATCGGCGGCGCCTGGGTCGAAACCCGCGACACCCTGGAGGTGGAGGCCCCGGCCCGTGGCGAGACCATCACCCGCATCGCCCGTTGCCGCCCCGAGGAGGTCGACGAGGCCGTCGCTGCCGCCGATCGCGCCTTCTCCGGCCGGCTGGGCGACTGGTCGGCGTGGAGCGCGCGCCGACGCAGCGAGTGGCTGCTGGCGTTCGCCACCGCCATCGAAGCCGACCACGAGCGCCTTGCGGCGCTGGAGTGTGCGGACACCGGCAAGCCGTTGACCCAGGCGCACGGCGATATCGCCGCCTGTGCTCGCTACTTCCGCTTCTATGGCGGGGCGGCGGACAAGCTGCACGGCGAGACGATCCCCTTCGACAACGACTTCGCGGTAATGACCCTGCGCGAGCCCTACGGCGTCTGCGCCCAGATCATCCCGTGGAACTACCCGGCGCAGATCTTCGGCCGCTGCGTGGCGGCGGCACTGGCGGCCGGCAACACCGTGGTGCTCAAGCCCGCCGAGGATGCCTGCCTGAGCGTGCTGCGCCTGGCCGAGCTGGCCGTCGAGAACGGCCTGCCGCCCGGTGCCCTGAACGTGTTGCCAGGGCTGGGCCGCGAGGTGGGAGCGGCGCTAGCGGCCCACCCCGGCATCCAGCATCTCTCCTTCACCGGTTCGCCCGAGACCGGCACCCTGGTGGCCCGGGCAGCGGCGGAGCAGCATGTGCCGGTGACCATGGAATTGGGTGGCAAGTCGCCCCAGCTGCTGTTCGCCGATGCCGACATGGAGGCCGCACTGGAGGCGGTGGTGCGCGGCATCATCCAGAACGCCGGCCAGACCTGCTCCGCCGGCAGCCGCCTGCTGGTGCAGCAGGAGTGCGCCGAGGCGGTGCTGGCACGGCTCGCCGAGCGCTTTTCGGCCCTGCGCTGCGATGCCGGCGAGGCGGATGCGGACTGCGGGCCCCTGATCAATGCCCGCCAGCGGGACAAGCTCGAGGCACGGCTGGAGCGGGCCCTGGCCGACGGCATCCGGGTGGTGGCCCGGGGCCGGCTGGCCGAGGGGGCACCGGTGGCGGGGCACTTCGTGGTGCCGCAGGTGCTGGCCGATATTCCCCCCAACCATGAGGTGCTGCGCGAGGAGCTGTTCGGCCCGGTGCTGGTGGTGCAGTGCTTCATCGACGAGGCCGAGGCGCTGGAACTGGCCAATGCCACTGACTTCGGACTGTGCGCCGGGGTCTGGACACGCGATGGCGGACGGCAGCTGCGCCTGGCCAAGGGCATCCGCAGCGGCCAGGTGTTCGTCAATAACTACGGCGCCGCCGGGGGCGTCGAGCTGCCCTTCGGGGGTGTCGGTCGCTCGGGCCATGGCCGCGAGAAGGGCTTCGAGGGTCTGAGGAGCTATACCCGTATCAAGACGGTGGCCATCCACCATGGCTGAACCACCCCTTCTTCAACCTGACAGTGGAGTTCTGCAATGAGTCACCCCCTTCGTGTGGGCATGGTTGGCGTGGGCCTGATGGGCCACGGAATCGCCAGCAATATCCTGCGTGCCGGTCACCGGCTCTGTTTCCTCGACCACCCCGGCAACCAGCCGGTGGAGGACCTGCTGGCCGCCGGCGCGGAGGCCAGGGCCTCGGGGCGGGAGGTGGCCGAGGCCGCCGAGGTGATCATCCTCTGCGTGACCGGTTCGCCCCAGGTCGAGGCGGTGCTGTTCGAGCCCGGTGGCGTGCTCGAGGGGCTGCGCGAGGGCAGCGTGGTGGTCGACTGTTCAACGGCGCTGCCGAGCTCCACCGAGCGGGTCGCCGCGCGCGTGCAGGAGGCGGGAGGACGCTTCATGGACGCGGCCATGACGCGAACCCCCAAGGAGGCGGCCGAGGGACGGCTGAACCTGATCGTGGGTGCGCCCGAGGCACTGTTCACCGAGCTGCATCCGCTGCTCGAGAGCTTCGCCGAGAACATTACCCATGCCGGGCCGGTGGGCGCCGGGCATACCCTCAAGCTAGTCCACAACTACGTCTCCCTGGGGTTCTCGGCGGTGCTGGCCGAGGCCACGGTGGCCTCGCGCCATGCCGGCATCGACGATGCGGCCTTGCTGGAGGTGCTGAGCAAGGGCGGCGGTGGCGGGGTGATCCTCGAGCGACTGCGGCCCTTTATCGAGGCCGGCGACGCCTCCAGCTTCCGCTTCAGCGTGGCCAATGCCAGCAAGGATATCGGCTACTATCATGCCATGACCGACGAGCTTGGCGTGGCTCGCGGTGTGGCGGCCGCGGTTCGCGACCTCTACGGCACGATCGAGGACCAGGCATTGGCGGTGCCGGAGGTCATACGGGTGTTGCAGGAGGAGAAGGGGGCCTGATGAGGGCGACGCTGGCGTCCCGCCGCGGGCCGGGAGGATGAGGTGAACGCATTCCAGGCACTTCCCCTCCGGCAGCAGGGGCTGCTGCTGACCGGGGGTGGGGCACTGATCATGTCCCCCGACGCCCTGCTGATCAAGCTGGCGGGCCTGCCGGACGCCGAGATCCTGATGTGGCGGGGCCTGCTCTCGGCTCTGGGCTTCCTGCTGATCGTGGTGGCGCGCAACGGCCGCGGCACCTTCAATGCCTATCGGCGCTGCGGCTGGACCGGCATCGGCGTGGCCCTGCTGTTCAGCCTGACCACCTGCGGCTTCGTGCTGGGCAACCAGTACACCAAGGGAGGCAACGTGTTGATGATCCTGGCCGGCTCGCCATTGATCGCCGCGTCGCTCTCCTGGCTCTTACTCAAGGAGCGCCTGCCGCGGCACACCTGGCTGGCCATCCTGCTGTGCATGGCCGGAATCTCGCTGATTGTGGTCGACGACGCCGGTGCCGGGTCCTGGGTGGGCAATGGCTTCGCGCTAATGGCGGCGACTACCCTGGCGATCAACTTCACCCTCTGTCGTACCCGGCCGGGTGTCGACATGAGTCCCATGCTGACCTTCTCCGGACTGATCGTCGCCGTGGGGGCCGGGCAGGTGGTGGGCGCGACCAGTGGCTTCTCGCTGCCACCGCCCGATCGGCTGCTGCTGGTGGTGCTGCTCTGCCTGTTCATCGTGCCGGCCGGGGTGACGCTGCTCCAGCGGGGGCCGCTCTACCTGCCGGCGGCGGAGGTCGGGTTGCTGCTGCTGCTCGAGGTAGTGGTGGGCACGCTCTGGGTCTGGTGGATCCTGGCCGAGCGACCGGCGCCGCTGGCCTTCGTCGGCGGCGGCCTGGTGCTGGCGACGCTGGTCGCCAAGGGGCTCTACGAGCGGCGCCTGGAGCGCCGTGTGCTGCCGGCGATGGCGACAGATTAGTGTCCCAGGGGAGTCTTCAGCCCAATGCCAGGTGCTTGCCCAGGGCACTGTCGCCGGCTTCGATGCCGAGCGCCTTGGCGGTGCCGTCGAGGACCGCCTGGGCGGCGCGGAAGGCCTCCTGGGGCTGGCGAGCGCGGATGTGCTCCATCAGCAGCCGGTGCCGCTCCAGGCTCTCCTCGGGTTCCTCGGTGCTGACGTTGGACATCGAGATCAGCAGGTAGATGGAGGGGCGCAGAATATGCGAGAGCTGTGACCAGACGATGTTGTGGGTCGCCTTGAAGATGGCGGCGTGGAAGGCGACGTCGTGGTCGCTGTGCAGGCGCCGCTCCTCCTCGCTGTCGCCATGCTGGAGGTGGCGCTTCATGCCCTCGAAGGCCTCCTCCAGGGCGACCAGGTCTCGGGCCGTGGCGCGGCGGGCCGCGGTCATCGCCACATAGGGCTCGACATCCAGGCGAAAGGAGAGGATCTCGCGCTGGATCATGGGGTTGGGGGCGGCGTAGCGGGTCATCCACTCGGTGACGGTGGGATCGAGGATGCGCCAGTCGGCGTACTCCCGGACCTTGGAGCCGTGGCCCGAGATCCGCTCGATGATGCCGGCGTCCACCAGCTGGCGCAGGTCGCTGCGAACCGCCGAGCGGTTGAGCCTGAACTGCTCGCAGAGGTCGAGCTCCCTGGGCACGAAATCCCCCGGCCGATAGTGCCCCGAGAAGATGGCCTCGGCCAGGTATTCGCTGATGCTGGGGCGGGGGGCGCGCTTGAGGGTCGCTTTCACGGGAGGCTCTCGACAGGATTCGGGGCAAGCTGCCACGGACGGGTTGGCAGGTCAACAGGGCAGGGCGTTGCGGCGCCGCAGTTCGCGGATCAGGGCGCTGTGGTCCAGTTCGCCGTCGCCGTTGGCGACCATGTCCTCGAACAGCCGGTTGACCAGCGTCGCCACGGGCAGGTCCAGGCCGAGCGAGTCGGCCTGCGCCAGGGCGGTGCGGGTGTCCTTGAGCTGCCACTTGGCCGGCCCGCCGGGGGCGAAGTCCTGCTCGATCATCCGCTGCCCATGGGCGCGCAGGATCGTCGAGTCGGCGAAGCCGCCTAGCAGGGCCTCGCGCACCCGGGCCGGGTCGGCCCCGCCGCGCTCGGCCAGCAGTATGCCCTCGGAGACGGTGGCGATGGTGCTGGCCACCACCAGCTGGTTGATCAGCTTGGCGAGCTGCCCGCTTCCCGCCGGGCCGATCCGTACCGGGCGCCCGAGTGACTCGAGGACGGGACGGGCCCGCGCGAAGGTCGCCTCGTCACCCCCGGCCATGATCGCCAGGCTGCCGTCGATGGCACCTCGTTCGCCACCGGAGACCGGGGCGTCCAGGTAGTGGATGTGGCGCTCGCCGGCGGCTTCGGCCTGGTGGCGGGCGGTCTCCACCGGGATGGAGCTCATCACGATCAGCAGGCTGTCCGGGGGCATGGTGTCGAGCAGGCCGTGCTCGCCGAGGATCACCTCGTCACAGACCGGCCCCGAGCTCAGCATCACGATGACGATCTCGGCGCCATCGGCCGCCGCTGCCGGGGTTTTCACGGGCGTGGCGCCCAGGGCCGCCGCCTTGGCGGCGGTACGGTTCCACACGCGGACGTCATGCCCCGCGTCGATCAGGCGCCGCGCCATGGGCCCTCCCATGATGCCGGTGCCGATGAAACCGATGGTCCGGGGTTCGTGCATGTTGCCTCCTGAAGTACTGTCGCCCGGGGTCAGAGCGCCTGCACCCGGGTGTCTGGTTGCGATGTTTCGAAGCGTAGCGAATTACGCAACGGGCGACCGAAGGCAGGCAGGCTGATCTCGAAGCGGTCGCCGTCGCGGGTGAGAATGTCGTCGGCGAAGCTCAGGGTGGCCGTGCCGAAGAAGTGCACGTGCACGTCTCCCGGGCGGCGGAAGTTGGGGTACTTGAAGTGGTGGTGCTCCAGGTTGGCCAGGCTGTGGGCCATGTTGGCCTCGCCGGTGAGGAAGGGCTTTTCCCACAGGGTCGCGCCATCGCGCACGATCCGGCTCACGCCCTCCAGGTGCTCGGGCAGCTCGCCGACCAGCAGTTCCGGGCCGAAACTGCAAGCGCGCAGCTTGGAGTGGGCCAGCCAGAGGTAGTTGAAGCGCTCGGTGACATGGTCGGAAAACTCGTTGCCGATGGCGTGACCGACCCGCCAGGGGGTGCCGTCGTCGGCGATCACATAGAGCCCGGCCAGTTCCGGTTCCTCACCGGCATCCGCGGCGAAGGCGGGCACGGGGATGTCGTCCTCCGGGGCCGCCACGCTGCTGCCGTCGCCCTTGTAGAACCACTCCGGCTGAGCACCTTCCCGGCCCTTCGCCGGCTTGCCGCCCTCGAGCCCTAGCCGGAACATGCGCATGGAGTCGGTCAGTCGGCTCTCCTCGAGCTGGGCCTGGGCGTGCATGGCATCGCGGGTATCGGCGCTACCCAGGTGGGTGAGGCCGGTGCCGGTGACCAGGCAATGAGCCGGGTCCGGGTGGGTGAGCGGCGGCAGCAGGCGCCGGTCGTCGACCAGTGACTGGTAGTCGAGGCGGGTGTCGGTCCGTGCCGTCTCGACGATGGTGGCCAGCGGCTGGCCGCTGGCAATGGCGCGGCGGGCGAGCTGGTAGGTGTCGCCCTCGAGCAGCCTGACCTGCTCGTCGTTCTCGACCAGGGCGGCACGTGCCTGGCCCTGATGGTCGCACTGGATCAGTCGCATGTCGGGTCTCGTTCGATGCGGGGCCGGTCACGAATAACCGGCCCATGGGCAGGCGGCTCAGCAGTCGCTATTGCGGATGCGGGTGAGCATGGCGTCGCCATACTGCTCGACGAAGCGCTCGTGCACCTCGCCCACGGCGTCCTGGAACGGCGTCGCGTCGACCTCGGTGTTGACGGTCATGCCCTCGCCGCGCAGGAACTCCACGCCCTCGTCCTCCAGCCGCGAAACCTCGGCCCGGGTCGCCTCGGCGCCGGCCCGGGCGGCCTCCACGAACCAGCCGCGCTGCTCGTCGCTGAGGCCGTCGAGCAGCACCGGCGAGCCGAGCATCACCGCCGGCGAGTAGACATGCCCGGTCAGCGACAGCTGGTCCTGCACCTCGTAGAGCTTGGCCGCCGTGATCACCGTCAGCGGGTTCTCCTGGCCGTCCACGGTGCCCTGCTGCAGAGCGGTGAACAGCTCCGGCATGGCCATCGGGGTGGGGCTGGCCCCCAGGGCCTCGAAGGCGTCCTGGTGGATGCGGTTCTCCATGGTGCGGATCTTCAGGCCGCTGACGTCGTCGGGGCTGGTGATCTCGCGGCGGCTGTTGGTGATGTGGCGAAAGCCGTTCTCGGCCCAGGCCAGGCCGACCAGGTCGTGCTCGCCCATCTGGTCGAGCAGCTCCTGGCCGATCTCGCCGTCGAGGACGCAGCGCGCCTGGTCGTAGTCCGCGAACAGGAACGGCAGGTCGAGCACATAGGTGTCGGGCACGAAGTTGCCCAACGGGCCGGTGGAGGTGATGACCACGTCCACGGTGCCGATCTGCAGGCCCTCGATCATGGCGCGCTCGCCGCCCAGCGAGCCGCTGGGGTGCTCGGCGGCGGTAAACTCGCCGCCGGAGAGGCGTTCGAGGGTCTCCTTGAAGGCGCGATAGCCCTCGCCGTAGTGGGATTCGCTGGGAATGGCGTAGCCGACGTTGACCTCGGTGGCGGCCTGGGCCGGGAGGACCAGCGCGGTGGCGACGAGGCCACCGATGGCGGCGGTGAGGGCGCGGCGAGCGAAGCGTTGGGTCATGGCAATGTCCTCGATTGTTGTTGTGATGCTGGTTGGTGTGACGGTCGTTGCGACATTCAGCGGTGGAGAGGCCTGGGCCTCGGTGGACCGGCTGTCGTCCGGTGGACGGCAGCCAGGAAAGCCTGGTGGTGATTCATCCCCGGGTCATGTCCAGGGCGACGTCGACGATCATGTCCTCCTGGCCGCCGACCATCCTGCGCCGGCCGAGCTCCACCAGGATGTCGACGGTCCTGAGACCGTAGCGTTCGGCGGCCGCCTCGGCATGGCGGAGGAAGCTTGAGTAGACACCGGCATAGCCCAGTGCCAGGGTCTCGCGGTCGACCCGCACGGGGCGGTCCTGCAGCGGCCGCACGATGTCGTCGGCGGCGTCCATCAGGGTGTAGAGGTCGCAGCCGTGGCGCCAGCCGAGGCGGTCGGCGTTGGCGATGAACACCTCCAGCGGGGCATTGCCGGCGCCGGCGCCCATGCCGGCCAGGCTGGCGTCGATCCTGTCGCAGCCCTCCTCCACGGCGACGATGGAGTTGGCGACCCCCAGGCCCAGGTTGTGGTGGGCATGCATGCCGGTGCGGGTCGCCGGGTCGAGCGCGTCCTTGAGCGCCCGGAAGCGGTCGCGCACGCCGTCCATGGTCAGGGCACCGCCGGAGTCGACCACGTAGATGGTCTGGGCCCCGTACCGCTCCATCAGCCTGGCCTGTTCGGCCAGGCCCGCGGGCGACTGCATGTGGCTCATCATCAGGAAGCCCACGGTGTCCATGCCGAGCTTGCGGGCGTGCTCGATATGCTGGCGTGAGACGTCGGCCTCGGTGCAGTGGGTGGCGATGCGCGCGCCCCGGGCCCCGGCGCCGTAGGCGGCGTCCAGGTCATGCACGGTGCCGATCCCCGGCAGCAGCAGTGTGGTGATGAGGGCGTGCTCGACCACCTCGACCGCCGCCTCGATCCAGGCGAGATCGGTATGGGCACCGAAGCCGTAGTTGAAGCTCGATCCTTGAAGGCCATCGCCGTGGGCGACCTCGATGGAGTCGACTCGGGCCGCGTCCAGGGCGCGGGCGATGCGCCTGACGTCATCGAGACTGTACTGGTGGCGAACCGCATGGCTGCCGTCACGCAGGGTGACATCGGAGATATAGAGCGTCTTGTCGATCCGGTCAGGGGATGTCATGGCGGTTCACCTCAGACGGTGGTGCCCAGCAGGCGGGTCTCGGCGAGGCGCTCGGCGCAGGCCTTGGCGGCGGAGGTCATGATGTCCAGGTTGCCGGCGTAGGCGGGCAGGTAGTGGGCGGCCCCCTCGACTTCCAGGTAGATGGAGGTCTTGAGCCCACTGACGCGGCCGATGCCGTCTATCGTCAGCGGCGCTTCCGCGGGAATCTCCTCGAACTGGACCCGTTGCTTCAGGCGGTAGCCGGGAACGTACTGCTGCACCGTGCAGGCCATCGCCTCCACGGAGGCCTCGATGGCGCCCCGGTCGGCGGGGCGGGAGAGCACGAAGATGGAGTCGCGCATCAGCAGCGGTGGCTCGGCCGGGTTGAGGATGATGATCGCCTTGCCGCGTGCCGCCCCGCCGCACGCCTCGATGGCCCTGGCGGTGGTCTCGGTGAACTCGTCAATATTGGCTCGGGTGCCGGGGCCGGCCGACCGGCTGGCGATGGAGGCGACGATCTCCGCATAGTGCACGGGGGTCACCCGGGAGACCGCGGCGACCATGGGGATGGTGGCCTGGCCGCCGCAGGTGACCATGTTGAGGTTGGGGGCATCAAAATGTGCGTCCAGGTTGATCGGCGGCACCACATAGGGGCCGATGGCCGCCGGGGTCAGGTCGATGACCTTCACGCCGTGGGCCTCGAGCCGCGCGCTGTGATGCGGGTGGCTCGCCGCCGAGGTGGCGTCGAAGGCGATCCCGATCTCGTCGAAGCCGGGCATGGCCAGCAGGCCGTCGATGCCCTCGGCGGTGGCGGGCACGCCGAGCGCCGCGGCACGGGACAGGCCGTCGGAGGCCGGGTCGATGCCGACCATGGCGCCCATCTCCAGGTGCTCGCCGTGGCGGAGGATCTTGATCATCAGGTCGGTGCCGATATTGCCGGAGCCGATGATCGCTACCTTGACGCGCTGTGTCATGGGACTGCCTCGTGACCGGGACGGGGGGTGCCAGGAAAATGTCGAACATTGTGTGTATTTGTTCAACATATACTTTCGTATGTGTCGACTAGTTGCCGTCTCTGGCCTTACTGTCGAACGGGTCTGGAACCCGAGGCCGGCACCCGGGACTCCCCCGGCGGCACGAACAGGAGCAACCCCCATGTCACACAACAACAAGGACGGTCGTCGCCCGCTGCGCTCCGCCCAGTGGTTCGGTACCACCGACAAGAACGGCTTCATGTACCGCAGCTGGATGCGCAACCAGGGCATTCCCGACCACGAGTTCCAGGGCAAGCCGATCATCGGCATCTGCAACACCTGGTCGGAACTGACCCCCTGCAACGCCCATTTCCGCAAGCTGGCGGAGCACGTCAAGAAAGGGGTGCTGGAGGCAGGGGGCTTTCCCGTGGAGTTCCCGGTGTTTTCCAACGGCGAGTCCAACCTGAGGCCCACAGCCATGTTCACCCGCAACCTGGCGAGCATGGACGTGGAGGAGGCGATCCGCGGCAATCCCGTGGATGCGGTGGTGCTGCTGGTCGGCTGCGATAAGACCACCCCGGCACTGCTAATGGGGGCGGCGTCCTGCGATATCCCCACCATAGTGGTCAGCGGCGGGCCGATGCTCAACGGCAAGCACCAGGGCAAGGACATCGGTTCCGGCACCGTGGTCTGGCAGCTCTCCGAGGACGTCAAGGCCGGGAAGATCTCGCTGCACGACTTCATGGCCGCCGAGGCCGGCATGTCGCGCTCCGCAGGGACCTGCAACACCATGGGAACGGCCTCCACCATGGCCTCCATGGCCGAGGCCCTGGGGACCTCCCTGCCGCACAATGCGGCGATTCCGGCGGTGGACTCCCGCCGCTACGTGCTGGCCCATCTCTCGGGCATGCGCATCGTCGAGATGGTGGAGGAGGGGCTCGACCTGTCGCGGGTGCTGACGCGCGAGGCGTTCGAGAATGCCATCCGCGTCAATGCGGCCATCGGCGGCTCCACCAACGCGGTGATCCATCTCAAGGCGATCGCCGGGCGCATCGGGGTCGAGCTGGACCTCCAGGACTGGACGCGCATCGGCCGCGGGACGCCGACCCTCGTCGATCTCCAGCCCTCCGGGCGTTTCCTGATGGAGGACTTCTACTATGCGGGGGGGCTGCCGGCCGTGCTACGTCGGCTCGGCGAGGCAGGACGACTGCCGCATCCCGGGGCACTGACCGTCAACGGCCGTTCGCTGTGGGACAACGTCCGGGAGGCGCCGATTTATAATAATGAGGTAGTGCGACCTCTCGACACGCCGCTCTGTGCCGATGGCAGCATGAGCATCCTGCGTGGCAACCTGGCCCCCGACGGCGCCGTGCTCAAGCCTTCGGCGGCAACCGCCGAGCTGATGAGGCACCGTGGCCAGGCGGTTGTGTTCCAGGACTTCGACGACTACAAGGCGCGTATCGACGACCCCGACCTGGAGGTGACCGCCGACAGCATCCTGGTGCTGCGCAACTGCGGACCGCGGGGCTATCAGGGGATGGCCGAAGTGGGCAACATGGGGCTGCCGTCCAAGCTGCTCGAGCAGGGGGTCACCGACATGGTGCGCATCTCGGATGCGCGCATGAGCGGCACGGCCTACGGTACCGTGGTGCTGCACGTGGCCCCGGAGGCCGCTGCCGGTGGGCCCCTGGCCGCGGTTCGCGACGGCGACTGGATCGAGCTGGACTGCGAGGCGGGACGGCTGCACCTGGAAGTGAGCGACGACGAGATCGCCGCGCGTCTCGCCGAACGCGACCCGACTGAGGCGTCCCGGCTGATCGCCCGCCAGGGCGGCTACCGACAGCTCTATATTGAGCACGTGCTGCAGGCCGACGAGGGGTGCGACTTCGACTTCCTGGTCGGCCGGCGGGGCGCCGAGGTACCCCGGCACTCCCACTGAGACGAGGTAACGACATGCAGATGCCGCGCAACGCCTTCAAGCAACGCCTGCTGGTCGGCGAGCCCCAGACCGGCATCTGGCTCGGCCTGGCCAGCCCCTACTCGGCGGAGCTCGCTGCCACCGCGGGCTTCGACTGGCTGCTGCTGGACGCCGAGCATGCGCCCAATGACTTGGCGAGCCTGCTCGGCCAGCTACAGGCCATCGCCCCCCATGCCAGCCAGCCCGTCGTCCGCCCGCCGACGGGGGATCCGGTGCTGATCAAGCGCTACCTGGATATCGGCGTGCAGAACTTGCTGGTGCCCATGGTGGAGACCGCCGAGCAGGCCGCGGGGCTGGTCGCCGCCATGCGCTACCCGCCCCGCGGCATGCGCGGGGTCGGACATGTGCTGGCGCGCGCCTCGCGATGGGGGGACGTGGAGGATTACCTGGCCCGTGCCGACGAGGAACTGTGCCTGCTGGTACAGGTCGAGAGCCCGACGGCGCTGGTGAACCTGGAGGCGATCGCCGCCACCGATGGCGTCGATGCGGTCTTCGTGGGGCCTGCGGACCTCTCCGCAGCGATGGGGCATCTCGGCGATCCCGACCATCCGCTGGTGCGGGCGGCCATCGACGAGGCCATCAAGCGGATCCGCAGCACCGGCAAGGCGGCCGGCATCGTCACTGTCGACGAGGGCGAGGCGCGGCGCTATCTCGAGGCGGGTTGCTCCTTCGTCGGGCTGGGTATCGATACGTTGCTGCTGGCCAACGCCATGCGGGGACTGGCCGAGCGGTTTCGTACGAGTGACCGCGGGCCCCGCCGGTGGTGTCCTTCCCCCACGGGGGTCTGACCTCCGGGACGCCGAGGTCGGTGCGGGGGCGGTGTCGCCGGCTTCAGCCGGGAACGGAGCCAGACCCCTGAACGGCGGTTGTCCGGGTCGGTGTCCTTTCCCCACGGGTGGTGATCTCCAGCGGGTCAGGCTTTCTCAGGCTTTCGGGGCCGGCAGGATACGCCCGGGATTCATCAAGCCGTCGGGGTCGAACAGCGTCTTGATCCCTTCGCCCAGTTCGCGTTCCACCGGCGAGAGGCGAGCCAGGTAGGCGGTTTGTTTGGTGCGGCCGATGCCGTGTTCGGCGCTGATGCTGCCGCCGAAACCGTCGAGCACCTCGAAGAGGCGTTCCTCCAGGGCATGCAGGTGAGCGCGCTTCTCGGCCTCGGGCATCGACATCGGCGGCAGGATGTTGAAGTGCAGGTTGCCGTCGCCCACGTGGCCGTAGGCGATGATCTCGCACTCCGGCGAGGCTTCCATCACGCTGCGACTGGCCTGCTCGACGAAGGCGGGAATCGCCGAGATGGGCACCGAAATGTCGGTGCGCAGGTGCTCGCCGCGGCGGCGCTGGCCCTCCAGCATGCTCTCGCGGAACTGCCAAAGCTGGCGTGACTGGGCCTCGCTGGCGGCAAGCGCGCCGTCCAGCACCAGCCCGCGCTCCATGCCCTGTTCCAGCAGGTGCTCGAGCATGGCGCCGAGATCCAGCGGGCCGCTGGCGCTCACTTCCAGCAGCACGTACCAGGGGTAGGTGTCATCCAGCGGGTCGCGCAACTCGGGTGTCGCCTCCATGGCGAGCTCGATGCAGCGGCGCGGAATCAGCTCGAAGGCGCTGAGAAGGTCGCTGCAGTCGCGGCGGGCGAGGCCGTAGAGTTCGATCACCGCCTCCAGCGAGGGCAGGCCGAGCAGGGCGGTGCGCGCCTGGGTGGCGCGGGGGGTGAGCTTGAGCACGGCGCCGGTGACGATCCCTAGCGTGCCCTCGCTGCCCAGGAACAGCTGCTTTAGGGCGTAGCCTCGATTGTCCTTGTGCAGGGCGGTCATGGCGTCCCACAGGCGACCATCGGGCAGTACCACCTCGAGCCCCAGCACCAGCTGGCGCATCATGCCGTAGCGCAGCACGTTGAGCCCGCCGGCGTTGGTGGCGATGTTGCCGCCGATCTGGCAGCTGCCCTGGGCGCCGAGGGCCAGCGGAAACTCGCACTCGTGCTCGGCCGCGGCCTGCTTGACGTTCTCGAGGATGCAGCCGGCGTCCACGGCCATGGTGAAACTGATCGGGTCGACGGCGCGAATGCGGTTCATGCGTTCCAGGCTGATCACCAGTTCGCCGCCATCGACTGCCGGCAGGGCGCCTGCCACCAGCCCGCTGTGGCCGCCCTGGGGCACCATGGGCACGCCATGTTCACGGCACAGGCGAACCGTGGCGACGACCTCTTCGGTGGAAGCGGGGCGGGCCACCGCCAGGGGCATGCCGAGCCGGTCGCCGGCCCAGTCCGCCACGTAGCGGGTCATGTCGTCGGGCTCGCGCAGCAGGCCTCGCTCACCAAGGCGTTCACCGAGGGCGGCAAACAATGCTTCTCCCTGCATGTCAGCTCTCCTCCTGCCAGGCGGCGCCATCCGGGAAGCGATGCCGGGCCAGCGACTCGGCGTGCATGGTAATGCTGTAGCCCGGGGCTTCGGGCACCCGGTAGCGCCCACGCTCGACCGCCACAGGATCGACGAAGTGCTCGTGCAGGTGGTCGACATACTCCAGCACGCGCCCCTCCAGGCTGCCCGAAACGGCGATGTAGTCGAACAGCGAGATATGCTGGACGTATTCGCACAGCCCGACACCGCCGGCATGGGGGCATACCGGGACGCCGAACTTGGCGGCCATCAGCGCCACCAGGATCACCTCGTTTAGCCCACCCAGGCGCGCGGCATCGAGCTGGCAGTAGTCGAGTGCCTCGGCCTGGAAGAACTGCTTGAACATCACCTTGTTGTGGCAATGCTCGCCGGTGGCGACGCCGATGGGGGCGACGCGGTGGCGGATCTCGGCATGGCCGAGGATGTCGTCGGGGCTGGTGGGCTCCTCGATCCACAGTGGATCGAATTCGGCCAGGCGGCGCATCTTGGCGATCGTCTCGTCGACCTCCCAGACCTGGTTGGCATCCATCATCAGCACGTTGTCCCAGCCGATCTCCTCGCGCAGCAGGGCGGCGCGGCGAACGTCCTCCTCCTGATCGCCGCCGATCTTCTGCTTGAAGTGGGTCCAGCCCTCGGCGAGCGCTTCGCGGGCCAGGTGGCGTACCTTGTCGTCGGAGTAGCCGAGCCAGCCGGCCGAGGTGGTGTAGGCGGGAAAACCGTCGCGGCGCATCTCGGCCTCGCGCTCGGCCTTGCCTGGCTCCCGCTTGCGGAGCAGCGCAATGGCTTCCTCGGGGGTGAGGGCATCGGTGACGAAGCGAAAATCGAGGCAGCGCACCAGTTGCTCGGGCGGCATGTCCACCAGCAACTTCCAGATGGGCTTGCCCTCACGCTTGGCCCACAGGTCCCAGACCGCATTGACCAGGGCGGCTGTCGCCAGATGGATTGCACCCTTGTCGGGGCCGATCCAGCGCAGTTGGCTGTCACCGGTGATCTCGCGCCAGAAGCCGCCCATGTCGGTAGTGATCGAGGCCAGCGTACGGCCCTCGACCAGATGGGCCAGGGCGTGGACCGCCGCGACCACTATTTCGTTACCGCGGCCGATGGTGAAGGTAAGGCCGTGCCCCTCCGGGCCGCCGTCGTCGACGTGCAGGATGACGTAGGTGGCGGAGTAGTCCGGCGCGGCGTTCATGGCGTCCGATCCGTCGAGATTGCGCGAGGTGGGAAAGCGGATGTCCTGTACTTCGACCCGGGTGATGGTGGTCATGCGGCCTCCTTGCGAGGTTAGTCTGGCGTTGCGAGGGGTCTGGCGTTTGGCCGGGACTCGTCTAACATGCTACTTGTGTCGTGTTGTATGACAGGTATGCCAAACCCATATCACTCTAGCGCAAGGTACAGAGTCGGGTCGACAGCCAGCCGCATCGGCAGCCACGCAGCATGCTATGAGTGACCATATCCAATCGTGAGGGAGAATCCAGCAATGCTCGATGAGTGGAAGGGCAAGCGTGTGCTGATCACCGGGGCCAGTCGCGGTATCGGAGCCGCAGTGGCGCGCCAGTTGGGTGCGTTGGGTGCCCGGGTCGCGGTGCACTACCACGCCAGCGCCGGCAAGGCCCAGTCCGTGGCCCAGGACATCCGGGAAGCCGGCGGCGAGGCCGTGGTCGTCAAGGGCGACGTGAGCCGTTCCGCGGAGGCCCGGCGTGTCGTCGAGGAGGCCGCCGAGCAGCTGGACGGGTTGGACATGCTGATCAACAACGCCGGGGACATGCTGGGGCGCGTCTCGCTGGGCGAGATCGACGACGAGCACTACGACCGCGTGCTTGATCTCAACGTGCGCTCGGTGGTGATGGTGTCCCAGGCCGCCTTGCCACACTTGAGGCGCGCCGGAGGCGGCAACATCATCCATACCACGTCGATTGCGGCCCGAAACGGAGGCGGCCCGGGGGTGGGTCTGTATGCCTCGGCGAAAGGTTTCATCAGTACTCTGACTCGCAGCATGGCCAAGGAGCTTTTCGGCGACAACATACGCGTCAATGCCGTGGCGCCGGGTGTCATCGCTACCGATTTCCACGTCCGCCACTCAACCGAAGAACAGCTGGCCGCGGTGGCCGCTTCCATTCCCATGGGGCGCATGGGCACTGCGGAAGAGTGTGTCGGGGCATACGTATACCTGGGGACCGACAGCATGAGCGGTTATGTGACCGGCCAGATCGTCGAGGTCAACGGGGGACAGTTGATGCCATGAACGAAACGTCTCAGGTGACTGATCTTGTCCGGAGCGATTTTGACCTCGCCATCACCATGGGCGACCCGGCCGGTATCGGCCCGGAGATCATCTGTCGTGCCGTGGCGGGCATGACGCCGGAACAGCGAAGCGGCGTGTTGCTGGTTGGCGACCCCGACATCTACCGTCGCGCGGCCGCCCTCATCGAGGCACCGCTGGAGTTCGTCTCCCTCGAAAAACATCGTGCCGGCGACGACCGCGTGGCCGTGGCCGAGGTGCACGTGGCCCAGGGCGAGGCGCTGCCCGACGGCCGCATCAGTGCCGCCGGCGGCGACCTGGCCTTTCGCTGCGTCGAGCGTGCGGTGGCTCTGGTGCAGGCGGGGCACGCGAGGGTGATCGTCACGGCGCCGCTGAACAAGGCGGCGCTGCATGCGGCCGGCCACCATTACGATGGTCACACCGGCATGCTGGCGGCACTCACCCAGGCGCCTTCTTCTTTCATGCTGCTGGCCTCCGAGCGGCTCTCGACACTGCACGTTTCGACCCACGTATCGTTGCGCGACGCCATCGATCGGGTGACCGAGGAGCGTATTACGGCCACCGTGGAAGCAGGGCATGCGCACCTGAAGGCCATGGGGTTGGCGTCGCCGCGCATCGCCGTGGCCGGGCTCAATCCCCACTGTGGCGAAGGCGGCATCTTCGGTGACGAGGACGAGCGGATCATTGCGCCTGCGGTGCGCGCGCTGCGCCAGCGCGGCTTCGACGTCCAGGGACCGATCTCGGCCGATACCGTCTTCTACCGCGCCTCCCGCGGTGAATTCGACCTGGTGGTGGCGCAGTATCACGACCAGGGGCACATCCCGGTCAAGCTGATTGCCTTCGATACCACGGTCAACGTGAGCCTGGGGCTACCGATCATGCGCACCTCGGTGGACCACGGCACCGCTTACGACATTGCCTGGCAGGGGCATGCCGATGCCACCAACATGGGCGCGGCCATTGCTTATGCACGGCACTTGGCGGCGCAGCGGACAGCAGCATGAGCACAGGCTGCGACATCGCCATCGTCGCCGACGACCTGACCGGGGCGCTCGATGCCGCCGCACCCTTTGCCGAGCGCGGCATGTCGACACGCGTAGCAGTGACGCTTGAGGGGCTCGAGGCTGCCCTGGGCGGGGACGAGGGCGCTCCTCGGGTGGTATCGGTCAATACCGGTTCGCGGCATCTGGGTCGGGATGCCGCCGCCCGGCGAGCGGGGGAGGCCGCTGAGCGATTGCTCGCGCAGCGGCCGCGTCTGCTGCTCAAGAAGGTCGACTCGACGCTGCGCGGCCAGGTCGTGGCGGAAGCCGCGGCTCTGCGGCACCTCGCTGGGCAGCGTCGCCTGCTGGTGTGCCCCGCGGTTCCGAGCCAGGGCCGCTGCGTCCTGGGTGGCGAAGTGTGGGTCGAGGGCGAACCGCTCTCGGCTACCGCCTATGCCCGGGACGGCTTGTCCCCTGCGCTGACGGGACCGCTGCGCGGCAGCTTCGCGGCAGGCGGTGTCTCGCTGGTACGCCATGTTGCCGAGGCGGGGCAGCCTCTGCCGATGACGGATTGCGTCGTCGACGCCACGGACGACCCAACTTTGACGCGCATCGCCGAGCAGCTTCTCGAGGCGCCTGGCGACTGGTTGCCGGTCTGTGCGGCAGGCCTGACCCAGGCGTTGGCGCGAAGCCTGGCGTTGCCCAAGAGCCTGGCGCTGTCCAAGAACCCGACGTCGACCCGGTGCACGGGGACAGTATCGCGTCCGGCGATGCTGCCTGCACCGGCACGTACATTGTTCGCGCTGGGCTCGCGCTCACCCCGTGCCCGCCGCCAGCTCGAGATGCTGCGCGAGGCTTTCCCGGAGGTTCCCTGTCTGCCTGCCTTCAGCCCGGCAGGCGACCATAAAGGCTGCCGCGAGTGCATCATCGTGCCGGGTGTGCCTGCGGATCGGGCAGCGAGTGCGAAGGCGGTCGCGGCGGCCATGGCGGAAGCCGTTGCCGCAGCGCGTGGGGAAGCGCGGGGCGTCCTGCTGTTCCTCTGTGGGGGCGATATCGCCCTGGCCGTGCTGGAGCGGCTCGGCGGCGACTACATCGAGCTTGCGGGGGAGTGGCGCCCAGGTGTTCCGCTGGGCCACGTCAACGGCGATGCCGAGCGTCCGGTCATGACCAAAGCCGGCGGCTTCGGCCCCGAGGACCTGCTCGTTCAACTGCTCGCTGGCATTAGACATTCGTCGAAAGCCTGACCTCTCGGTTGCAGCACGCGAAGCGAGGGACTAGGTTTGCTTATGATGGTATGACACGTATACAAGAGCCATCGACAAAAGACGGTAACTGCCATTGCAGGCACGCTCAATTAGGGAGAACAACAAGATGGTCAAGCAGAGCAACCGCCAGTGGAATCGCTGGCTGTCGACCTCGCTGCTGGTAGCGGGAATGGGCGCCGCAGGCGCCGCAAGCGCCGAGTCGCTCACCTTCGCTCACGTCTACGAGACCTCCGAGCCCTATCATGAGTGGGCGCTGTGGGCGGCCGACGAGATCGAGAAGCGCACCGACGGACGCTATACGATCGAGGTGCATCCCGCCTCGTCGCTGGGCAAGGAGGCCGATATCAACGAAGGCCTTGGCCTCGGCACCGTCGACCTGATCTATACCGGCAACCAGTTCGCCGGCCGCTTCTACGGGCCCATTGGCATCGCCGGAGCACCCTACATGTTCCGCGACTTCGACCACTGGCAGGCCTATGCCGACAGCGAGCTGTTCCAGGAGATCGCCCAGGGCTACCAGGACGCTACCGGCAACGTACCGCTGGCGATGAACTATTACGGCCGGCGCCACACCACCGCCAACAAAGAGATCAACGAGCCGGCGGACATGGAGGAACTCAAGATCCGCGTGCCCAATGCACCCATGTACATGATGTTTCCCGAGGCGGTGGGCGCCAACCCCACGCCGATCGCCTTCGCCGAGGTCTACCTGGCGTTGCAGCAGGGCGTGGTCGATGCCCAGGAGAACCCGCTGCCGACCATTCGCGCCAAGGCCTTCCATGAAGTGCAGGACTACATCAACCTGACCGGCCACATCACCGATTCGCTGATTACCATCGCCGGCGGTCCGCTGTGGAACCGGCTCTCCGAAGAGGACCGGCAGGTCTTCCGCGAGGTTTACCAGGAAGCCGGCGAGCGGATCACCCAGGATATCCAGCAGCAGGAGAAGGACCTGGTGTCCTGGTTCGAAGAGCAGGGCACCACGGTCAACGAAGTGGACACCGAGCCGTTCCGCGAGGCCGTAATGCCGCACCACAACGGTGAGGCCGCTACCTGGGATCAGGAAACCTACGATCGGCTTCAGGCCCTCGGCCAGTAAGCCTTGTCTGATATCGAAGCTGTCGCCTCCGCCTCGTTAGCGGAGGCGACAGCAAGGAGATTCTGATGTCGGATGAGCGCTTGCCGCCCCAGCAGGAGCTGGGCTCGATAGAGGTCGAGGATCTGGACAGCTTCGACTATAAGGATTATGCCGTCGAGGATTACGTCACCCTGGCGCTGTTCTGGGTGCTGCTGGTCATCGTCTTTCTTCAATTCTTCAGTCGCTACGTGCTGGGCGACTCCATCGCCTGGACCGAGGAGATGGCGCGCTATTTCCTGATCATGGTGGGTTTTCTGGGAAGCGCCATGGCGGTCCGGAAGAACTCGCACATTGCGGTGGAGTTCTTCTACCGCTACATGCCCGGGAGAACGGGGCTGGTCATGGCGACCCTGGTCGACCTGGCGCGCATCGTGTTTCTCGTCGGTGGCTGCTGGATCAGCTACCAGCTCGCCGCCCGCACCAGTTCCATGATGGTCTCGGTGGATGTACCCAAGAGCTACCTCTACTACGTGGTCTTTACCGGCTTCGTGCTGATGCTGCTACGCGCCATCCAGGTCGCCGTTCGCCACTGGCGAGAGGGCAGCAGCGAACTGCTCTTCTCGGATGATGAAGCCCCATGACCACCTATCACAATGACACGCCTCGGAGTTCGCGCATGACAGCCCCGCCTCGGCGCCGCGGCCTGCTGGTACCGCCCATCATTGCCTCGACCGCCGTCGGGCTGTGCTTGTTCCTGGCTTTGCAGGGCTACTATCTCGGCTTCCTCTTCGCCAGCCTCTTCACCATGCTGCTGCTGGGTATTCCCATTGCCATTGCCCTGGCGGGGTCGTGCCTGATCTACGTCTATCTGACCGGCCGGGTACCCGATGTGGTCGTCGCCCATCGCATGATTAACGGCGTTGACAGCTTTCCACTGTTGGCGATTCCGTTCTTCATCCTGGCGGGTAATCTGATGAACAACGGTGGCATCACCACCCGCATCTTCGATTTCGCCAAGGCCTTGATGGGCTGGATGCGCGGCGGGCTGGGGCATGTCAACGTGGGGGCCAGCATCGTCTTTTCGGGCATGTCGGGCGCTGCGGTCGCCGATGCGGGCGGGCTCGGCACCATCGAGATCAAGGCGATGCGCGATGCGGGCTACGACAAGGAGTTTGCGGTGGGCATTACCGCGGCATCCTCCACCATCGGACCGATCATCCCGCCCAGCCTGCCGATGGTGATCTACGGCGTGATGGCTTCCACTTCGGTGGGCCAGTTGTTCGCCGCCGGCCTGATCCCCGGCCTGCTGATGGGGGCGGTGCTGATGATCATGATCACTTTGCTCGCCCGTCGACGCGGCTACCCGCGCGATGCCGCCTTCTCGATGCGTTTCCTCGGGGTGGCCGCCAAGCGTGCGTTCCTGTCGCTGCTGACGCCGGTGATCATCGTCGGCGGCATCATCACCGGGGCTTTCACGCCTACCGAGGCGGCGATAGCGGCGGTGATCTATGCCTTGTTGCTAGGTACCGTGGTCTATCGCACCTTGACCTGGCGGCGACTGCTCAAGGTCAGCATGGAGACCATCGAAACCACCGCGATCATCTTGTTCATCGTCGCCGGCGCGTCCATTTTCGCCTGGATCCTGACCAGCAATCAGGTGACCCAGCACGTGGTGGCGCTGATGGGGCCGTTCTCGGACAGCAAGTTCGCCGTGCTGATATTCGCCAACCTGGTGCTGCTGGTGGTCGGCTGCTTCATGGAAACCATTGCCGCGATCACCATCCTGGTGCCGGTGCTGCTGCCGCTGGCCGTGGCCGTGGGGGTCGATCCGGTGCACTTCGGCGTGATCATGGTGCTCAACCTGATGATCGGCCTGCTGACACCACCGGTGGGCATGGTGCTCTACGTGCTGTCACGCGTATCGAACATCTCGTTCGAGCAGTGCATGCGCGGCACGCTGCCGTTCCTGGTGCCGCTGGTGATTGCGTTGCTGCTGGTGACCTTCGTTCCGGCCATCTCCATGTGGCTGCCCACGCTCGTCTACCGCTGAGGAGTATCGATGTCTCGATCCCACGAGCCCGCCACGCGAGTGGCGGGAGCCGATTTGCAGACCTTCATGGAGCGCGCCCTGGCTCGCTGCGAGGCGGACGAGGCTTCGTGCCGAGCGGTCGCCCGGGCTCTGGTCACCGCCTCGCGCATGGGGACCGACAGCCATGGGCTGCGCCTGCTGCCACATTACGTTCGTGCGGTGCAGGGGGGACGCATCAACCCGCGGCCTGCCATGCGCTTCACACGACGCTTGCCGGGAACCGGCTATCTCGATGCCGATGACGGTTTCGGCCATCTGGCCGGTTTCACCGCCATCGAGCACGCCATCAGCATGGCCGAGGAGATCGGCATCGGTGCGGTAGCGGTGGGCCGCTCCTCCCATTTCGGGGCGGCGGGTTGCTACGCGCTGGAGGCGGCCCAGCGAGGCTACGTCGGACTGTCGGTGTGCAACGCCGATGCCCTGGTCAGCCTGCATCACGGGCAGGGGCCGTTTTATGGTACCAACCCCATCGCGTTCGCTGCACCGGTGCCCAACCAGCCACCTTATCTGCTCGACATGGCGACCAGCTCGATTCCCTGGAACCGGGTCAAGCAATATGCCGCCATTGGGCGCGAGCTACCGCCCGACGTGGTCGTCGACCGTCAAGGGAACCTGACCACCGATGCCTCGCAGGCCGTCTCGCTATTGCCACTGGGAGGTGCCGACTTCGGTTTCAAGGGCGCGGGGCTCGCCGGTATGGTGGAAGTGCTCAGCGCGACCCTGACGGGCATGATCCACGGCTTTCGCATGCTGCCAATGAGCGGCGAGGACATGAGTACGCCGCGTGGTGTCGGGCATTTCTTTCTGGTCATGCGCCCCGATGCGTTCGTCGAGCGCGACATCTTCGATCGCGGCATGCTGGACTACCTTGAGGATTTGCGTGCGCAGCCCGCTCTGGAGGGCAGGGAGGTGCTGGCGCCCGGCGATCGGGAGTGGCGCTGCCAGGCGCGTCGCGATGCCGAGGGCATTCCGCTCGACTCGGCCAACGTGGTGGCCTATGCCGAGCTGGCCGAGGAGCTGGCGATGCCGGCGTTGTCTTAGTGCTGGCGTTAACTCAGTGCTGGATTTGATCGTTCCGCAGTGCGGGGCAAGGATGCAGTATCATATGGCCCGGCCCCTACAGGGCTCGGATTGGCTGGCCAGGAGTTGCATTGCATGAGTCGATACAAGGTGGAGCGCAAGACGCTGTCCGAGCAAGTGGCCGAACAGCTCGAGGCGGAGATCCTCGAAGGCCGCTTGAAGGAGAATGACCAACTGCCCTCGGAGCGTGAGCTGATGGAGCAGTTCGGCGTCGGCCGCCCCGCGGTTCGCGAAGCGCTGTTCTATCTGCAGCAGCTCGGCCTGATCGCCATCAACAGCGGTACGCGCGCCCGGGTGATTCGCCCCACTGCAGAGTCGGTCATGGCGCGTCTATCCGGTGTCACCCGCCAGTTGCTGTCCAAGCCCGATGGGCAGCAGTACTTCCAGGAAGCGCGGGCGATGTTCGAGATTTCGCTGGCGCGCTACGCGGCTCGCCATGCCAGCGATGAGGATCTTCAGCGCCTGCATGACGCCTTGGCGGACAACCGCGATGCCGTCGGCGACGAGGCGCGCTTCAAGCGCTCCGACAACGATTTCCACGGCGTGCTGGCGAGCATCGGCCGAAACCCCATCTTCGACGCCATTCACGTGGCGCTTTCGGAGTGGCTCGACGACCGCCGCGCTCAGGTGCTGCAGCAGAAAGACGAGGACAAGGCGGCGTTTTCCGCCCATATCGAAATCGTCGAAGCGATCGAATCGCGCGACCCCGATGCCGCCGAGGCGGCCATGCGGCGACACCTCGACCGGCATTACGGGACCTATATGCAGCTCAAGAAGCGCCTTTCGGAATAAACAAATGTCTGCGCGAGCGAATCGCTGCGTTGCGCGGTGCTGGAGCGCCAGCCCGGTCAGAATCCTCACATATACCCCATATGCTCCGGTTGACTCGCAGCCTTCGGCTTCTCGCCCCTTCGGGGCCAGCCTACGGCTGTTTGTCGCTTCGCTTGGTACTGTGCTCCGTGCGCCTTGCGGTTCATCTGGGGACGCCGAGTCCGCTCGCCAATTTGCTCAGCGCTTCCAAGCTACGCTTTCTCGCCCAATTTCCCCTTGTGACCCACACGGATATGGGAAATGCGTTGGCCCGTAGGGAACGGGCCTAGCCCTGGCTCTAGCTCGCAAGATCGCGATAGCTGGGTATTTCTCAGCGATGAGGCGCAGCCACGTTATTCCCTATAAAGAGACGCCGCGCTTCCAGGGTATAAAGTCATACTGCGCCAGGCGCACCGCATGCGGGCGGTAGCGGCCGGAGGCGGTGTCGATGCAGCGCTGCAGGAGTTCGTCGGCCAGCTCGGCGATGCTCGCCTCCCCGCGAATGATCGGCCCGGCATCGAAGTCGATGACATCACCCATGCGGCTGGCCAATTCACTGTTGCTGGAGATCTTCAGTACCGGGGTAACCGGGTTGCCGGTAGGCGTACCCAGGCCGGTGGTGAAGAGGATCAAGTTGGCGCCCGAGCCGGCCAGCGCGGTGGTGGACTCGACATCGTTGCCCGGAGTGCAGAGCAGGTTGAGTCCCGCACGGGTTTGCGGTTCGGTGTAGTCGAGTACGTCCACCACGGGGCTGTCGCCGCCTTTCTTGGCCGCACCAGCCGACTTCATGGCATCGGTGATCAAGCCGTCGCGAACGTTGCCCGGCGAGGGGTTCATGGAAAAGTCGGCGCCCACCCGGGCGGCATGCTGTTGGTAGGCTTCCATCAATTCTTCGAAGCGCTCGGCTACGGCGTCGTCCCGGCAGCGGGCGATCAGCTCGTGCTCGACGCCGCACAGCTCGGGAAACTCACTGAGAATGCCGCTGCCTCCCAGCGCCACCAGGCGATCGACCACGGCGCCCACCAGCGGATTGGCCGAAAGCCCCGAGAAACCGTCGGAGCCACCGCACTCGACCCCGAGCGAGAGAGCCGAGAGCGGGGCGGGAGCGCGCTCGACGCGATTGGCCGCAGCCAGGCCGTCGAAAATGGTCGTCAAGGCGTCGCGGATCAGCGCTTGCTCACTGGTACTGGCCTGTTGCTCCAGGTAGTGGACGGGCCGCAGCCCGCGCGGATCGCGCTCGGTCACGGCGGCTTTCAGCATCTCGATCTGGGCTTTCTGGCAGCCCAGGCTGAGCACGGTGGCCCCGGCGACGTTGGGGTGGCAGATGTAGCCCGCCAGCAATTGGCACAACGCCTGGGCGTCGTCGTCGGTACCGCCGCAGCCGAGGGTATGGGTGAGAAAGCGCACGCCATCGACGTTGGGGAATAGCCGTTCGCGCGCTGGTGTCTCCGGTTCGGTGCCGCTCTCGCCGTGCAGTAGCGTACGCGCCATACGCTTGTAGTCGCGGAAGGGATCTTCGCCCAGCGCATCGGCGACGCTCTGGCGCAACACCTCGATGTTGCGGTTTTCGCAGAACACCAGCGGTACCACCAGCCATACGTTGGCCGTTCCGACCTTGCCGTCGGGGCGGTGATAGCCGTCGAAGGTGGCTCCGGTAAAAGCCGACACGTCCGGTGCCTGCCATTCGCCGCGTTTCGCTTGGGGCATGGTGGTGGCGGTGCTGTGCTCGGTGTTGTCGATGCTGATGGCCGTTCCCGCCGGAATGGGGCGAGTCGCGCGGCCCACGGTCACGCCGTACATGATCACGGCATCGCCGGGGGCCAGGTCGCTAAGGCTGAACTTGTGCTTGTGGCGGATCGGCTCTGCCAGCTGCAGTTCGCAACTTCCGTCGATGACCCTGGTGCCGGCCGGCAAGTCCTTCAGCGCCACGCGTACGTTGTCTGCGGCGTGAACGCACAGGCTATCGAGCTGGCCGCCGTCGCTGGCAATGGTTTCGCTCATGGTCAAGGCTCCGGGTACAGGGCGCTAGGCGTTGCCCTCGGGTTCGGCAATCACGCCCTGGGTCTGGATGCCCAGCCCTTCGATGCCCAGGCGCATCTGCTGGCCGGGCCGCAGGTAGACCGACGGCTTCTGGCCCATGCCGACTCCCGGTGGGGTGCCGGTGGAGATGACGTCGCCCGGCGTGAGCGTCATGAATCGGCTCAGATAGCTGATCAGGAAGGGGATTCGGTAGACCATGGTGCGGGTGTTGCCGTTCTGGTAGCGGTGACCGTCCACCTCCAGCCACAGGTCGAGCTCATGCGGTTCGTCGATCTCATCCGGTGTCACCAGCCAGGGACCCAGAGGGCCGAAGGTGTCGCAACCCTTGCCCTTGTCCCAGGTGCCGCTGCGCTCGAGCTGGAACTCCCGCTCGGAGATGTCGTTGACCACGCAGTAGCCGGCCACGTGCTCCATGGCGTCGGCTTCGGCTACATAGCGGGCCTGCTTGCCGATCACCACCCCAAGCTCGACCTCCCAGTCAGTCTTGCTAGAGCCACGGGGGATGATGACGTCGTCGTCGGGTCCGCAGATGGCGCTGGTCCACTTGTTGAAGACCACCGGTTCCGGCGGCACCTCGGCGCCGGTTTCGGCGGCGTGGTCGGAGTAGTTGAGACCGATGCAGATGAACTTGCCCACTCGGCCCACGCAGGGGCCTAGCCGGGTATCGGCAGCTACCTCGGGCAGGCGAGAGGGGTCCAGCTCCGCAAGCCGGGCCAGGCTGGTGCGCCCCAGGCGCTGCCCGTCGAGGTCGTCGATATGGGCGGACAGATCGCGAATCACACCCTGGGCGTCGAGCAGGCCAGGTTTCTCGTGGCCCTTGGGACCGAAGCGCAGCAGTTTCATGTCGTCTCCTCTCTCGGAATTCAGAACAGCTCGGGGTTCAGATCAGCCAGCCGCCGTCGATCACCTGGGCGGTGCCGGTGGTATAAGCGGATTCGTCCGCGGCGAGATAAGTGGCCAGGGCGGCGATCTCCTCCGCCGTGCCAAGCCGCCCCAGTGGTTGGCGAGCAAGAAATTCGGCGTGCACTGCGGCTTCGGTTCGCCCCTGCCGGTGGGCCTGGTCGCGAATGCGCTGGCGCAGCGAAGGGGAGTCCACGGTGCCGGGGCAGATGGCATTGCAACGGATGCCATGGCCGATGTAATCGGCGGCGATCGACTTGGTCAGGCCGATCACCGCGGCCTTGGTGGTGCCATAGGCGCAGCGGTTGGGTACGCCCTTGAGGCTGGAAGCCACCGAGGCCATATTGATGATGCTGCCGCCGCCATGCTCGATCATGCCCGGCAGCAGGGCACGGGTCATGCGCATCATCGCGGTCACGTTCAAGGCCAGCGACAACTCCCAATCACTATCGCTGCCGTCGAGCAGCGAACCGCTGGCCACGAAGCCGGCGCAATTGAACAACACGTTCACGGGAGGCAGCTCGCTGGCGAGGGCATCGACGGCTTTCGAGTCCAGTACGTCCAGGCTGCGGATATCGATGCCGTCGCTGGACGACAGGTCGCTTAGCTTGTCCGCATCGATATCGGTGGCGATGACATGGGCACCCTCGGCGGCGAAGCGCAGGGCGGTCGCACGCCCGATTCCTTGACCCGCGGCCGTGATCAACGCTGTCCTGTCGCGCAGTCGCATGACGGTTCCTCAATGTAGTTATAGGGCGGCGTAGTTATAGAGCGGCGTGGTTATCGATGCGGCGCCTGTTTCGAGATAGGTGGTATGACAGGATACTAGCCTGACATTTATCCCGATTATGGCTCAGTCCGGACGAAATGCAACCTGACGCCGGCGAGGCGTGCGTCAGCGCGCAAGCCAGCCGCCATCCACGGCAAGGGCATGCCCGTTGACGTAGGCGGCGGCATCGGAGCAGAGGAAGGTCGCGGCGCCGGCGAGATCGTCAGGCGTTCCCCAGCGACCGGCGGGAATACGGCCGAGGATCTCGGCGCTGCGCGTCTCGTCCTCGCGCAGCGCCTGAGTGTTGTCGGTGGCCATGTAGCCGGGGGCGATGGCGTTGACCGTGATGCCATGGGCGGCCCACTCGTTGGCCAGCAGGCGTGTCAGCCCGAGGATGCCGCTCTTGCTGGCGGTGTAGGAGGGGACGCGAATGCCGCCCTGGAACGACAGCACCGAGGCGATGTTGACGATGCGTCCCGGCGCCTGGCGCTCCACCAGGTGACGAGCCACTTGTTGGCTGAGAAAGAAGGGGGCCTTGAGGTTGAGATCCATCACCTCGTCCCAGTCCGCCTCGGTGAATTCCAGCGCCGGGGCGCGCCGGATAGAGCCCGCGTTGTTGACGAGTATGTCGATGCGACACAGGCTTTCGACGGCTTGAGCAACGATCTCTTCCGCGCGATCATGGCCGAGCCGGGCCTCGAGGTTCACATAGCGGCGGCCCAGCGATTCGATGCGCTCGCGGGTCTCGTCGGCGGGGCGGCGATTGACCCCGACGACGTCGGCGCCGGCTTCGGCCAGGGCCACGGCGATGCCTTGCCCGAGCCCCTTGTTGCAGCCGGTGACCATGGCGACTCGGCCGTCCAGTGAAAAGCGTGACATGCGATTTCTCCCTTTACGATGTGATTGTGCCTGCAGAGGTGAAGATAGCGTCGATCGTCATGAAAGGGCGAAGTCGACGATGACAGGCGAGGGCTCGGTGCCGTCGTCGATCCGCACCGCGCAGCCGGGGGCAAGGCAACCAACTGAAAAGAAAGTACAAAAGAGACTTTCTATTTGGGCTCGAACGCGCTAGTATACGCCTCGTTCTCCGGGGCGCCGGCAAGGTCGGTCACCCTGATAGTATCGCTGTTCGCTGCTTCTCGTAGCGCATGATCGATACGCAAAATGTCGGAGCGTGGCGCAGCTTGGTAGCGCGCTGCAATGGGGTTGCAGAGGTCGCAGGTTCGAATCCTGTCGCTCCGACCACTGATTAAGAAAAACCGCCACTACGGGTTTCCCGAGGTGGCGGTTTTTCGTTTCGGCCTGACCGCTATGTGCTCAACTCCTCCCGTTGGCTCATTCAGAGCTCTTCCCATATGCAGCGCCTGAACTCATGAGGTAGGTTGGATACTTGCTTGAGTCTTTGCATGTGCTGGTCGGCAACCTCGCGGGCGATTTCCTCGTAGCACTCCTGCATTTTCTGCGGATCGGTCCCGTGGGTCTCGTAGCATTTGCCGATCTGTTCCCCCGCGGTGGAAAGGGCGGCGAGGAAGCGTGCCTCCTGTTGCATCATGTCGGTCAGGCACTCCATCCAGGCAAGCTGTATGCGTGTCATCGGGGTGATTCCCTGAACCCACTGTTGAGCCCACCACTCCACGAGCGGCTGTGATGGGCCGAAAGCTGGGGGCTGGCGAGAGGAAGTGGTGCTGGCGCTGGCCATGTCGAACTCCTTGACGGAAATGCGCTGTATAAGAGGCTAATTATCTCTTTGAGTGTAGCTCAGCCCGGGCATTTCTCCTCGTGCTTTTGCTGCGATGCGTCATGAATATTTTGCGTTATCCCGGCATGTTTCTTTACGCCTGGTTCATGGCATGCTTCCCTGAGTACGGGCCCGGTAGAAGCGTGCTGGTTCGTGCCTCGGCGTGTGCCCTGGCCTGTGGAATAGGAGGACTTTGGCATGTGGGAAGTCATCAAGTCCGTTCTTGCCGCTTTCCTCGGTGTGCAACGAGAACAGCAGCGACTCAAGGACTTCGAGAAAGGAAACCCGATTGCCTTCATCGTCACGGGTGTCGTGCTCGCAGCGGTGCTGGTGGGGTTGATTGCGTTGGTGGCGGTACTTGCTGCAGGCTAAGCGGGCCGACGCTGCGTTGATTGGCGCGTTAGCCAGAAGGCTTAGGCGTAGGCAGTGACTTTCAAGATTAGATATCTATACTCGATGAAGAAGCGGCTAATGTTCTCCATGGATGAGAGCCCCCGACCCCTGACACTCGGGGCAGCCGTTCTTTACAACTACAAATTTTCGGGAGGCGTCGATGCGGACTCTGCTCGTCTGGCTGGCAGGGGTCTTGATCCTTGTCGGCTCGAGCCAGGTGGCTCTGGCAAACGGCTGGAACATGCCCGTTGGGGTTTCGAGCCTCAGTAGCGAAATCTATGGCTTGCACATGACCATCTTCTGGGTCTGCGTGGTCATCGGTGTGGTCGTGTTCGGGGCGATGTTCTATTCCCTGTTCCGCTATCGCCATTCCAAGGGCGCCAAGTCTGCCAACTTCCACGAGAACACCACCGTCGAGATCATCTGGACGGCGATACCGCTGCTGATCCTGGTGGGCATGGCGGTACCTGCCACCGCAACGCTCCAGAACATCTACGATCCCTCCGACGCCGATCTCGATGTGATGGTCACCGGGCAGCAGTGGCGCTGGCGCTACGAGTATCTCGGTGAAGACGTTTCCTTCAATTCGAACCTGGCCACGCCCAGGGCGCAGATCAACGGCGAAGAGGCGCGAGGCGAACACTACCTGCTCGAAGTGGACGAGCCGCTCGTTCTGCCCGTCGATCGCAAGGTTCGCTTCCTCTTCACTTCCGATGACGTGATTCATTCCTGGTGGGTGCCGGACCTTGCCGTCAAGCAGGACAGTATCCCTGGCTTCGTCAACGAAAACTGGGTCCGCATCGAGGAGCCCGGCATCTATCGAGGGCAGTGTACCGAGCTCTGCGGTGTCGACCACGCTTTCATGCCGATCGTGGTTCAGGCCGTCGAGGAGGAGGAGTTCGACACCTGGCTGGCCGAGCGCAAGGCGGCCGCCGCCGAGGAGGCCATGGGTGTCGACCGCGAATGGGAGATGGATGAGTTGATGGAGCGAGGCGAGGGCGTCTTCAGCAGCATCTGCGCCTCCTGTCACCAGCCCGAGGGGCAGGGCTCTCCGCCCACCTTCCCGGCACTGGCCGGAAATCAGCAGCTGATCGAAGATGTCGAGTGGCACATCGAGACCGTCATGAACGGCGTCTCCGGTAGTCCCATGCCGGCATTCCGCAACACGCTCAACCCCGTCGAACTGGCTGCGGTCATCACCTTTACACGGAACGCCTGGGGCAACGAGACCGGCGACGTGGTTCAGCCCTCGGAGATTGCCGAACGGCTGGAAGAGTGAGAGCGGGCACGGCGTTCGCGCCGTGCTCCAGACCTGACGCGCGATAACAAGACATAGTTTATGGAGTTTTCCGATGGCCCCAAAGGTACCTCCTCAACCGATTCTCGAGCAGAGCAGCACCGCCGCGGAAGCCGGGCATGGACATGCTCATAACGCCCCGCCGAAGGGCATACTGCGCTGGCTGCTGACCACCAATCACAAGGAGATCGGGACCCTTTACCTGATCTTCTCTCTCACCATGTTTTTCATCGGCGGCATCTTTGCCCTGGTGGTTCGGCTCGAGCTCTTCCAGCCTGGGTTGCAGTTCGTCAGACCCGAATTCTTCAACCAGATGACCACCATGCATGGCCTGATCATGGTGTTCGGGGCGATCATGCCGGCGTTCACCGGTCTGGCCAACTGGATGATACCGCTGCAGATTGGTGCTCCCGACATGGCGTTGCCGCGCCTGAACAACTTCAGCTTCTGGCTGTTGCCGGTGGCCTTCTGTCTGCTGCTTTCCACTCTGCTGATGCCCGGTGGCGGTCCGAACTTCGGCTGGACCTTCTATGCCCCGTTGTCGACCACTTACGGGCCACCTTCGACGACGTTCTTTATTTTGTCGCTGCATATTGCCGGTATCAGTTCGATCCTGGGCGCGATCAATATCATCGCCACCATTCTCAACATGCGGGCACCGGGCATGCGCCTGATGGACATGCCGCTGTTCGTATGGACCTGGCTGATCACTTCCTTCCTGCTGATCGCCGTCATGCCGGTGCTCGCCGGGGTGGTGACGATGATGCTCATGGATATCAATTTCGGTACCAATTTCTTCAACGCCGCCGGGGGTGGCGATCCGGTACTGTTCCAGCACCTGTTCTGGTTCTTCGGGCATCCCGAAGTCTACATCATGATCCTGCCGGCATTCGGCATCGTTTCGGCGATCATCCCGACCTTTTCCCGCAAGCGGCTGTTCGGCTACGCCTCCATGGTGTACGCCACCGCCTCCATCGCCATCCTCTCGTTCCTGGTATGGGGACACCACATGTTTGCCGTGGGGATGCCGCTGGTCGGCCAGCTGTTCTTCATGTATGCCACCATGCTGATCGCGGTGCCTACCGGGGTGAAGGTCTTCAACTGGGTGGCGACCATGTTCCGCGGTTCGATCAGCTTCGAGCCGCCGATGCTGTTCGCTCTGGCCTTCGTGGTGCAGTTCACCATCGGCGGTTTCTCGGGCCTGATGCTGGCCATCGCTCCGGCCGATTTCCAGTATCACGACACCTACTTCGTGGTGGCGCACTTCCACTACGTGCTGGTCCCCGGGGCGCTCTTCGCCATCCTGGCGGGGGCCTACTACTGGTTGCCCAAATGGACCGGGCATTATCCTAATCCGCGCTTGTCTCAGTGGCATTTCTGGCTGTCGGTGATCGGCGTCAACCTGACCTTCTTCCCGATGCACTTCTCGGGACTGGCCGGCATGCCGCGGCGGATTCCCGACTATGCGCTGCAGTTCGCCGATTTCAACCTGGCCTCGTCCGTCGGGTCGTTCATCTTCGGCTTTTCCCAACTGCTGTTCGTCGCGGTGATTGTGCTCTGTGCGCGGGGTGGCCAGAAGGCACCGGCACAGGCCTGGGGCGATCACACGGCTGATCTCGAGTGGAGCGTGCCGAGCCCGGCGCCCCTGCACACCTTCGAGACGCCGCCGACCTTCGAGCGCCCGGCGCATTGAATGCAGGCTTCCGGTCGATACTCGATGGCTGGAAAGTGAGCAGGAGTGACGCATGGTTCGTAACGAGACGGATGAGCGTCAGGCGGGGGTCAAGCGGACGGTCTGGCGCAGCTCGGCGGCGCTGGCCGGCATGTTCGCCTTCGCCTTTGCCCTGGTGCCGCTGTATGACGTCTTCTGCAAGGTGACAGGTATCAATGGCAAGGTCGACACCACGGCGCAGGCCTTGGTCCATGAAGATGTCGATGAGTCGCGCACGGTTACCGTGCAGTTCATCACGCGCAGCGGGCCGGGGCTGCCATGGCGAATGGAGGCGGAAACCCGCCAGGTTCGCCTGCACCCGGGGCAGACCTCCGAGGTGTATTTCACTTTCGTCAATCAGAGCGATGCGGTGAGTTGGGGGCGCGCGGTTCCCAGCGTCTCGCCTTCCACGGCCACGCGCCACGTACGCAAGGCAAGCTGTTTCTGTTTCGAGGAGCAGCAGCTGCAGGCGGGGGAGCGGCTGCAGCTGCCGTTGGTGTTCCAGCTGGATCGCGGCCTGCCCCCGGAGGTCGGTACCGTCACCTTGGTCTATACCCTCTATCCGATCGAGGGCAAGCATGAACCGCTTCAGGCGGATGTCCAGACCATACAAGGAGAAGAGGCATGAGTGGCAGTTACTATGTCCCGGCAACCAGCAAGTGGCCCGCGCTGGGCTCTTTGGCCCTTGGGGTGATGATGATCGGGGCCGGCATGTTGCTGGTTCACGATCGCGGTAGCATCGTCATGCTGATAGGCCTGGTGGGTGTCCTGGCGGTGATGGCGCTATGGTTCCGTGATGTCATCACCGAGTCGAGAGGAGGTTTGTACGACACCCAGATGGACCGCTCCTTCCGTTGGGGAATGGGCTGGTTCATCTTTTCCGAGGTCATGTTCTTCGCCGCCTTCTTCGGCGCCTTGTTCTATATCCGCTTCTTTGCCATTCCCTGGCTGGGTGGCGAGGGTGCCAAAGGTGCCACGGCGCTGCTCTGGCCCGAGTTCACCGCTCATTGGCCGTTGATCAGTCCGCCTGATTCCTCCATTGCCGGCCCGGCCCAGGTATTCAGTCCCTGGCAGCTGCCGCTGGTCAACACGCTGATCCTGATCTCTTCCAGCATTACCCTGACCGTGGCACACGAGGCGCTCAAGGAAGGCCACCGCAAGATCTGCCGCAATTGGCTAGCCGGCACCGTGCTGCTGGGCCTGTGCTTCATCGCCATTCAAGGCGTCGAGTACTACGAAGCCTATACCCACTACGGCATTACCTTGAAAGCCGGTGTCTATGGCGCGACCTTCTTCATTCTGACCGGGTTCCATGGCCTTCACGTCATCGTCGGTACGATCATCCTGATCGTGATGCTGGCGCGGATCGTGCGTCGCCATTTCACCCCCGAAGAGCACTTCGGCTTCGAGGCGGCCAGTTGGTACTGGCACTTCGTCGACGTGGTCTGGGTAGGTCTGTTCATTACCGTTTACGTGTTCTGATCACAAGCGTCATGCCTCGCTCAGCAGACGCCCGCCATGGCAGCCTGGGGTCATGCTTCGCCCAGGCTGCCGAAGAAGAAACCGTAGAACAGCAGGGCGAGAAGCAGCGCGGCGAGCGTGACGCGGATCTTCAGCGACACCAGCAGCCGGCGTGATTGGCTATCGTCGCGTAATAGAAACCCGACGCCAGCTGCGAGGCTGGTCAACATGGCCAGGAACACGACGGCTATCAAGGTCTTGAGAAACATGGGGTACTCCGTTGGAGGTCAGGTGCCGAGACGTGGCAAGCGCCTGCCCGGCTGGCGATCGAGCATATGGTACCTGCTCTGGTCGCTGCTGGTGGTGTTGGGATTATGGCTTGGACTATGGCAGTGGGAGCGGGCCGACGACAAGCGCAGTTATCTCGCCCGCCTGGATGCGGCGCCAACGCTGGAAGCCCCGGAGGAGGTCCCGCCGCCCGGGACTCATCTGATTCTGCAGGGTGAATACCTGGCGCAGGAGACGCTATACCTCGACAACCGCACCCACGAGGGGCAGTTGGGGGTGGCCGTACTGACCCCGCTGCGCGGCGATGATGGACGCCTATGGTTGGTGCAGCGCGGTTTCCTGCCGACCGGGCCGAGCCGGGCCACACCCGAGGCGGCGACGCCACAGGGCGAGGTCAGGTTGCGGGGACGCTGGCAAGCTGACGGCGATGCTCCGCCGCTCTTCGGACCCAACCGGGAAGGGCGACGCCTGCAGCGCATCGAGCTCTCCGCCTGGGATCTACCGAGCGGCTTCGCGCATGATGGCTGGCTGCATCTTGAGCAGGGGCCTGGACGGTTGGAGCCTTGGTGGACACCCAACGTGGTGCCACCCAGTCGTCATGTCGGCTATGCCGTCCAATGGTGGGGGTTGGCACTGGCGGCCTTGGCTGTAATGATCGTTGGAGGGCGGCGGCTGGCCGGAGACAGGCGTCATGCGCTGGGCGGCTCTCCTCCCGAAGGTGACGAATGAAGCGTGAGTATTACGGGGAAATGCCGTGCAGGAAGTCATGAACGTTCGCCATCAGCGCTTTAAGCTGTTGGCCTTGATCGCCGTCTTCGCATTGCCGATGTTGACGGCATGGATAATGCTGCACTGGCGCATCGGCATTCCCGATCAGCATACCGCGCATGGTGAGCTGGCTCCCCCCGTGCCATCTTTGCCAGAGTGGCCGTTAGTTGATCGCCAGACGTCTTTCGACGGCGGCGACTGGGTGCTGGCTTTCGACTGTACACGTAATTGTGAGGCCCAGGCCGACCGCTGGTGGCGCATGCATCGGGCGCTGGGTCGTGAGGCCCCTCGCGTCACACGCTTGCGTATCGGTGGCAACGCCGAAGCCCTGCCCGGCGAGGCGTTCAGCCAGTGGAAGGAGAAGCCCGAGTGGCAGGCGGCAGGCGCTGTATGGCTGCTTGACCCGCAGGGGCGGGTGGTGTTGCGCTACGATGATGGCGTTGCGGAGCGCGACGTAAAGGACGACCTGACTCGTCTGCTGAAACGTAATCCCGATCCGCGCGCGGCCGAGGAGTTCGAAGGCGGCTAGCGTTGAAGCCGTCTCGTACCGGCCGCCTCGCGGTTCGCCGAACGATGTGACATCGTCGGCTCGAGACATGACAGGATCAAGGACGCCATTCATGCAGGATGTGTCGATGCCAACTCTTCACGATCAGGCGCATGTGCGTCGGCTTCGTCTGTTGTTGAGTCTTAGTCTGGTGGGCGTCGTCTTCACCAGCGTGGTGGTCTTGATCGGCGCCTGGACGCGGCTGGTCGATGCCGGTCTTGGCTGTCCCGACTGGCCCGGTTGCTACGGTGAACTGGTGGTTCCGGATGTTGAGCGTGCCTCGCTGCACTCACCCGATGCGCCGCTGGAGGCCTTCAAGGCCTGGGTCGAGATGATTCATCGCTATCTGGCGTCGACGCTCGGGCTGCTGGTGATCGGCTTGTTGCTACTCGGTGTCCGGCTGCGCCACAGCCCCGGCTATCCTTGGAAGACCAGTGTGGCCCTGCTGGGCGTGATAGTGCTGCAGGGCGCCTTCGGCGCCTTCACGGTGACGCTCAAGCTGTGGCCGCAGGTCGTGACTCTGCATCTGCTGGGAGGGCTCTCGGTACTGGTGCTGTTCCTGTGGCTGCATCTGGGGTTGCGCCGTTTTGCCAAGGGCTTCCAAGCCGCTGCCGCGGCGAAGCGTCGGCTGACTCCGCTTTGGATGGCGGCCGTGGCGTTGCTGGTGATGCAATTGGCGCTGGGGGGCTGGGTCTCGAGCAACTATGCCGGTATCGCCTGCCAGGGCTTTCCCACCTGTAACGGACAGTGGTGGCCGGCGATGGATTGGAGCGAGGGGTTCCACCTGACACAGACGGTGGGTCCCAACTATCTACATGGCCAATTGCACGCCGATGCACGTACCGCCATTCACCATGGGCATCGTATCGGTGCGCTTTTGCTGGGGTTGGCGCTGCTTATGCTGGCGTTGCGTCACTGGGGGGAAGTACGCATGCGCCCCTGGCTCGGTGGGCTGGTCATCGCCTATGGTGTGCAGTTGGGATTGGGGATCGCCAACGTACTGATGTGGCTTCCCTTGTGGCTGGCGCTTCTGCACACGGCCGGGGCTCTCTCGCTCGTGCTGCTGCTGGCTCTGGCCGTGTGGCACTGGCGAGAGCCGGTCACGGAAGTCGAGGATTCGACACGAAGGGAGAAGGAGTGGGTGCATGTCTAACGCACTGACCAAGCGTGAGGGAATCAAGGGCGCGCTGTTGATGCAGCTGGGCCTGCGCGAGTCGGCCGGCTGGACCTGGCAGGACCTGCTCACGTTATGCAAGCCCAGGGTGGTAGTGGTGATGCTGGTGTGCGCCCTGGTGGGCATGGCACTGGCGACACCGAGCTTGCCGTCGCCGGCCACGGTAGTCTTCGGCCTGGCCGGTATCGGCATGGCCGCCGGCGGAGCAGCTGCTTTCAATCACGTGGTCGACCGCCGGCTCGATGCGATGATGCTGCGTACCTCGCAGCGCCCACTGGCAAGCCAGCGCATGCCCACCGTGCTGGCGCTGGGCTGGGCGTCGCTGCTCTCCATTGCCGGCATCGCCCTGTTGCTGTGGCAGGTCAACGCGCTGACGGCTTGGCTGACGCTGGCTTCGTTGATCGGTTACGCCCTCATTTATACGGCTTTCCTCAAGCGCGCTACGCCACAGAACATCGTTATCGGTGGCGTGGCTGGGGCGGCTCCCCCCATGCTCGGCTGGACGGCGGTGACCGGACAGTTAGGGCCGGAGCCGCTATTGCTGGTGCTGATCGTGTTCGCCTGGACGCCGCCGCACTTCTGGGCGCTGGCGATCCACAAGCGTGACGAGTATGCGCGGGCCGGCGTGCCGATGCTGCCGGTGACACATGGCGAGGCATTCACGCGGTTGCAGGTATGGCTGTATGGCTGGTTGACCGTTGCGGTGACGCTGATGCCTTTCGTCATCGGCATGAGCGGCGCCGTTTATCTGCTCGGTGTTATGGCGCTGAACCTGCGCTTCATGTACTGGAACTGGAAGGTTTGGCGCGGCGCGGATCCCAAGGCCCCGCTGGCTGCCTTCTGGTTCTCCATTCGCTATATCCTAGGGGTTTTCGGCGTGCTGCTGCTGGATCACTATGCCGGGCTTTGGGCGATGTAGCGCTGTAGGGCAATATTGTTTACCGCACAGGTAAGCGCCCGGCATGAATATGCCGGGCGCTTGCCGTTGCGTCATAACCGCTGCTGCGTCACCACAGCTGGGTAATGAGAAAGTAGGCCACCAGAGTGACCAGTACGGTGCTGATCAGGTTGAGGGCAAAGCCAGCGCGAATCATCGATTGGATCTTCATGTGCCCCGTGCCGAATACGATGGCGTTAGGCGGCGTTGCCACCGGCATCATGAAGGCGCAACTCGCGGCAATTGCCGCCGGTACGGTGATCAGCAGGGGCGAGATGTCCTGGGACACCGCCAGAGCGCCGAGCAGCGGCAGGAAGGCAGCGGCGGTTGCGGTGTTGGAGGTGATCTCGGTGAGGAAGATGATCACCAGTACCACTACGCCGACCAGCGCGAGCACTGGGAAGGTGCCGAAGACGCCGAGCTGCTGGGCGATCCAGTCGGCCAGGCCGGAGCCGCTGATGGCGCCGGCCAGGGCGAGGCCGCCACCGAACAGCAGCAGTATGCCCCAGGGAAGTTTCTGCGCTACCTCCCATACCATCAGACGCTCGCCGTTGCCCTGGCCGCTGGGAATCAGGAAAAGCGCCATGCCCGCGATAATGGCGATGCCGGTGTCCGAGAGCCAGTCCAGCCCCATGTCGTTGAGCAGCGGCCGCACGACCCAGGCGATGGCCGCCAGCACGAAGACGGTGCCGACCCGAGCTTCGGGGCGGGTGAGGCGGCCGAGTCGGGCGAGTTCGTCACCCACCAGGCGGGTGCCTTCATGGCCCGATTCGAGGGCGAAGCCGCGCCGAGTCAGCCACCACCAGGCGCAGGCCATCATCGCGATGCTGATCGGCAGGCCTACCAGCATCCACTGGGCGAAGCCGATGTCGATGCCGCGGTCCTCGGCCAGGTAGCCGGCCAGCAGGGCGTTCGGCGGTGTGCCGATCAACGTAGCCACGCCGCCGATACTGGCCGAGTAGGCGATGGCCAGGAGCAGGGCAGTGGCGTAGCGCTTGAGCTCGTCGGGATCGGTATCGCCGAGTAGATTGATCACCGACATGCCGATGGGCAGCATCATGATGGCGGTAGCGGTATTCGATACCCACATGCTGAGAAAGCCCGTGGCGATCATGAAACCTGCGATCTGCCGCTTGGGCTGATGCCCAACGAAGCGCAGCACGTGCAGCGCAATACGCCGATGCAGGTTCCAGTACTGCATGGCAATACCCAGCATGAAGCCGCCGAGGAAGAGATAGATGATCGGATTGGCGTAACTCGAGGCGGTGTTGCCCAGGCTATCGATGCCGAGTGCTGGTACCAGCACGAGGGGTAGCAGCGAGGTGACGGGAATCGGAATGGCTTCGGTTGACCACCAGGTCGCCATCAGCAAGGCCATGCCGACGCAGACCCAGGCCGATTCGCTCATGCCGGCCGGGGCAGGCAGTGTCAGTGTCATTGCGACCCAGAGTGGGCCAAGCCAAAGGCCGATGCTTCCGGCGAGGCTGGGGCCTGGGTTCTGCTCCAGGTCGTCACTTCTCGACTGCATGTTGTCTCCAGGGCGCTAGAGAGTCTTCGATGTTTTTCAGGGTGTTGGATTCTACTGTAGCTGTACAAAGGCTTCATCTGTAGCATTGTGTCGTTGCGTATATGCGGGACCTTGCCTGCTGAAACGTACGGACCTGTATCGGGACCTGGCTTGCGTTACAATTCGCTGGATCACACCAGCCTGGAGATTCGATGACGACGACAACGGCATTGATCCTGCTCGCCGTGAGCCTGGCCATCGTGGCTGGCTTGGCGGCTTACGCCTTTACCCTGTGGCAGGAGGTGAAGCGCCGAGAGGCCTTTCGTGCGGAGGAGCTTCGCCGCGCTCACGAGAACTGTCTGGCCAATCTCGAAATCGTCGCTTCCTCGCTGCTACAGGAGCAGTTGGATGTCACCGAAGGCGCCTGGCGCTGCAAGCTGCTGCTCGATATTCTCGACCCCAGCTTGATCGAGAGGCCCGGCTTCCAAGCCTTCGGCGAGGTTTACTCACGCACCCAGCATCTGCATACTCATTCCGCACGCAAGCAACTGACGCCACGCGAGCGAATGCGTGAGGATCGTGAACGTCTCGAGGTAGAGGCAGAGTGGCGTCGGCCGGTGCTGGCGGCGGCGGAAGAACTCCTCGCGTTTCGCCGCGGTTGGCCGGATAGCCTGCATTGAAGCTATACAAATACTTTACGGCGAGGTATGTTGGCGTCGCCTTGCGTACTCCGCCAAGCTAATCAATGGTCATTTTCCGGGTTTTTTCTGGCAATATTCGGCACAATGGTCAACGAATGGAGTGTGACGGCGCTTTGAGCAAGGGCGGGAAAGGCCTACACTTGAAGCCGTTGGGTCAATGAATGTCCTGACCTTCGGGGTGGTTCGCTTTACATGGCCCCGAGATGAAATCAAGAAGGAGTCTTGCAATGAAAAAATCAACGACTGGCTTGCTGTTGGGTTCTGCGCTGGTGCTCGGCCTCTCCGGCTGTGCCACAGATTTCCAGAAAGGCGGCGATAGAGCGGGTGGTATGGCATCGGCTTCGACTGGTAACGCCTGGTATCAACAGCCCCTGGTTTGCGGTATCGCAGGTGGTCTGGTTGGCGGTAGCATCGGCTACGCTACCAGCGGTGAATCCGACGAGGACAGCGGTGCCGCTACAGGCGCAGTCGCTGGCTCAGCGATCGGTGCCCTGCTGTGTGCCGACCGTTCGCCGGAGCCCGTAGCCGAGCCCGAGCCGATGCCCGAGCCTGAGCCTGCACCCGCCCCGGCCCCTGAGTTCGAGCCGGTAGTGCTGGACAGCGAAGTAACCTTCGCCTTCGATTCGGCTGAAATTCGCGAAAGCGCCTATCCGATTCTGGACCAGGTGGCTGCAACCCTGCGCGAGAACCCTCGTATGCGGGTTAGCATCGAAGGGCATACCGATTCTATCGGTTCCAACCAGTACAACATGGATCTGTCTCAGCGTCGTGCCGACTCCGTTCGCGATTTCCTGGTCTCTCGCGGAATCGACACGAATCGCATGACCACACGTGGTTACGGCGAAGAGCAGCCGATCGCGACCAATGAGACCGATGCGGGTCGTGCTCAGAACCGTCGCGTCGAGATCAACAACTGGGATTGAGGAAGCGTTTCGGACAACCGTCCGCTAACGTCTTCAACAGGGGCACCTTCGGGTGCCCCTGTTGCGTTGCGCGATCTCTGTCGGCCTCGCCATGGCACAGGCGGGCTTGATTCTGTTAGTCTTGTCGACCGCCGAGACGTGCAGCGGGGCCGTTTGACTCGGCACTCGTATCGCCCAGGGTAGTGGGTGGGCTGCACGCCTCGCGGGCTGTTGACCATTTCCAAATCTGCTATTAACCGCGACACGTGATCTCTGGTATGGATCACCACTGCGCAAAGGATGTTTTGATGCCCATCGTGACCCTGCCGGACGGCAGCCAGAGAACTTTCGACGAACCCATCAGCGTAATGCAGCTTGCCGAGTCCATCGGTCCCGGTCTGGCCAAGGCCTGCGTGGCCGGCAAGATCGACGGTGCGCTGGTGGACGCCGCCGACGTCATCGATCATGACGCTGAAGTGGCGATCATCACGGCCCGCGACCCAGAAGGGCTGGAGATCATTCGCCACTCCTGTGCCCACCTGATCGGGCACGCCGTCAAGCAACTCTATCCCGAGGCCAAGATGGCCATCGGCCCGGTGATAGATGACGGCTTCTACTATGACATCGACTTTGGCCGTTCGGTGACGCCGGATGATCTGGCTGCCATCGAGACGCGCATGAAGGAGCTGATCGATAGCGAATACGACGTGATACGCGAGTATGTCGATCGCGACAAGGCGCTGCTGACCTTCGAGGAGCGCGGTGAGCCCTACAAACAGGAAATCATTCGCGACATTCCTGGAGGCGAGACCATTCGCCTGTATTACCATAAAGAATATACTGACATGTGCCGTGGGCCCCACGTGCCCAATACGCGGCACCTGAAGGCGTTCAAGCTGACAAAGCTGGCCGGCGCATACTGGCGTGGCGATGCCAGCAAGCCGATGCTGACTCGTATCTACGGCACTGCCTGGGGCGACAAGAAGCAGCTCAAGGCCTACCTGCAGCGCCTCGAGGAAGCCGAGAAGCGCGACCACCGCAAGCTGGCGCGCAAGCTCGATTACTTCCACATGCAGGAAGAGGCCCCGGGCATGGTGTTCTGGCACCCCAAGGGATGGACGCTGTGGCAGGTCGTCGAGCAGTACATGCGCAACGTCTACCGCGAAGGGGGCTATCAGGAGATCCGCTGCCCGCAGATCATGGACGTTTCGCTGTGGAAGAAGTCGGGTCACTGGGACAACTACGCCGAGAACATGTTCTTCACCGAATCGGAGAAGCGTGAGTATGCGCTCAAGCCGATGAACTGTCCGGGACATGTCCAGGTCTTTAATTCCGGGCTGCGCAGCTATCGAGAGCTGCCGGTACGCTACGGCGAATTCGGCGGTTGTCACCGCAACGAGCCATCCGGCGCCTTGCATGGCATCATGCGCGTGCGCGCCTTCACTCAGGACGACGGCCACGTGTTCTGCACCGAAGCCCAGGTCGAGCCGGAGGTGACGGCTTTCCATCGCCAGGCGCTCAAGGTCTATCGTGATTTCGGGTTCGAGGACATCGCGGTCAAGATTGCCTTGCGTCCCGAGAAGCGTCTGGGCAGCGATGACGACTGGGATCGTGCCGAAGCGGCGCTGCGCGGAGCCCTGTCCGCCTGCGAGGTGGAGTGGGAAGAGCTGCCCGGTGAAGGTGCTTTCTATGGCCCCAAGATCGAATATCACATGAAGGACTGCCTTGGGCGCGAGTGGCAGGTCGGCACCATGCAGGTCGACTTCATGATGCCGACCCGTCTTGGTGCTCAGTACGTGACCGAGGAGGGGGACCGCAAGCCTCCCGTCATGCTGCATCGCGCCATCGTGGGGTCGATGGAGCGTTTCATCGGCATTCTGATCGAGCACTATGCCGGAGCCATGCCGCTGTGGCTGGCACCGGAACAGGCAGTGGTGATGATCATCACCGATTCTCAGCGCGATTATGCTCACGATCTTGAGCATCGCCTGCAGAAAATTGGCCTTCGCGTCAAGGCGGACTTGAGGAATGAGAAGATCGGCTTTAAAATCCGCGAACATACGTTGCAGAAGGTTCCCTATCTTCTGGTGGTAGGAGATAAGGAAGTCGAAGCCGACTCGGTTGCCGTGCGCACGCGCACCGGCGAAGACCTTGGTACCATGACCGTTGATGCCTTCATTGAGCGGATCCGGGTCGAAGGGTGGTAGCATAGGTTGGTAAAGACAGGTTGGTAACGACATCGTCAATTACCGGAACGGAGACGGAACGATCAAGCGAAGCAGCCAGCGCGCACGTCCACAGGACAAGCGCCCCCCTATGAACGAGCGGATAACCGAGGATCAGGTTCGCCTGATCGACAGCGACGGCGAGCAGCTGGGCGTAGTGCCCACCAGCGAAGCGCTCGAGCGTGCCGAAGCGGCCGGTCTAGACCTCGTCCAGATTTCCAATGCCGATCCGATCGTCTGCAAGATCATGGATTACGGCAAGTTCGTCTTCGAGCAGAAGAAGCAGAAGTCAGCTCAGAAGAAGAAGACGAAGCAGATTCAGGTCAAGGAAGTCAAATTCCGGCCTGGCACCGACGAGGGCGACTATCAGGTCAAGCTGAAGAACCTGATCCGCTTCCTCGAAGGTGGCGACAAGGGCAAGGTCACGCTGCGTTTTCGCGGCCGTGAAATGGCGCACCAGGACATTGGCCGCAAGCTGATGGAGCGGATTGCCGCGGATCTCGAGGACATCGGAACCGTGGAGGCCTTCCCCAAGATGGAAGGGCGCCAGATGATCATGATCATTGCCCCCAAGAAGAAGTGATCCGAAGGCCAGCCAAACGGGTGGTCGGCGCAAGCCGTCCACCGGCCCCGGGTTTTCTGAAAAATCTCGAGCGGAGTTATTCTCATGCCGAAAATCAAGAGCAACAGCGGCGCTGCCAAGCGCTTCAAGAAGACGGCCAACGGCTTCAAGCACAAGCAGTCGTTCCGTAGCCACATCCTGACCAAGAAGTCGACCAAGCGGAAGCGTCAACTGCGCGGTATGAAGCAGATCCACGACGCCGACAAGGCACTGATTCAGCGCATGCTGCCGAATCTTTAAGCCTCTGGTTGCCCCACTTTAACGTCAGGAGAAAGCCATGACTCGTGTCAAGCGTGGTGTCGTCGCTCGTCGTCGTCACAAGAAAGTTCTCAAGTTGGCCAAGGGTTACTACGGTGCCCGTTCGCGCGTCTTTCGCGTAGCCAAGCAAGCCGTCATCAAGGCCGGTCAGTACGCCTACCGTGACCGTCGCCAGCGCAAGCGTCAGTTCCGCGCTCTGTGGATCCAGCGTATCAACGCCGGTGCCCGTCAGCATGGCCTGTCCTACAGCCGCTTCGTCGGTGGTCTGAAGAAGGCCGGTATCGAGATCGACCGCAAGGTGCTGGCTGACCTGGCCGTTCACGAGAAGGCTGCCTTTGCCGCCATCGTCGAGAAGGCCAAGGCTGCCCAGTAAGTGACAACGGCCGATGGCGACGGGCCGGCCGAGACCGGTCCGTCACGTTGCCAGACCGTCGCAGGGGAAGAGCAGCCGCTCTTCCCCTGTTTTTTTGGGGCCACCGTCCATGGCGGCCACCCTACGGGCCGTCGCTGGCGCGACGACTGTAATCGCCCTTGGCGATTGCCTGCCACGTGCCACTGACGCGTTAACAGAAGAATCAACGATTTCGGAGCTCAGCGGATGGACCATCTACCGACATTGGTCACCGAGGCCCGTCAGGCCATACAGGCCGCCGCGAGCATCGCGACGCTCGATGAGCTGCGGGTGCAGTACCTCGGCAAGAAAGGCGAGATTACCGCCCAATTGAAGGGACTGGGCAAACTGCCGGCGGACGAGCGGCCGGCAGCCGGAGAGCGCATCAACCAGGCCAAGCAGGCGCTGGCCGAAGAGCTCGATGCCCGCCGCAAGTCGCTGGCGAAGGCGGCGCTCGAGGCACAACTGGCGGCGGAACGCATCGACGTTACCCTGCCTGGGCGCGGCCAGACCAGCGGCGGCCTGCATCCGGTCACCCTGACCCTTGAGCGTATCGAGGGGCTGTTCGGCCGTATCGGTTACGACGTTGCCGTGGGGCCGGAGGTCGAGGACGACTACCACAATTTCGAGGCCCTCAACATTCCGGCGCACCACCCGGCACGGGGCATGGCCGATACCTTCTACTTCGACGCCACGCGCCTGCTGCGTACTCACACCTCGCCGGTGCAGGTGCGCACGATGAAGGAACAGGCACCGCCGATTCGCATCGTCTGCCCGGGACGGGTCTATCGCAGCGACTCCGACCTGACGCATACGCCGATGTTCCACCAGGTCGAGGGGCTGCTGGTGGACGAGGACGTGAGCTTCGCCGATCTCAAGGGCACCATCGAGGATTTCCTTCACGCCTTTTTCGAGCGTGACGATCTCTCGGTACGTTTCCGACCCTCCTACTTCCCGTTCACCGAGCCCTCCGCCGAGGTCGATATCCAGTGCGTGATGTGTTCGGGCGACGGCTGCCGCGTCTGCTCCCACAGCGGCTGGCTGGAAGTGATGGGCTGCGGCATGGTGCACCCGGAAGTCTTTCGTCACTCCGGCATCGACTCGGAGCGCTACAAGGGCTTCGCCTTCGGCATGGGCGCCGAGCGCCTGGCCATGCTGCGCTATGGCGTCAACGATTTGCGCATGTTCTTCGACAACGACCTGCGCTTCCTGCGCCAGTTCGCCTGATTCGAGCTTCGCACGAGCCCGGATGGCGTGACATGAACTTCGGCCGAACACAGGATTGACCATGAAATTTTCCGAACAGTGGCTGCGTGAGTGGGTATCCCCGCAGCTGGGCGTACAGGGGCTGGCCGACCAGATCACCATGGCCGGCCTCGAAGTGGATGCCGTCGAGCCCGTTGCCGCGGCCTTCAGCGGCGTTGTGGTAGCCGAGGTCGTCGACAAGCAGCAGCATCCTGACGCCGACAAGCTGAACGTGTGCCAGGTGGTCGATGGCAGCGGCGAGACGGTGCAGGTGGTGTGTGGCGCTGCCAACGTGGCAGTTGGGCAGAAGGTGCCTTTCGCTCGAGTAGGTGCCGTGCTGCCCGGCGACTTCAAGATCAAGCGGGCCAAGCTGCGCGGTGTGGAATCTTGCGGAATGATCTGCTCTGCTTCCGAACTGGGGCTGGCCGAAGAGACTTCGGGCGGCATCCTGGTGCTGCCGGCCGACGCTCCGGCCGGCGAGGATTTTCGTGCCTGGATGGGGCTCGACGACCATACCGTCGAGGTGGACCTGACGCCCAACCGCGGTGATTGCCTGAGCCTCAAGGGACTGGCGCGGGAAGTCGGCGTTCTCAATCGGTTACCGTTGAGGCCGCCCGTCATCGAGCCGGTTGCGGCCAGCCATGACGAGACCTTCCCGGTGCGGGTCGAAGACGCGGAGCGCTGCCCGCGCTATATCGGCCGGCTGATCAAGGGGGTCGACGTCACCGCAGCAACGCCGCTGTGGATGGTCGAGCGCTTGCGGCGCAGCGGTGTTCGCTCGATCGACCCGGTGGTCGACGTCACCAACTACGTGATGCTCGAGTTGGGCCAGCCGCTGCATGCCTTCGATCGTGAGAACCTGCATGGCGCGGTGGTAGTACGGCTGGCGCGGGAGGGCGAGCAACTGACCCTGCTCGACGGCCAGGAGATCAGCCTGGATGCTTCCACCCTGGTGATCGCCGACGAGCGCGGTCCGCTGGCGATTGCGGGGGTGATGGGGGGCGAGTCTTCCGGCGTGAGTCCCGCGACCCGCGATATCTTCCTCGAGTCGGCCTTCTTCTCGCCGCTGGCGGTGGCCGGGCAGGCGCGCTCCTACGGCTTGCATACCGATGCCTCCCATCGCTTCGAGCGCGGTGTCGACCCGCAGCTCACCCGTGACGCGGTGGAGCGTGCCACGGCGCTGCTGCTGCAGATCACCGGTGGCGAGCCGGGGCCACTGGTGGAAGCGGCTAGCGAAGCGCACCTGCCGGGCGAGCGCGAGGTCACCCTGCGTGCGGCGCGTTTGGAGCAGGCGCTGTGCAAGGCACTGCCCGGTGAGGAGGTGCAGGAGATTCTCGAGCGGCTGGGCATGCAGGTTCGTGCCGCCGAGGCCGGTTGGCAGGCGCAGGTGCCGAGCTGGCGTTTCGACATCGACATCGAGGAAGATTTGATCGAGGAGGTGGCGCGAATCCACGGCTACAACCGCTTGCCGGTGCGTCGCCCGGCGGCGCGCCTGGCACTTCGCCCCGATCATGAGGCACGCACGCCCCTGGCGCGATTGCGTCGCCAGATGGTGGCGCGGGGCTACCAGGAAGCCGTCACTTACAGTTTCGTTGCCCCCGAGCTGCAGCAGACGCTGCTGCCGGATGCGGTATCGCCGCGGCTGGCCAATCCCATCTCCAGCGACCTTGCGGTCATGCGGGCGAGCCTGTTCCCGGGGCTGGTGCGGGCGCTCGAATACAACCTCAACCGCCAGCAGACCCGCGTGCGCCTGTTCGAAACGGGCCTGATCTTCCGCGGCGACCTGGATGAGTTGGAGCAGACGCCCATGGTCGGTGCATTGGCCTGCGGAGAGCGCTTCCCCGAAGGTTGGTCCGGTGGTCGCGAGAAGGTCGATTTCTTCGATCTCAAGGGCGATCTGGAGAGTCTGATGGCGCTCGGCGGCGAGGAGGGCGCCTGGCGCTTCGAGCCCGGTGAGCATCCTGCTCTGCATCCGGGGCAGAGTGCGCGAATCATCTTCCGCGGTGAGCCGGTAGGCTGGATCGGAGCATTGCATCCCGGAGTCAAGGCCGAGTTGGGGCTCAAGGCCGAGGTGTTCCTGTTCGAGGTGCGCCAGGATGCGCTGACCCATGGCAGCTTGCCCAGCTTCGAGCCGTTGTCGCGTTATCCGGAAGTGCGCCGGGACCTGGCCTTCCTGCTCGAAGAAGAGCGTCCCGTTCAGGCGCTGCTGGATTGCGTCCGCAACCAGGCGGGTGAGTGGTTGCAGGAGCTAAGGCTCTTCGACGTCTATCAGGGCAAGGGGGTGCCCGAGGGCAGCAAGAGTGTTGCCTTGGGCTTGACCTGGCAGCATCCTTCGCGCACGCTGAATGACGAGGAAATCAATCAGTTGGTCGATGCCATCGTCGCCGAATCGCATCAGCATCTGGGAGCCGAGCTGCGTGGGTGAGCGCGCCTGGGATCGCCGGAAGCCCATGCAGGCGGCGGGCTGGACCGCCACTTGAGGAGATGACATGGGAGCGTTGACCAAGGCGGAACTGGCCGAACATCTTCACGCCGAGCTGGGCCTGACCAAGCGCGAAGCCAAGGCCATGGTAGAGGCGTTCTTCGAGGAGATCAGGGCGTGCCTGCGTGAGAACGAGCAGGTGAAACTGTCGGGGTTCGGCAATTTCGACCTGCGCGACAAGCGTGAGCGCCCCGGGCGTAACCCGAAGACTGGCGAGGAGATCCCCATTTCGGCACGCCGTGTCGTGACGTTCCGCCCCGGGCAGAAGCTCAAGAGCCAGGTGGAGCGCTACGAAGGTTCGGCGCCTAGCTGAGGCCTGCGGCTAACCAGTGTACGCGTCCCATTAGCGACGCAGGATGCCTCCAGGGGGCATCCTGCGTGCTATACGCCCCCACCTCTCTCCATCAACCAGGTGACGACCACCTTGAGGATGTAGCCCATCATGCCCGCTCCGAGCACCACGAAGAGCATGATGGTGCCAAAGCGGCCGGCCTGGGACTTCTTGGCCAGGTCCCAGATAATGAAGCTCATGAACAGGATCAGCCCGCCGATGAGCAGGGGAGTGATCCAGGCTTCGAATGTCTGCGTTTGCAGCATGTCGCCTCCTCGAACGAAAGGCCGACTATTATACTCGGGCATGCTCCGAGCTGCATGCGACACCTCGTCGCCGAGCGGCGAGGCCCGCTGTCGAACTGCGTCAGCCGCCTGCGTCGTGATATTATCTCTTTGAATAGTTCAGGTTTATCCCCGACATGCCAATGCTGAAGATCTTCGTAGGAACCATGTATGGCGGTGCGCTCGACGTCGCCGAACAGGTCGCTCCGCTGTTCGAAGCGGCCGGCTACGACACCGCCATTCTCGAGCAGTCGACGCTCGAAGACTTGACCGAAGAGCAGCCCGACCTGGCGCTGTTCTGTGTCTCCACGACCGGTAGCGGCGATTTCCCCGGCAACTTCGTGCCCCTTGCGCGAGGGCTCGACGAGCAGAGTCCATCGTTGGTGGGGCTGCGCTACGGCGTGATCGCCCTGGGCGATAGCTCCTATGGTGACACCTTCTGTGGTGCTGGGCGTCGCCTCGACGAGATGCTCGAGGGGCTGGGCGCCACTCGCTTAGGAGAACGCCTTGAGGTCGACGCCATGGAGACCTTCATGGCCGACGATGCCGCGCTGCCATGGGCCGAGGAGTGGATCGAAACCCAGCAGCTCAAGGTGGCCTGATGAACGTCACGCCGAGCGCTGAGCGGCTGAGCCTGCTGGTGGGGCTGCTGATATTGATGCTTGCCACCGTGCCGCGCTATCTCGCTGGAGGGCACGAAAATCGTCTGACCTTGATCGTCGTTGCCATGGCGGTAGTGGCGGTCGTGGCTGTCGTGAACTGGCGCATGCTGGAAGGCGGCGAGCGTGCTCGGTTACCCTGGCTGGGCAAGCGCTTGGCGGCGTCTCTCGTGGCCGGGCTGGCACTGATGGGGCTGTGGCATGCGCTGTTCACCGACTGGATCAGTTGGCAGTTGCTGATCGCGCATGGCGCCACTCTTGGTTTGTTGCTGCACGCCTTGTGGCTATGGTGGCGTCCTGACAGCCAGTCAGCTTGATCGACGCCGGGTGCTGCTGCGCCCGGCGCTTTCGTGGGTGGCGTGAATTTTCACACCAGCCGATAGCAAGGCTCGTACTCGCGCCCTGGCAGTTTCATGCGGCCCTGAGCAACGAAGGACCCGAGCAGGTCGTCCAGACGGCGCATCAGCTCCGACTCGGCGTGCAGCTGGAAGGGGCCATGGGCCTCGATAGCGCGCAGCCCATGCTCCTTTACGTTGCCGGCTACGATGCCGGAGAACGCGCGGCGCAGGTTGGCCGCAAGCTCATGTACCGGCTGGTTGCGGTGCAATGCCAGACCAGCCATCGCTTCGTGGGTAGGTTCGAAGGTTTCCTGAAACTCGCGAGCGATGGTCAGCCGCCAGTTGTAGTGGAAGGCGTCCTGTTGGACGCGGCGGAATTCGGTGACGCTGTCGATGCCCTGGCGCATGGTGCGAGCGACCTCGACGGGATCGTCGACGATGATGCGGTACTTGTCGCGTACCGCATCGCCCAGGGTATAAACCAGGAACTCGTCGATTCGCTGGAAGTAATCAGCCGAATTGGCCGGGCCGGTGAAGATGACCGGCAGCGTCATGTCGTGGTTATCGGGGTGGAGCAAGATGCCCAGCAGGTACAGGATCTCCTCGGCCGTGCCAACGCCGCCGGGGAAGACCACGATACCGTGGCCGAGGCGCACGAAGGCCTCCAGGCGCTTCTCGATATCGGGCATCACTACCAGCTCGTTGACCAGCGGATTGGGCGCTTCGGCAGCGATGATGCCGGGTTCGGATATGCCCAGATAGCGCCCGTCGCCGATGCGCTGCTTGGCATGCGCCAGGTTGGCACCCTTCATCGGCCCCTTCATGGCGCCGGGGCCGCAGCCGGTACAGATGTCCAGTTCACGCAGGCCGAGCTGGTAACCGACATCCTTAGTGTACTCGTACTCCTCGCGGGTGATCGAGTGACCGCCCCAGCACACCACGATGCCGGGGTCGCGTCCGGGCTTCAGGGTGCCGGCTTTGCGCAGGATATGGAACACCGCGTTGGTGGTGCCTTCGCCCGTGGTGAGGTCGAACCGCTGGTGCTGCTGGATCTCGTTGTAGACGTAGATGATGTCGCGCAGCACCGAAGAGAGATGCTCGCGAATACCCCGAATCATCTTGCCATCGACGAAGGCCTCGGCCGGGGCATTCTTTACCTTGAGGCGTATGCCGCGGTCCTGCTGGATTACCTCGATATCGAAATCGTGATAGGTCTCCATCAGCACCAGGCTGTCGTCGGTCATGCTGCCGGAGCTGAGTACGGCGAGAGAGCAGCGCCGCAGCAGGTCGTGCAGGCCGGCCTTGGAGGTGTCGCGTAGGCGGTTGACCTCGTGCTGCGAGAGCACTTCCAGGCTTCGCAGGGGCGAGATAGTGGCGGAGATGGTGTCGGGCATGAAACGATCCTTGTGGTGTCGGCTAGCGTCCCTGTCGTGTGGCGGGACAGGGAGTCATGCAATATTCATCGAGACAGCGTTATAGAGTCGTGATTCGATGCTATCACGCTGGCCGGCATGGCGCAGCGCTGCGCCGCTGGGCGCGCAGTGGTAGGATGGCGAGATCCGGTCTCGTACCCCTGACCGCACTTGCCAGCGATGCACCATGTTCAACGCCCAGTATTTCCGTACCTTCATTACTCTGGTCGAAACCGGAAGCTTCACGCGGACGGCACGCCACCTCGACATGACCCAGCCGGGCGTCAGCCAGCACGTGCGAAAGCTCGAGCAGTACCTCGACAAGCCACTTCTGGAGCGGCAGGGGCGGCGTTTCATGCTGACCGAGGCCGGGCGGCGGGCGTATGACTATGGCCTGCGCTTGTTCGCCGAACATGAACAGTTCCGCCATTCGCTGGATGACGATGCGCTGGATACCGGCGAGTGCCGCATTGCTTCTCCGGGCAGCGTCGGGCTGATGTTCTACCCTTTCATTCTTGGCCAGCAGCAGATGTCGCCAGGGTTGACGGTCAATTACAGCTTCGCGTTCAGTCATGAGATCGTCTCGGACGTGCTGGCCGGTCGCCACGACCTGGGGATCGTCACGGAGCCGATTCGCCATGCGGAACTGGACTGCAGGCTCTGGCATCAGGAGCCGCTGTGCCTGGTGGTGCCGGCCGACTTTGCCGGTACCTCGCTGGCCGAACTGATGGGCATCGGCTTCCTCAACTATTCCGACGGCATCAGTCATGCCGGGACACTGCTGCGCAGCAATTTCCCCGATGAGTTTCGCTCAATGAGCCAGTTCCGGCGCCAGGGATTCACCAATGAGGTGGGCATGGTGATGGATGCGGTGGCTCGTGGCCTCGGCTTCACCGTGGTGTCGCGTCTGGTGCTGGAGACCTCCCCCTGGCAGCGTCAGGTCAAGGAGCTCGACCTGCCGGTGACGGAGTACGAAACACTGCACCTGGTCACCCGCTCCGGTGCCAAGATGCCGCGTCGTTATGCACGGCTGCTGGAGGGCTTTCGCGAGCAACGCATGCGCGAGCGCTTCGGCTACGGTGAGGTCGCCTCGCCGCTGTAGCTGCCGGTGCGCTAGCATCCACAGCAAACGGCCCGCCGATCGCTCGGCGGGCCGTTTGCGCTACAGCCATGCATCAGCGTCAGCGAATCAGTCGCGATACTCGTCGATGCTGGGGCATGAGCAGATCAACTGCCGGTCGCCGAAGACGTTGTCGACGCGGTTGACCGCCGGCCAGTACTTCGCCGCCTTGATTGCCTGCGAAGGGAAGGCGCCGACTTCGCGGGAGTAGGAACGCTCCCAGGCGGGGTCCATCAGGTCGGCCATGGTATGCGGTGCGTTGACCAACGGGTTGTCGTCGGCTGGCCATGCGCCTTGTTCGACCTGGGCAATCTCCTCACGAATGGCGATCATGGCGTCGCAGAAGCGGTCGATCTCGTAGCGCGACTCAGACTCGGTGGGTTCCACCATCAGCGTGCCGGGCACCGGGAACGACATGGTCGGGGCGTGGAAGCCATAGTCCATCAAGCGCTTGGCGATGTCCTCTTCGCTGATTCCCGAAGCCGCCTTGAGCGGGCGGATGTCGATGATGCATTCGTGCGCCACAGTGCCGTTGACGCCGCGGTAGAGCACCGGGTAGTGCTGCTCGAGCCGCCTGGCGATGTAGTTGGCGTTGAGAATGGCGAGCTCCGTCGCCTGGCGCAGCCCGCGCGCGCCCATCATCTTGATATAGGCCCACGAGATCGGCAGGATCGAGGCGCTGCCGAAGGCCGCCGCGGAGACGGCGCCGCAGTGCTCCTTCACGCCGGCAATCGGCGTCACCACGTGGTTGGAGACGTAGGGCGCCAGGTGCGCCTTGACGCCGATGGGCCCCATGCCCGGGCCACCGCCACCGTGCGGGATGCAGAACGTCTTATGCAGGTTGAGGTGCGAAACGTCGCCGCCGAAGTCGCCGGGGCGAGACAAGCCCACTTGGGCGTTCATGTTGGCGCCGTCGATGTAGACCTGGCCACCGTGGCGGTGGACGATGGCGCACGCCTCACGTACACCCTCTTCGAATACGCCGTGGGTGGAAGGGTAGGTCAGCATGATCGCTGAGAGCGCCTCGCTGTGCTGCTCGGCCTTGGCGCGCAGGTCGTCGAGGTCGATATTGCCCATCTCGTCGCACTCGACTACCACCACCTTCATCTGCGCCATGGCGGCGGAGGCGGGGTTGGTGCCGTGGGCGGAGCTGGGGATCAGGCAGACGTTGCGGTGCCCCTGGCCCTGTGCCGCCTGGTAGCGGCGGATCGCCACCAGGCCGGCGTACTCGCCCTGAGCGCCGGAGTTGGGCTGCATCGAGATGTGTTCGTAACCGGTGATCTCGACCAGGAACGCCGCCAGCTCGTCGATCATCTGCTTGTAGCCGACCGCCTGGTTCTGGGGCACGAAGGGGTGCAACTGACCGAACTCGGGCCAGGTGATCGGGATCATCTCGCTGGTGGCATTGAGCTTCATGGTGCACGAGCCCAGCGGTATCATCGCGTGGGTGAGCGAGAGGTCCTTGTTCTCCAGGCGCTTGAGGTAGCGCAGCATCTCGGTCTCGCTGCGGAAGCGCTCGAAGGTGGGGTGGGTCAGGAACCTCGATTCACGTCGGCAGGCGGCGGGAATGCCGCAGATGCCGTCGGTTGCGACCCGCTCATCCAGGGTGGTGACAGAAAGACCATGTTCCTCGCCGAGCAGCACGTCGAACAGGGCATCGAGGTCGTGGGCCGTGGTGGTCTCGTCGAGACTGACGCCGATGTCACCATTGTCGAAGTAGCGCAGGTTGATTTCATGCGTCAACGCCCGGCCGTGGATCTTGCCGGCGTCCACACCGGTCAGGCGCAGGGTATCGAACCAGCTGTCGTGCACCAGCGCGACGCCCTTGGCCTCGAGCCCCTCGGCCAAGATGGTGGTCAGGCGATGGATGCGGGTGGCGATGGTGGTCAGGCCTTCGGCACCGTGATAGACGGCATAGAAGCCGGCGATATTGGCCAGCAGTGCCTGGGCGGTGCAGATGTTGGAGGTGGCCTTCTCGCGGCGGATGTGCTGCTCACGGGTCTGCATGGCCATGCGCAGGGCAGTGTTGCCGCGGGAGTCCTTGGATACGCCGATGATGCGACCGGGGATGGAACGCTTGAGCTTGTCGGTGGTAGCGAAGTAGGCGGCATGGGGGCCGCCGTAGCCCATGGGGACACCGAAGCGTTGGGTATTGCCGACCACGATATCGGCACCGAGCGCGCCCGGTTCCTTGAGCAGGACCAGGCTCATGATGTCGGCGGCCACACAGGTCATCACGTTCTTCTCGCGGGCGCTAGCGAGCAGCGGCGCCAAGTCGTGCACTCGGCCGCTCTCACCGGGGTACTGCAGCAGGGCGCCGAAGACGTCATGCTCGGCCAGGCTTTCGGCCGGGCCGACAATCAGTTCGAAGCCGAAGTAATGGGCGCGGGTGCGCACCACGTCCAGCGTCTGTGGCAATACGTCGTCGGCGACGAAGAAGGCGTTGCTCTTCGATTTCTTGTTGGCCCGCTGGCATAGCGCCATGGCTTCGGCCGCAGCGGTGGCCTCGTCGAGCAGTGAGGCGTTGGCAAGCTCCATGCCGGTGAGATCCATGACCATCTGCTGGAAGTTGAGCAAGCCCTCGAGGCGGCCCTGGGCGATCTCCGGCTGATAAGGCGTATAGGCGGTATACCAGCCTGGATTTTCCAGCACGTTGCGCTGGATCACGGCCGGCACGTGAGTGTTGTAGTAGCCTTGGCCGATATAGGTCTTGAACACCTTGTTCTGGCGTGCCAGGCGCCTGAGGTAGTCGAGCGCCTCGGCTTCGCTGCGCGGCGGGTCGAGATCGAGTTCGCGACCCAGGCGAATGTCTGCCGGTACCGTACGCTCGATCAGTGTCTCTAGGCTATCCATGTCCAGCGCCGCCAGCATGGCGGCTACATCTTCTGCTCCGGGACCGTTGTGGCGACGGATGAAGGCGTCATGATCGGCCAGTTCGGCCAGGCGGCGGTTGTCGTAAACCATGGAGAACCCTGTCGTTGAGGTGGAGTGCCCGGCGTTCCGAAAATCCGGTCGCCGGGCCGGGAGCATCGCTGCGTCGTTATCAGGAGTCGCTGTCTACTACGGCCTGGTACGCCTCGGCATTCAGCAGGGCTTCCACGGCGGCCGCATCCTCGACGCGAACCTTCATGATCCAGCCACCCTCGTAGGGCGCTTCGTTGATGGTTTCGGGCGCATCCTCGAGGGCCTCGTTGACCTCGACGATTTCGCCGGCCAGCGGCGCGTAAAGATCGGAGGCGGCCTTGACCGATTCGATCACACCGAACTCCTCGCCCTTCTCCAGGGTGCGTCCCACCTCGGGAAGCTCGACGAATACGACGTCTCCAAGCGCTTCCTGAGCATGATCGGTGATGCCGATGGTGACGGTGCCATCGCCATTGTCCAGTACCCACTCGTGGCTGTCGTTGTAGCGCAGGTTGGCAGGGATCGAGCTCATGATGATTTTCCTATACGAAAAAGGTTTTCTGGTTGGGCAAATGCTAACGCCATTAGTGGCGTTTGGCGAGTCCGAGGATCGTCGTCGATGCATGCGATCTGGCTAGCCGCATCGATAGCGTGGCGTGCGCGGCAGCAGGCGTCCAGTGCAACTTGCATCGTTTCGTATGAGCCCGGCAGGTCGCACCACCATTCGACACCGCTGGCTCGGCTCACTAACCTTGAGGCATGCCGCTTGGCAGCGACGCTCAGGTCCGGGCATGTCGCCAAAGTGAAAGTCGGCGGTGTCGTGACGTTTGTTTCCGATACGAAACACGCGCTAAGCTTGCGCGGATGAGCAGGACGAACGAACCGCAGCAGTCTGTACGACACAGTAGTGAATTTCTGGCATTTTCCGCTATGGTACGCCGTCTGGTCGTACAGATTTACCGAGAAGGTCCTTAAAAACAGTCCATACAACAGAGGGAAACGTTCGTGGAAACATTGACAGCAATATTCAGCGCCATCAACGGCGTGGTCTGGGGGCCGTTGATGCTCATCCTGCTGTTAGGGGTGGGGCTCTACTTGCAGCTCGGCTTGAAGCTGATGCCCATCCGCAAGCTGGGCACCGGCTTCAAGCTGATGTGGCAGGGGCGCGATGCCAAGCCGGCACCCGGCGAGGCGAAGAAACCCGAAGACGAAGGTGAAATCTCGCCCTTCAACGCCCTGATGACTGCACTTTCGGCCACCATCGGGACCGGTAACATCGCCGGCGTGGCAACGGCCATCGCCCTGGGCGGCCCAGGTGCGGTGTTCTGGATGTGGATCACGGCACTCGTCGGCATGGCGACGAAATTCTCCGAGGCGGTACTGGCGGTGCGTTTCAGGGAAACCGACAGCACCGGGTATCACGTCGGCGGGCCGATGTTCTACATCAAGAATGGCCTGGGCAGGAAGTGGCTGTGGCTGGGCGGCGCCTTCGCCTTCTTCGGTGCCGTGGCCGCCTTCGGTATCGGCAACACCGTACAGTCGAACTCGGTAGCCGATGCCCTCGATTCTACCTTCGGCATTGCCCCTTGGATGACGGGTGTGGTGATCATGGTCCTGGCGGGCGCCGTAATCCTGGGCGGTATCAAGCGCATCGCCAAGGTGGCCGGCAAGCTGGTGCCGATCATGGGTATCGCCTACGTAGTGGCGGGTCTGGCGGTGTTGGTCGTCAACGCAGGACAGATCGGTGAGGCTTTCAGTCTGATCTTCTACTATGCCTTCAATCCCGTGGCGGCGGCAGGCGGCTTCGCCGGGGCAGCCGTAATGGCGGCGATACGCTTCGGCGTGGCGCGCGGAATCTTTTCCAACGAGGCGGGCCTGGGCAGTGCGCCCATTGCCCATGCCGCCGCCAAGACACGCAACCCGGTGCGCCAGGGCCTGATCGCCATGCTCGGTACATTCATCGATACCATCATCGTCTGTACCATCACCGCGCTGGTCATCCTGACTTCCACGGTGTGGATCCAGGGTGAAGAGGGCGCCTCGCTGACCGCGCTCTCCTTCGATGCGGCGTTGCCTGGCTGGGGCAACCAGATTGTATCGCTGGCGCTGGCAGTGTTCGCCTTCACCACCATCCTGGGCTGGTCGTTCTATGGCGAGAAGTGCTTCCAGTTCCTGTTCGGTACGCGCTCGATCATGCTCTACAGGGTGCTGTTCGTGCTGGCGATTCCGCTGGGCGCCATGGCCCAACTCGGCTTCATCTGGCTCATGGCCGATACCTTCAACGCCCTGATGGCCATTCCCAACCTGATTGCGCTGGCACTGCTTTCACCCGTGGTTTTCAAGGTGACGCGCGCCTACTTCAGCGGCGAGGAAGTACTGCCGGGAGAGGATCTGGACCACGACAAGTCCTGATCGATCCGCTGGCTAATCGAGAGGCGCCCGAGGGCGCCTCTTATCCTGTCCCGAGCCTCTTTGCCTTCCATCACGTCACGAGGAAAACCCATGAACCAACTCAAGCACACCCCGCTGCACGGCCTGCATCTGGAACTGGGCGGGAAGATGGTTCCCTTTGCCAGCTACGAGATGCCGGTGCAGTTTCCGCTCGGCGTAAAGAAGGAGCACGAGCACACCCGCGCAGCCTGCGGCCTGTTCGATGTCTCCCATATGGGCCAGATCCTGCTGCATGGCCCGCGCCCCGCCGAGGCGCTGGAGACTCTGGTGTGCGCCGATATCGTCGGCCTGCCCGAGGGCATGCAGCGTTATACGCTGTTTACCGGCCAGGAGGGCGGTATTCTCGATGATCTCATGGTGGCCAATCCTGGTGACGGGACGCTCTACCTGGTGGTCAACGCTGCATGCAAGGATCAGGACGTGGCGCTGCTCGAGACAGGGCTCGTCGATAATGATCATCGAGTCGAGGTGCTGGAGCGTGGCTTGCTGGCCCTGCAGGGGCCCAAGGCGGCGGAGGTCATGCGCCGGCACTGCCCCGAGGCGTGCGAGATGGTCTTCATGCAGCATGGACGTTTCGAAATTGATGGCACGCCCGTATGGATCAGCCGCAGCGGCTATACCGGTGAGGATGGTTTCGAGATCTCGGTGGCGGCCGACGAGGCGGAGGCACTGGCCCGCCGCCTGCTGGCCGAGGAAGAGGTCGAGCCCATCGGCCTGGGGGCGCGGGATTCTCTGCGCCTCGAGGCCGGGCTGTGTCTCTACGGCCACGATATCGATACCGAGACCACGCCGGTGGAAGCGGGACTGATCTGGGCCATCGGCAAGGCGCGCCGTCACGGCGGAGAGCGTTCGGCCGGATTTCCGGGCGCTGATTTGATCCTGCACCAGGTCGATGCCAAGGACCATCGTCGCAAGCGCGTCGGCCTGCTGGGAGAGGGGCGTGCGCCGGTGCGCGAGGGTGCCGAACTCTACAGCGAGCAAGGTCAGCACATCGGCAAGGTTACGTCCGGGGGCTTCGGGCCCAGCGTGGGCCAGCCAGTGGCGATGGGCTATGTCGATATCGACCATGCCGCGGTCGGGACGACCGTCCATGCCGAGGTGCGTGGCAAGCGTTTGCCCATGGTAGTGAGCAAGATGCCCTTCGTGGCGCCGGGATATCATCGCGGCTAAGAAGATTTATACCGTTATCTTCCAGCAAAAAGCCACCGCATGCAGATGCGGTGGCTTTTTGCTGCTGTAACCAGGCCGATACTCAACGCATCAGCTCGGCTTGCTCCTCCCAATAGCGACCCATGCTGCGCTCCTCGGTGAGATCGTAGAGCCTTTCTCGTCGTGCAAGGCGAGCACCGCCGTCGCGCGTCAGGGGGCTCCAGGCGAGCTGGGCACGCTGCCGGGTAGAGTGCACGAAGAAGGCGTCCAGCGGCAGAGAGAGGTAGATGCCTTTATCGAAACTACCTTCACCGAAGGCATCGCCGGCATTGGTGAAGGTGGCCCAGCCGCCCAGGCGTATGCCCGAGTCGAATTCGCGTGACACATCGAAGGTGACGCCGAGGTCGCCGGCCAGGTAGCGGCCCACGCTGGCCTTGGCCAGTACGTCCTCGTAGTCGGTCTGCCAGTAGCCCGTCAGATGGCCCGTCCAGGTACTGTAATCACGCATCTCGAAACGCTGATCGAAGTCTCGCTGCTTGACCCAGTTGACGTCGAGTCCGAGTGCCACGTCGCTGTTGAAGGGGCGGTAGAGCAGTTCTGCGCCCGCCCCGGCAAACATGGTCTCGAGCAGGCCGCCATAGCCCATTGCGTACCAGTCGTTGCCGAGCTGGGCGGTGTGGGTGTACTGCAGGTTGCTGATGCCGATATCGGTCTCGGCCAGATAATCGCCGATATGGGTACGTACGCGGGGTAGTTCCGAAGGGCCGAGGTAGCGGTACTCGGATAAGTTGTCGTCCAGCGTATAGGTAAGCGCGCCCGAGACCCAGTGGTTGTCACCCAGCCGGTATTCGCTGTCGAGGTTGGCGGACAGCCGGTAGAGGTAGCCGTCGGGGCCGCCGAAGTTCTGCTCGAGCTGCGGCTCGAGGCTGTAGAAGAACCCGCGCGGGGGAGATTCGTGCAGTACTTCGCCACGCTCCGGATCCAGCGTGGCATGGGAGTAGAGCCCGTGACGATAGGTGACGGTTTCATCGCTGGACGAGGCGGCGTCGACCAGCGCCTCGCGATCGTGCACGCTCTCGCGCAGGGCCATGCCGCGCTCGTGCCAACGGAAGCGGAAGGTCTCCACTTCGCTGTCGAGATTGTTGTGCAGCAGGCGTGCGGCCCGCAGCTCGCTTTCGGCGAGTGAGCGATAACGTGTCGGCTCACCCTCGACGATGACGCTCGAGCCGTCCTGGCGGATGCGATAGACGCCGATGCCGGCGTTGTTGCCTAGCTCGCGACTGAGCCCGGTCCAGTCACTGGTGTGCTCGGCGGGGGCCGGCGCCAGATCGACGGGGAGTGGGTCGCGCTTGGCCTGGGAGACGCTGGCGAGATTGGTCGCTAATGAGATCCCGAGCATGGCGGTATCTCCACGCTGCCAACCGGCCTTGAGTTCGACGCTATCGGACACACGCAGCCGAGCACCGAGATTGAAGCGTGAACTCTGCTCCTGATCGTTGCGTTGCGGTTCGTGCTGATAGTTGTTGCCTTCCATCTCCAACTGCAGCACCAGAGGGTTCCAGGGTGTCTGGTACTCGATTCCGCCAAACAGGGCGCTGCGACCGCTGAACAGGCTACCCAGGTTGAAGTCACCCCCGGATCCGCCCGAGCTGAACCCGGAGCGTCGCTCGAAGCGCTCGTCGAGTTGGGCCAGTGGGTTGGGAAAGTCTTCCTGATTGCCCAGGTAGCCCCAGCCGATTCCCAGTGAGAAATCGAGACTGTGCCAGCGCTTGCTGGCGACCAGGTATTCACCGGAGAACAGGCCGGTGCCGCCGATGTCGCGGGCGCCGACGGCGATTTGTGGCCAGTAGCGCTCCTCTTCACGGAGCCTCACCTTGAAGTCGATACCCTTGTCCAGATTGTTGCGGTCGTCCGTGGCGGCCAGATAGCGCCGGTTTTCCACTTCGACATAACGGAAACCGGCTTCCAGCCATTCGGTGGGCTGGAAGAAAACTCCATAACGCCGGTAGGGTGCGGTACGCGACAGCGAAAAGGCGAAGCCGCCAAGAGGCGCCATGCGGGCAGTGGGGGTCTGCATCAATCCCACGCCACCGAAATCGCTCTGGCCGCCGCCGAGGCGTGGTTGCATCGGTTCGGCCAGCGCCGGTGCGGCGATGGCTGCAGCGATGGCGAAGGTCAATGGGGCGAGGCGCGGCGACCATGATTCGGATCGCTTCATGCGTCAGCCCCTCCTGAATCGGTTTGACCGGCAGCTTCCGGTATGGCGACGGCATGACAGGTATCGCCAGGAAGGCGGGTCGCCAGAAAGTCGGACAGGGCACGATTGACCCAGTCGGCCTCCTGGACCGGTTCAGGAAGGACGATGGCGACGCGACTACCGGCGACCAAGGGGGCATCGCCGGCATTCCAGGCGGCAATGCCGATCCGACGTGGAGGGCTTTGGGGTGTGATCACCCACGCCTCGTCGGCACTGGACCAGCGGGAGCTCGGTTGCATGCGCAGCACGTCGCGCAGACTCATACCTGGAGCCCAGCGATGCCGTGTCACGCCACCAAGATGCCAAAGCTCTACCCATTCGGGCACGTCACAATGGCCGACTTCGGCCAGTGAGGTCAGCAGCGGGTCGTGCCGTGGTGAGGCGAGCAGGGCGGCAAGGTCGGCCCTGGCCGCCGTGCGTCCCTTTATCGCTTGTTGCTCGGCGATGGTGGCCTGCCATTCTTCCAGGCCTCGGGCCATGCCGGTGCGTCCGGCCAGAGCATAGCGGTCGATCAAGGTCTCCAGCTCTTCCTGCAGGCGCCTGGCTTGGCGCTGCTGGCGCTCTTGCTGACGCTCGAGCAGGTAGTAACTGTAAGCGGGCGGCTCGGGTATCGTCTGCTGTTCGAGCCATAAGTCCGAGAGCCGGCGGGCGTCGGCTTGGCCGTCAAGGGGCAGGGTCAGCAGTGCACCCAGGCAGACGGCGTGCCAGCGCCCGGTAAGGGGGGGGAGACGTCGGGTCATTCTCGTTCTCTTTGTCACGACGATGGCGTGCCGTCAGGCAGGTTCGTCTGCCCGGCGTCACGCCCGGTGTCCTCGGCATCGCTCCACCAAGGTCTCGCCACCTGCCAGCGCAGGCGTGGACCATCCGGCCAGAGCGCCATGTCACCCCCCCAGATCCGCAGGCTGCCCGGCTCGCGCCAGTACTCCCCACGGCTATGCGTATTACTGTTTTTCCAGTCGAGTCGTTCGGTGCAGCGCTCCAAGGTCAATCGGGTCAATGGGAGGTCGACTGGCTGAGCCGGCTCACAGGTGAGTCTCGCCATTGCCACGTCCTGCCATTCCTGACCGTTGGCGTCGCGCCAGTGAGCATGCACTCGGTAGTGCCCCGCGCTTGCCTTGGCCGAGTGCCAGCGCCCCAACAGGAGTTCTTCGAAGCCGGCCGTGCTAGCAGGAACCCCATCTCGCAGTTGAAGCGTGGCTCGATCGCCTGCCTGCCAGTAGGTATCGCGGCCCTGTTCCCCCGTGCGATGCGCCATGACCAGCAGTGCCTGGTTTCCCCGGGTGTCTGCAATCAGCGTGGCGTAAGGCAAGGCCTCCGCCTGTACCGCCAGGTCCTCACCGTGACGCCCACCCATCAAAGTGGCGCCCATGGGAGTCAGCTGACCACCTTGGGTGCAAGCCGTCAGGCCCGCGGCGAGGCCGCCCAACAGTAACAAGCGAAGCAGGACCGCCTTGCGGCGGCCCTGGGTCGGCACACGCTTCGTGCTGCGCCGTCTGTCGCGGACCATCAGCGCGTTCCGGTACCGGTGCCAGTCCCGGTGCCGGTACCCGTGCCAGTGGCACCGATCGCCACGCCGATACCGGCCGCACCCCGGCTCACGGCGCCGGCCAGGGCTTGGCCGGAATTGCCCGGGGCTGCGCCGGCGGCACCGCCGCCAGTCGCGAGCCCGCCGCTGGCCATCGCGCCCGGCGCAGGCGTATTGGCTGAGTTGCCGGGGGCGCCCGGCGTGCCCTGGGCTGGGGTGACCTGCTGTGCCAGCGCCAATGGCGCCAGGCCCAGCAAGGTCACGCCCGCCAGAGCGATGACGCCTCGTCGCAATTTCAATGGTTCAAACATATCGGTATGACTCCTTTATTGCGCCGGACACTTCCGGCGTTACGAGTGGCCGGATAGCGCATCCTCGAAATGGTGCTGGATTGCTACCTGGCCGACCTGCCGTCGGCAGGCAATATAGACAGGCTTACATAGGATTGCCCCCGTGACGCTTAATGGTCATGGGGTTTCGGTTCGAATGGTGAATTGATAACTTAGATCACGATAACAGGAAAGAAACTTATCTTGTTGCAGGGTGTCTGTGTGTATATAAGAGTAAAGAAATGTATAGAAACTAATAAGGGGTAGTGGCAGGCAAAAAAAAAGATTATTCTGACAGTGTTCACTAGGTGTCTTGCATGGAAGCAATGGCCCTGTCTTGTCTCTTTCCTTGAGTTTGCGTCGTGCCGCGGCTTCTGTCGTGGGACATTTTCTGCCTTGGATTCAAGGTGCTGCGCATGGCTTCGGGGATTGTCGTCTAACCTCGTGGCGGTAGCGTGTCTAAAGCCGACGTGAGATTTCCAATATGTTTTGGATGGGCTAAGTGATTTTTGGATTATGGCTTGAGCGCTGGTGTCTAAATTGAGCGACAGTTTAAGTTTGACGGTGTCGCCAAATGCCAACGAAGGTGTCTGCTAATAGTGTCATTATGCGAAACTCGGGCAGTATCGATGTTGTTTGTTCGTTTCTTATCGTGTCACTTGGTGGCGACATTGCAGAATAATAAAAGCGACATAGAGTGGCGGCTTAATACGACAGGGCTCAGGTAAATAATGACACGCGAGTGAAGAATAGATGAATCAATATTTGTTGCGGCTGCGAGTGGGTCGCCTGCTTTTCTTCTTTGGATTGTTCGCCCTGGGGGGGTGCGCCTTCGCCCCGGGAGGGCACATCGATTACCAGGCGGACTCCGCTCCAATCGACGACCTCGTCGATATCGAACCCATCACCTTCGGCTTGGTGCGCAGTCAGCGCCAGGAGTATCTGGAAGCAGAGGACATAGACGAGGCCAGTGACACCATGCGCGAAGATGTCAGTGACTACGACTACTACATCGGTAGGGGGGATGTGCTGACCGTCATCGTCTATGGCCATCCGGAGCTGACGATCCCTGCGGGCGGCGAGCGTAGTGCTGCGGAGTCGGGCAATACCGTGCATAGCGATGGCACCATTTTCTACCCCTTCATCGGTCGCATACCCGTGGAAGGGAAAACGGTGCGCGAGGTGCGCGAAATCGTCGCCCGCGGCCTGGAGCCCTACGTAGCGATGCCGCAGGTCGAAGTTCAGGTCGCCCAGTACAACTCGCAGAAGGTGAACGTCACCGGTGCAGTGCAGGAGCCCGGTCCGCTGCCGATTCGCAATGTGCCGATGAATGTGCTCGATGCCATCAACCTGTCCGGCGGCCTGGCGGAGCACGCCAACTGGCATGACGTACTGCTGACGCGGGGGGGCGAGGAAATCCGTTTGTCCCTGCACGACATGCTCAACAATAGCCGTCTCGACCAGAACATGCTGATGCAGGCTGGCGACGTTCTACACGTGCCCGACAACAGCAACCAGAAGGTCTACGTCATGGGCGAAGTGCGCGAGCCCATGAGCCTGCCGATGGGGGCGAGCCGGCTTACCCTGACCGAAGCGCTTGCCGAGGTCGGCGGGATCAATGAAGGCAATGCCAACGCGTCGGGAATTTTCGTCATTCGCCGGGCATCGTCGGACAGCGACAAGCTCGCCACGGTCTATCAACTCGATGCTCGCAACGCCACTGCGCTGATGCTGGGGGCCGAGTTCACTCTGCAACCGACCGATGTGGTGTACGTGACGACCACGCCGCTGGGGCGCTGGAATCGTGTGGTACGTCAGCTCTTACCCACGGTCAGCAGTCTTTACCAGACTACGCGCACCGGGCGTGAGTTCGAGAGTGTCGGCCAGTAGAGGGAAGACAATGTTCCAGGAAGTCCTCGTGGTATGCATCGGTAACGTTTGTCGCAGCCCGGTCGGAGAGGCGCTGCTCAGGCAGGCCTTGCCCGGTCACCGCATCTCGTCGGCCGGCCTGGGAGCGCTGGTCGGTTACGGTGCCGAGCCAACGGCGGTCCGCCTGGCGGAGGCCGACGGGCTCGATCTCTCGGCGCACCGAGCACGCCAGGTGAATGCCGAGATGGTCCGGGAGGCCGATCTGGTGCTGGTCATGAGCGAAGGCCAGCGCCTGGCAATTGCCGAGCAATTCCCCTTCGCCACCGGCAAGACCATGCGCTTCGGGCGCTGGCTACCGGGGGAAGTCGGTAATGGAGTGGACATCCCCGATCCCTATCGCAGGAACGAAGAGGTCTTTGTGCGCGTACATCGTCAGCTTACCGAAGCGGCGCGGCTGTGGCAGGCGCGCCTCGGTAGCTCACGAGGCTGAAGCGAACGACCTCCTTTTCACGCCAGGACCCTATCAATGGTGAAAGAGATCAAGACGGGCTCGCGCCCAGGCTATGACGATATCGATCTGGGCCGGCTGTTCGGCGTTCTGCTGGACAACAAGTGGCTGATCATGTTGGTAACGGCAACCTTTGCCGTGGCGGCCGTAATTCACGTCCAGCTGGCCACGCCGATCTATCGGGCCGATGCCCTCGTGCAGGTAGAAGGCAAGACCGGGCTCAGCAATCCGCTTGCCGAAGTGCGTTCGATTCTGGGGGAGGAGCCCAAGGCCGAAGCCGAGCTTGAGATCCTGCGTTCCCGCATGGTGCTCGGCCAGGCCGTCGATCAGGAGCGCCTCGACATCGAGGTGATTCCGGCTCGCCTGGCGGTCGTGGGGGATTATCTGGTCAGGCTCGGTATCGAGCGCCCCGGCTTCGCCGAGCGCAGCGTATGGACCGGAGAGTACCTCAATGTGGGTGAGCTGCGTGTCGACCATGAGTGGTTGGGGCAGGCAATGCGCCTGGTGGCTAGTGACCCCGGCAGTTACCGGCTCTATCACAGCGAAGAGTTGCTTGGCGAGGGCCGGGTGGGGACGACGGAAAGCTTCGACGAAGGCCGGATTGAGCTGCGCGTGGCAGAGCTGGAAGCCGGCAAGGGGGCGGAGTTCACCGTGGTGCGCCGCACCCGCCTGGCTGCCATCAACAGCCTGCGCTCACGCTTCAGCGTTGGTCAGCGCGGCCGCGACAGCGGCGTTTTCAACATGACGCTGCTCGACGAGAACCCGCGGCGCGCCGAGCGCACCTTGAGCGTCATCGCCCAGATCTACTTGACCCAGAACGTCGAGCGTCAGAGCGCCGAGGCGGAGCAGAGCCTCGAGTTCCTCGAAGAGCAGGTGCCCCAGGTGCGCAACGACCTGGCGGCAGCCGAGAACGCTCTCAACGCCTTCCGTATGGAGCACGAAAGCTTAGACCTTAACCTCGAGACACGCTCAGTGCTGGAGCGTGTCGTCGAGCTCGACACCCAGCTCGGCGAGTTGGAAATGGAGCAGGCCGAACTGAGCCAGCGCTACAACTCCTCGCATCCGCTCTATGCTGCCTTGATGGAAAAGCGCAACAACCTGGAGCGCGACCGCGAGCGGCTCAACGAGCGCATCCATGGATTGCCCGAGACCCAGCAGCAGATCCTGCGCATGTCGCGAGACGTCGAGGTGACACAGCAGGTCTATGTGCTGCTGCTCAACAAGATTCAGGAGATGAGCATCACCAAGGCCAGTACCGTGGGTAACGTGCGCATACTCGACGATGCCGTTGCCCAACCGGGGCCGGTGGAGCCGCGCAAGCCGGTCACCGTGGTCATGCTGACCCTGGTCGGTGCCTTCCTGGCGGTCGCTTACGTCATCGTGCGCAGCATCCTCCATCGTGGGGTGGAGAGTGCCGAGCAGATCGAGGACCTGGGGTTGCCGGTATATGCCACCGTTCCACTCTCCGACGATCAGCAAAAGTTGATACGGCGGGTCAAGCGCCACAACCGGCGGCGTGGTCGAGCCGTGACCAATGGGGTGCTGGCCCAGAATGCTCCCGACGATACCGCCATCGAGGCGCTACGTGGCCTGCGCACGTCACTCCATTTCGCGATGCTCGAGGCCAACGACAACCGCCTGATGATCACAGGGCCGAGCCCGAACATCGGCAAGAGCTTCATCTCGATCAACCTGGGGGCGGTCATCGCCCAGAGCGGCCAGCGCGTGCTGATCGTGGACGCCGACATGCGCAAGGGGCACGTCCATACCGCGTTCAATGCCGATAGCAAGGGTGGGCTGTCCGAAGTGCTCTCCGACAAGGCCGAGCTCAACGACATCATCCGGCAGTCGCCGATCAATGGGTTGAGTTACGTGGCGCGCGGCAAGGCGCCGCCCAATCCCGCCGAGCTGCTGATGAGCGAGCGCTTCACGCGGCTGCTCGATGCGCTGAGCGAGCGCTTCGACCTGGTGATCGTCGATACTCCGCCGATCCTGGCCGTGACCGATGCGGCGGTAATCGGCCACCACTGCGGCACCACGCTGCTGGTGGCCCGCTTCGGGCTCAATCCGCCGCGCGAAGTCGACGTGGCCATCCGCCGCCTCGAAACCAGTGGTGTCACGGTCAAGGGCGGCATCCTCAACGCCATCGAGCGCAAGGCTGCGACCAGCTATGGCTACGGCTATTACCACTATGCCTACAAGACCACCCAGGCCTGAGCGCTGCATGCGCAAAAGCATTCTGCCCGTGCCTGCCGAGGCAGGCCGTTCCCTGGCGTGAGGCCGACTGGCCTGGCGTCGATCACTAACACTCGAAAACATGGAAGCGTCATGACCACTATCAAAGATCGTCTGATTGGCCGGCTCGAGCGCAAGGAAGCCGTGATCGGGATCGTCGGGCTTGGCTATGTGGGTCTGCCCCTGATGTTGCGCTACAGCCAGATCGGCTACCGCGTGCTGGGTATCGACATTGATGCAGGCAAGGTCGGAAAGCTCAATGCCGGGCACAGTTACATCGAACATATCGCCTCGGAACAGGTCGCTCGGGCCAGGGATGCCGGTTTCGAAGCGACCACCGACTTCGCCCGCGTAGCGGAAGCCGATGCGCTGATTCTGTGTGTGCCGACTCCGCTCAACAAATACCGCGAGCCGGACATCAGCTTCGTCATCGGTACCGTCGATGCCCTCAAGGGACATCTGCGCGAAGGCCAGCTGATCTCGCTGGAAAGCACCACCTACCCCGGCACTACCGAAGAGGAACTGCTGCCGCGCGTCGAGGAGAGTGGCCTCTCGGTCGGCGAGGCGTTGTTCCTGGTCTACTCGCCCGAGCGTGAGGATCCGGGCAACCCCGACTTCGAGACCCGCACCATTCCCAAGGTGGTCGGTGGGCATACGCCGGCATGCCGCGAAGCCGGCGTGGCGCTTTACCGCCCGGCCATCGATCAGGTCGTGCCGCTGAGCTCGACCCGGGCCGCCGAGATGACCAAGCTGCTCGAGAACATTCATCGGGCGGTGAACATCGGCCTGGTCAACGAGATGAAGATCGTGGCTGACCGCATGGGCATCGACATCTTCGAGGTGGTCGACGCCGCCGCCACCAAGCCGTTCGGCTTCACGCCCTACTATCCCGGGCCGGGGCTGGGCGGACACTGCATTCCCATCGATCCCTTCTATCTGACCTGGAAGGCTCGCGAGTACGGCTTGCACACCCGGTTCATCGAGCTTTCCGGCGAGATCAACCAGGGCATGCCGGACTATGTGGTCGGCAAGCTGATCGAGGGACTCAACCAGCAGGGACGGGCGCTGAATGGCAGTCGTGTGCTGGTGCTCGGCATCGCCTACAAGAAGAACGTCGACGACATGCGCGAATCGCCCTCGGTGTTCATCATGGAGCGCATCCGCGACCGCGGCGCCGAGGTGGCCTACAGCGACCCGCATGTACCGTCCTTCCCGCCCATGCGGGAGCACCACTTCGATCTTGAGAGCGTGCCTCTCTCGCCGTCCACCCTGGCCGAATACGACGCCGTCATCGTCGCCACCGATCACGACCGTTTCGACTACAACATGATTCGTGCCCACGCTCGTCTGATCATCGATACCCGCGGTATCTACCGCGGCATCAACGAAGAACGCGTGATAAAGGCCTGATCACCATGACCAATGCACAGGTACCCGCCATGAAATACTTCGCTCTGATCGGCGCCGCCGGCTATATCGCTCCGCGTCACATGAAGGCCATCAAGGAGACCGGCAATCACCTGGCCATGGCCTACGACACCAACGATTCGGTGGGCATCATCGATTCGATCTCGCCGGAGAGCGAGTTCTACACCGAGTTCGAGCGCTTCCTCGAGAGCGCCTGGCAGCGCAAGCGCGACCCCTACACGGCGCTCGATTACGTCTCGGTATGCTCGCCCAACCACCTGCATCATGCCCATGTCGCCGCCGGCCTGCGGCTGGGCTGCAACGTCATCTGCGAAAAGCCGCTGGTACCCACGCCGGCCGTGCTCGACGAGCTCGGCAAGGTCGAGCAGGAAACCGGCCGGCGGGTATTCAACATTCTGCAACTGCGCCACCACCCGGCCATCGTCGAGCTCAAGGAGCGCGTGGCCGATACGCCCCGAGACGACAAATACGACGTCGAGCTCACCTACATCACGTCACGCGGCAAGTGGTACCACGAGAGCTGGAAGGGCGACCCGCGCAAGTCCTTCGGTGTGGCGACCAACATCGGCGTGCACTTTTTTGACATGCTGCACTACGTGTTCGGCGATCTCGAGCGCAACGTCGTTCATTTCCTGGACGAGCATCGCGCCGCGGGCTATCTCGAATATCAGAAGGCACGGGTGCGCTGGTTCCTGTCGATCGACAGCAACGACCTGCCGAGCAGCGTGCAGGGGCAGCAGACCACCTACCGTTCGATCCTCTGCGAAGGCCGCGAGATCGAGTTCTCGGGTGGCTTCACCGACCTGCACACCGTCTCCTACCAGGAGATACTGGCCGGCCGCGGCTTCGGCCTCGACAGTGCTCGTCACTGCATCGAGACAGTCGATACGATCCGCAATGCTTCCCTGGAAATACCTGCCCGCAACGAGGCGCACCCCTGCCTCAAGCGGCACTTGATGTGAGGCTCGCCATGGACAGCCAAACGATCGACAACCGATATCCCGGCGTGCAGATCCATTCCAGCGCCATCGTCGACGACGGTGCCGAGATCGGCGAGTCGTCGCGCGTCTGGCATTTCGTTCACGTCTGTGGCGGTGCGCGTATCGGCCGTGGCGTCTCGCTGGGACAGAACGTCTTCGTCGGCAACCGGGCCGTCATCGGCGACCGCTGCAAGGTGCAGAACAATGTCTCGGTCTACGACAACGTCACCCTCGAGGCGGGAGTTTTCTGCGGGCCCAGCATGGTCTTTACCAACGTCTACAACCCGCGCTCGCTGGTCGAGCGCAAGGACGAGTTTCGCGACACCCTGGTACGCGAGGGAGCAACGCTCGGAGCCAACTGCACCATCGTTTGCGGCGTGACGATCGGTCGCCATGCCTTCATCGGTGCGGGCGCGGTGGTCAATCGCGACGTACCCGACTTCGCGCTGATGCTGGGCGTTCCCGCTCGTCAGCAGGGTTGGATGAGCCGTCATGGCGAGCGTCTCGAATTGCCCCTGGAAGGCAAGGGCGAAGTGATTTGCCCGCACACCGGTGATCGCTATCGCCTCGCAGAGGGCACGCTGAGCTGCATCCCCGCACAGCAAGGATCCACCACCGCCGGCAAGGATGCCCGTCGCATGGATTTCATCGACCTCAAGGCCCAGCAGGTGCGCATCCGGGAGCGTATCAACGCCGGAATCCGCAACGTACTGGAGCATGGCAAGTACATCCTTGGGCCCGAGGTGGAAGAGCTGGAGATGCGTCTGGCCGACTACGTCGGCGTGCGCCACTGCATCACCTGTGCCAACGGCACCGACGCGTTGCAGATCGCTCAGATGGCGTTGGGCATCGCACCCGGCGACGAGGTGATCACTCCGGGCTTCACCTATATCGCCACTGCCGAGACGGTGGCGCTGCTTGGGGCACGCCCCGTCTATGTCGACGTCGACCCGCGTACTTACCTGCTCGACCCGGGGAAGCTGGAGGCCGCCATCACACCGCGCACGCGCGCGATCGTTCCGGTGTCGCTGTATGGCCAGTGTGCCGACATGGATGCCATCAACGAGATTGCCCAACGTCATGGCATTCCGGTGATCGAGGACGGAGCCCAGAGTTTCGGGGCCACCTATCGCGGACGTCGCTCGTGCAGCCTGTCGCAGATCGCCACGACTTCCTTCTTCCCCAGCAAACCGCTGGGTTGCTACGGCGACGGCGGGGCACTGTTCACCGACGACGACGAACTGGCCAAGGTGCTGCGCCAGATCGCCCGTCACGGCCAGGGGCGGCGTTACTACCACGTCCGGATCGGTGTCAACAGCCGCCTGGACACGCTGCAAGCCGCTATCCTGCTGCCCAAGCTTGGCATCCTCGATGAGGAGCTCAAGCTGCGTGAGCAGGTCGCCGAGCGCTATGGCCGCCTGCTGCGTGCACACGGCTTCGCGTCGCCCCATGTGGAAGACCACAACACCAGCGCATACGCTCAGTACACGGTGGAGGTCGACGATCGCGAGGTGGTAGTCGCGCGCCTGGCTGAGGCCGGCATTCCCACCGCCGTGCATTACCCGATCCCGCTCAACAAGCAGCCGGCGGTGGCCGACCCGGGGGTCGACCTGCCGATCGGTAATGCGGCCTCGCGTCGTGTGGTCAACCTGCCGATGCATCCGTACCTCACGGCAGAAGATCAGGAGCGCATTGTCACGGCGCTCGGGGAAGCGGTTGCCTGAGCCAGCTGTCAGGGAGAGACATCACGTGCTGAATCGGCTCGTCATACCGGCAAGACGTCTGCTACCGACCCATGCCTTCGCCCGTGGGGTCAGCGTGTTGGTGGGCGGCACGGCGGGGGCACAACTGCTGACCATCGCCGCCGCGCCGCTGCTGACCCGGCTGTATACCCCGGAGGATTTCGGCCTGCTGGCTGTCTTCACCGCCTTCCTGGCACTTTTTACGGTGTTGGCTGCCGGGCGCTACGAGCTGGCGATTCCGTTACCCGAGGATGATCAGGATGCGGCCAACCTGGCGTTGCTCGGGCTGCTCTGTATCGTGGTAACAACGGTCCTTGCGGCATTCGGCGTGTTGTTTTGGTCCGCGCCAATCGCTTTAGCGCTCGGCCTCCCCGATCTTGCGTCTTACTTGTGGCTGGTGCCCTTTGGCATCCTGCTCATTGGCACCTACCAAGTGTTCAACAAGTGGGCAGTGAGAGTCGGGCGCTTCGACCAGATAGCGCGCACGCGGATCTGGCAGGCGCTGGGTACACTGGGCATGCAGATTGGCGCCTCACCGTTGGGGCCGGTCGGTCTGCTGGGCGGCCAGGCGGCCGGCCAAGGCGTCGGCGCCACCGGGCTGGCACTATCCGCGCTGTCTCGTCCCGAGTTTCGACGCTGTTCTTTAGTGGACATTGTGTTTCAGGCACGGCGTTACAAGAACTTTCCGATCTACTCGACCTGGACCGGCCTGTTCAATACCGGCAGCCTACAGTTGGCGCCAATCGTCTTCGTCGCGCTCTACGGAGCCACGGTTGCCGGTTTGTATGGCTTGACGCTGCGTATCCTGACGATGCCGGTCAGTCTGATAGGGCAGGCTGTGGGTAATGTCTTCCTGTCGCACGCGCCGGAAGCCAGACGCAGGAATGAGCTACCTGCGCTGGTTGAGTCGTTACACAGGAAACTCGCTATCCTGGGAATTCCGCCTCTGGTTTCCCTCATGATCATCGGCCCCGAATTCTTCGCGAACATTTTCGGCGAAGAATGGAGAAAGGCGGGTATTTATGCCCAGTGGATGCTGCCTTGGCTGTATATCCAGTTTCAATGGTCGCCATTGTCCATGCTGGCGAGCGTTCTTGAGCTTCAGCGCGATGCCATGTTGGCTCAGCTATTTATGCTCGTGGCGCGTTTCGGTTTGTTGTTTGGACTCTTTGTTGCAGGAGCTGAGGCGGATACGGCGATTCTTGCTTTCGCCGTGGTCAGTGCCGTCGTCTATCTGCTCCAACAGGCATGGTTCTTCGCCAAGGTCGACGTTTCGTTCGCACGCAGTATGCGTTTCGAGCTGGTGAACCTGGCCATGTTCTCGCTTCTTTCTCTGCCGTTGATCGTACTGTATCTCCGTGAAAGCCTTTCCCTAGCCTGGTTTATCGCCGGCATGGTGCCTTTATCGGCAGGCTGGGTGTGGTTGCGCATTCGTCACGAGGCGGTTCCTCCCTTCGGCAGCCAGGCGGCGTGAGGTCTTTAGCCAATGAAACGTTTTATCAAGCATGCGAGAGCACTCGTCACTGGGCTTCGTGTGATACGCGATAGTCTGATTATGGCCAACCGTTTGGCGAGGTGTGAGCCCGTCCAGGCGGGAGCGATCTTGTATCGCGGCATGCGGAAACATGAATACGAAGAGGCTATGGCGCTCTATGTCGCGCTACATGACGGCAGGCGATTGGCTTGGCCACAGCGGCTGATTTTTCGACTTGCAGGCGACAAGCTGCTGTTTGTCGCGGCAGTCGAAGAGTCCAACGCCACGCAAGTGGTTGGAATCGACATGTTCTATGTGAATGCCCGGGATCGAGCCGAGCATACCGTGCATGAAGGGTTTATCGGGGTGAGGCCGGACATTGCCGGAAAAGGCGTGGCAACTGAGCTCAGAAAGTTGGCAATAGAACACTTCGGGCGACACGGGCTCGAGGGCGTCTCATCGCGTATTTCGACGGACAATGCTCCTTCGCTCGTATCGGCGAAAAAGCTGGGGTTCGTGCCGGTCGAACGCTACCACGACACCGCTATGCGGGCCGAACGCCTGTATCTCATTCGCTGGTTCCAGGAAGGACATTGAGTGTGGAAGACATGCACAAGAGAACCGACCCGCTGTTCCATCCCGGATGGATCCGGTTCAACGAGCAACGCTGGGATCTGACGGCCGAATCGTTGTCATTCACTCCCGACAAGGGTGATGGCTGGCGGCTCGATACGGTGCTCTACCGTAACCATCAGGGTCGCCTGGTGACGCCGCCGCGCAACCCTCATCTGCCGATCGACTTCCAGTGCGCCGGCGAGCGGCCCGCCTCGCGTAATCGGCGTAAACGTCTGGCCCTGACCCGGCTGGCCGAATACCTGCAGCAGTGCGAGTTCGGTGGCAGCTTGAGCCTCTCCTCGGTGGCTGACGACGTGCGTCCCTTCGAGTGGGCCAACATGGCGGCACGCCCGCGCTTCACCTACCACTTGGACATCGCCACGCGCGAAGACGCCATCGACCCCAACGCGCGCAAGAAGGCGCGCAAATGCCGCCGGCTCGGCTATCACTGCGAAGTCACCGAGGACTACCACGCGGTGGCCGACTGCCTGGCGGGCCCGGAGGCCCGCAAGGGGTTCGACTATCGCCTGGATGCCGCTGAACTCTCACGCCTGGCCGAGCTGATGGGGCCGGAGCATTTCGTCTGCTTCCTGGCACGTAGTACTGAGGGCGAGGCGATGGGTACGCGGGTCTGTCTGTACATGCCGGGGGGCCATGCCTTGGCATGGTCGGCGGGGATGAAGACCGAAGCCATGAAGGACGGCGTCAACAACCTGGTCGCAGAGGAGGCGCTGAATTTCTTCGAACGCCAAGGCTGCACCGTCTTCGACTTCATCGGCGCCAACATTGCGCCGGTGGCGGAGATGAAAGAGGCATGGGGCGGGCGACTGGTATGCCACTACACGATCAGCCAGCGGGGCATTCGTCAGCTGGCCCGAGAGGCATACGTCACGGCCCGCACACTGATGAAGAGGGAATCCAAGTGAATGAAATGACTGCACTTTACGACAGGAATTCCCCGGAGCGGCCGAACGCCTCCCTGAATCCGTCCTGTGTGACGGATAATCTGACCGTGGTTGCTTCGGGTGTCAGCTCGAGTGAGCCGGTCCTTGCCTGGCTGGAACAGATACTGCAGGAACGCTTCGGACTGCCGTTGAAGCTGGAACGCGATGGGCCGGAACGGCTCTATCTTCGCCACGCCGAGGCACCGGGACACGTCCTTTTCGATCGGCTGCAGCCGGGGTTCTATCTGGCTGGCGGAGAGCTTCCACACTGTCAGTGGGATGCGACGGCCGAAGGTTTCCGCGCGCCGCTCGACCTGCCGTTGCCGGCCCCGGGTGCCGCCAGCCTGCCGCAGCCGCTGGTCGAGCCGATGGCGGGAGGACTGACGATTCACTACGACATCCTCGGCATGACCTATTGGATGCTGTCGCGGCAGGAGGAGGTCGACGCTCAGGTCCTCGATCGCCATTGCCGCTTCCCCGCCAGTGCTTCCCATGCCGGCCGCCACGGCTATCTGGACAGGCCCGTGGTCGATGAATGGCTGGCGGTGCTCGGTCAGGTGATTCAACGCCAGTGGCCGGGGATACAGCTGCGCCAGCACGTGTTCGAACAGCGCCCGACCCACGATGTCGATCGTCCCAGCCGCTACGGCTTCGCCCGTGACATCAAGCTAGCGCGGGCGATGCTGGGCGACGTCCTGTTGCATCGCCGCCCACAGGCGCTGCTGGTCGGTCCCTGGGTTCGGTTGAGTACCCGCCGTCGGCTGCATTCGCTGGACCCGCTCAATACCTTTGATTGGCTGATGGACGTCTCCGAGCGTCATGGCCTGACCAGCGCCTTCTACTTCATTTGCGGCCGAACCGATCCGCGCAAGGATGCCGACTACGAGCCGGAGCATCCGGCCATGCGTGATCTGATGCGACGCATGCATGCGCGCGGCCATGAGATCGGTCTGCACCCCAGCTACCACACCTTCCGCAACCCCAAGGAGCTGGCCAACGAGGCCGTGCGCTTGCATCGGGTGTGCGCCGAGGAGGGAATCGAGCAGGCGCAGTGGGGCGGGCGCATGCACTACCTGCGCTGGCAAATGCCGCTGACGCTGCAGGGCTACGTGCAGGCCGGCCTGGACTACGACACCACGCTGGGTTACGCCGAATCGCCCGGGTTTCGCTGTGGCACCTGCTTTGATTATCCGGCTTTCGACCCGGTCAAGGGTGAGCCCTTGGCGCTGCGCATCCGGCCGCTTATCGCCATGGAGGCTTCGGTGATCTCACCGCTCTATCTCGGGCTCGGCACAGGGGAGGAGGCCTTCGAGTGCTTCAGCAGGCTCAAGGCGCGCTGCCGCGCCATAGGCGGTGTCTTCACCTTGCTGTGGCACAACTCGGAACTGACCACGACGGCCCAGCGCGAGCTCTACGAGCGCGTGCTGGCCGACTGAGCGATACAGGAGTATCGGCATGGTCCTGTCCGGTGACGCACTGACGACACGCGCCTCGGCCATCGGTTTCTATGTGCTATTTCCGGGCTTCATTCTCTATCACACTCTGGTGGCGATGGGGATGATTCCACCGGTGCTGGGTGGCCTGTTCGGGGTGGTGTCGGTGTTGATGTTCGTCGTCTATTGCGCGCTGCTGCCGTCCCAACTGTACGTCCTGCTGGCCACGACCCGAGGCTATGCACTGGTCACGCTGTCCTTTTTCACTTATGTGCTGCTGTGGTCGGTCGGCAACTACGGCCTGATCGGGGGCAGCGTGATGCGGGCGGCGCTGACACAGACCATCGAGACACTGGTGCTGTGGTTGGTGCTGTTCGTGCTGGGCTATCGCGTACCGCTCGATTCGCCACGATTGACACGCGCCTTCTGGATCGCCTTCGTGCTGATTGCCGGCTACCTGATGTTGCATGTGGCCACCACCGGCCAGTGGATGTTCTTCGCCCGGCGCATGATCGAGGCCGAAGTCGAGGCGGGCGATAGCGTCTCTACCTACCAGGGCTATGCACGCAGCGCCCTGGTGCTGCTGTTGTTCCTGATCGCGGTCAACGAACGGGCCGTGGTGCGTGCCGTTCTGATCGTACTCGGGGCCTTCGTCATGTTCGTGCTGGGCGCGCGCTCTGAACTCTATGCCTTCATTGCGCTGACGGCGCTGCTGCTGATGCTGTGGGCGGGCATGAGCGTCAAATACATGCTCACGCTGCTGGCGGTGGTTGCCGTCCTGATCGCACTGGTGGTGAGTCAGTTCGAGGCATTGGCCGGCAGTCGGCAGCTGCAGATATTCGACCTGTCGGGGACCAGTTCGTGGCTGGCGCGCCAGAACCTGGGGCAGCGAGCCGTAGAGCAGATCCTCGCAAGCCCGCTGCTGGGCCGCTTCGGGGGCCATATCGCCTCGGCGGATGTGACCGGCGGCTATGCCCACAGCATGCTGTCGGCCTGGGTCAACTACGGTCTGCTGGGCTTCGCCCTCTATGTCGGTCTGACGCTTTCCGCCTTCGTCGGTGCCGCCTACCGCTTGATCCTCATGGGTGATCGCAGCGCCGATTGGGTGTTCGCCTTCTCCATCAACTTCGTCTGTCTGCTGCTGATGGTGCTGGCCAAGCCGGTGTTCTGGCCGCTGCCGGCACTCGGCTGGGGGGCCTTCGCCAATGCCGTTGTCGCCTCGCGCCAGGAGCGCGGCAGCACTGACACGCAGCAGGCCGTCACCAACGGTTTCCACCACGACGAACCGGGGCATGACGCTGCCAGGGATTTACAAGGACGCAACGATAATGAAAGTGGTTCACCTGACTTCCGCCCATCCGCGCTATGACACGCGTATCTTCCACAAGCAGTGCCGCTCGCTGGCCGCCGACGGCTATCCGGTGACGCTGGTCGTCGCTGATGGCGTGGGTAACGAGGAGCGCGATGGGGTTTCCATCGTCGACGTGGGGCACCTGCCCGGACGTCTCAATCGTGTCGTCAAGACCACGCGTCGCGTCTATGAGCGGGCCAGAGAGCTGGATGCCGACCTCTACCACCTGCATGATCCCGAGCTGTTCCCGGTGGGGCGGCGCTTGAAGCGGCTTGGCAAGAAGGTGGTCTATGACGCCCATGAGGACCTGCCGCGCCAGATGCTGGCCAAGCACTATCTGGGCAAGGCCACCCGGCAAGTGCTTTCGCGCGGTGTCGAGGCCTATCAGCGGCGAGTCTGCCGTCATTTCGATGTCATCGTGGCGGCGACGCCCTACATCCGCGATCGTTTCAGCGAGTTCCATCCCCGAGTCGTGGACGTCAATAATTTTCCCATGCTGGGCGAACTCGACGGCGCGCCCGATGCGCGCCTGACCGCTAGTGCGGGTCAGCCGCTGGGGGTGTGCTATGTGGGCGGCATCGCCGAGGTCCGCGGCATTCGTGAGATCGTACGGGCGATGGAGCTGGTCGAGCAGGAATGCCGGCTGCAGCTCGCCGGCGATTTCAAGACGCTCGCTCTCGAGCAGGAGGTGATGACCTACGCCGGCTGGGCACGGGTCGAGCCACACGGCTACCTCGATCGTGCCGGTGTGCGCCGGGTCATGGCCAGTTCGATCGCCGGCCTGGTGACGCTCCACCCCATCATCAACTACCTCGATGCCTTGCCGGTGAAGATGTTCGAGTACATGAGCGCCGGTCTGCCGGTGATCGCCTCGAATTTCCCGCTCTGGCGCGAGATCGTCGAAGGCAGCGATTGCGGGCTGTGCGTGGACCCGCTCGATCCCGCTGCGATCGCCGATGCCATCGATTACATCGTGACCCATCCCGAACGTGCCCGTGAAATGGGCAAGAACGGCCAGCGGGCCGTGACCGAGCACTACAACTGGGAGCAGGAGGAACGCAAGCTGCTGGATACCTATCGCGGCCTTTCCCGCTGACCGAGGACTTCATGAAACACGTCTGGATCCTGAACCACTATGCCAAGCACCCGGATGCGGCTGGCGGGGCTCGTCACTATCAGCTCGCCCGGCACCTGCCGGCACATGGCTGGAGCGCAACCTTAATTGCCTCCAGCGTCGATCATCCCAGCGGTGAGCAGCGGCTCGCGCCGGACGAGTCCTGGCGGCTGGAGACCTGCGGCGACGTGCGTTTCCTGTGGCTGCGCACCTCCAGCTACCGGGGCAACGGCGGTGGGCGCATGAAGAACATGCTGGAGTACGCCTGGCAGTCGATAAGGCCGGCGCACCTGGCGGGGCTAGAGCGGCCCGACTTGATCATCGGCTCGAGCGTGCATCCCTTCGCCGCCCTTGCCGGTTGGTGGCTGGCGCGTCGCCACCGGGTACCGTTCGTCTTCGAGGTACGCGACCTTTGGCCCCAGACCCTGATCGACATGGGCCGGCTACGGGAGGGGGCGGCGGTGACTCGGGTGCTACGCAGGCTGGAAACCTTCCTCTATCGCCGTGCCCGCCGCGTGCTCACTCTGCTGCCACGGGCGGTGGACTATATCGCTCCGCTGGGCGTACCCGAGGAGCGTGTGGTGTGGCTCTCCAACGGGGTCGATCTTGCCGAGTTTCCCGCACCGAGTCCGCCCGCGCCGCGGCCACCCGAGATGCCGCTTTCATTGATGTACTTCGGCAGCCACGGCGAAGCCAACGGGCTCTCCGACCTGCTGGAGGCCATGGCGATCGTCAAGGCGGACAGCGTCGATGGCAAGGTACCGGTGCAGCTGCGCCTGATCGGCGACGGACCGGCCAAGAATGAGCTGATGGGGCAGGCCAGTAGGTTGGGGCTGGATGGACGCTGGCTGCGCTTCGAACCGCCGGTGCCCAAGCGCGAGATTCCGGCGCTGGCCCGCGAGGCCGATGCCTTCGTGATCACGGTACGCGACCTGCCGCAGCTCTATCGCTTCGGTATCAGCATGAACAAATTGTTCGATTACATGGCCGCTGCGCGCCCCGTGATCATTGCCTCGGCGGCGATCAATGATCCGGTTGCCGAGGCCGGGGCCGGTATCACGGTCCCGCCCGAGGACCCGCTGGCCCTGGCCGAGGCGATCAAGCGGCTGGTGGCGCTGTCGCCCGAGGAGCGCGCACGCATGGGACAGGCTGGGCGGACCCATATGGAAGCCGTCTACGACTACCGGATCCTGGCCGAGCGCCTGGCCGGCATCATGAACGACGTCATGGATGAGAAGCAATGAAGCGACTGTTCGATATCGTGGTCTCCCTGGTAGCGCTTGCGCTGCTCTTGCCGTTGATGATCACGGTGGCATTGCTGGTGCGGCTGAGACTTGGCTCGCCGGTGCTGTTCCGCCAGACCCGTCCAGGGCGACACGGCCGCGCCTTCGAGATGATCAAGTTCCGCACCATGCGCGACGCCGTCGACCGCGACGGCAAGCCGCTCCCCGATGCGGCACGCCTGACACCCCTGGGGCAACGGCTGCGCGCTGCCAGCCTCGATGAGCTGCCGGAACTCTGGAACGTGCTCAAGGGCGATATGAGCCTGGTCGGACCGCGTCCGCTATTGATGGAGTATCTGCCGCTCTATACGCCACGCCAGGCCCGGCGCCACGAAGTGCGCCCGGGTGTGACCGGCTGGGCTCAGGTCAATGGCCGCAACTCGCTCTCCTGGGAGCAGAAGTTCGAACTCGACGTGTGGTACGTCGACCACCGCTCGCTGTGGCTGGATCTGCGCATCCTGCTGCTCACGATGAAGAAAGTATTGGTTCGAGAAGGCATCGCCCACGACGGGGATGTCGCCATGCCGAGGTTCCGCGGAGGTCATCATCATGAGTAATCGTCGTCGTCTCGCCATCCTCGGAGCCAGCGGCCATGGCAAGGTGGTCGCTGACATCGCCATTCACGCCGGTTGGCAGGACCTGGTCTTCTATGACGATGCCTGGCCGGAGAAGACCCGTCATGAGCACTGGGAAGTGCAAGGCACCTTGCCGATGCTGCTGCACGACCTGTCCAGTTTCGAAGGCGTGGTAGTGGCCATTGGGCACAACGCCATCCGCGAAGCCAAACTGGATGCCTTACTGGCACATGGCGCCAGGGTCGTCTCGCTGGTGCATCCACGTGCCACGGTCAGCCCGATGGCGAGTCTCGGACCGGGCAGCGTGGTCATGGCGGGGGCGATTATCAATGCCTTTGCCGAACTCGGCATGGGCAGCATTGTCAATTCCGCCGCTACCGTGGATCACGATTGTCGCCTGGGTGCCTGCGTGCACGTGGCTCCAGGCGCCAACGTGGCAGGCGACGTCGAGATAGGCCGCACCAGTTGGATCGGCGCCGGTGCGGTGGTGCGTCAGGGTGTGGCCATCGGTGAAGGCGTGATGGTCGGTGCCGGAGCAGCGGTAGTCTCCGAAGTCGCAGGCCATCTCGTCGTGGCGGGTGTGCCGGCCCGCCCGCTATTGCCATCGAATGACGTAGACGATGACGATGACGATGAAATTCCTCCCGGTGCCTCGAACGTGCTGCGTTTCGACCTGCTTTCTCCACAAGGAAGATCGTGATGCTCAACGGACCCTTTTCCCCTTGGCCTTGCTACACCCGCGAAGAGGCGGATGCGGCGAGCCGCGTGCTGCTTTCCAACCGGGTCAACTACTGGACCGGCGAAGAATGCCGCCAGTTCGAGCGTGAGTTCGCCCACTTCGCCGGCAGCGAATATGCCATTGCCGTGGCCAATGGTACCGTTGCGCTCGACCTCGCCCTGCGCGGGCTCGGCATCGGCGAGGACCCGGCCGACGAAGTGATCGTCACGTCGCGCACCTTCCTGGCATCGGTCTCGAGCATCGTCACCTCCGGCGGCAGGCCGGTATTCGCCGATGTCGATCGTGATTCGCAGAACGTCACCGCGACGAGCGTGGCCGAGAAGATCACGCCACGCACCCGGGCAATCGTTGCCGTGCACCTGGCCGGCTGGCCCTGCGAGATGGATGAACTCATGGCCCTGGCCGAGCGACATGGGCTCTATGTGATCGAGGACTGTGCCCAGGCCCATGGGGCGCGTTACCGCGGGCGCAGCGTAGGCAGCATCGGGCATGTCGGCTGCTGGTCGTTCTGTCAGGACAAGATCATGACTACCGGCGGCGAGGGCGGCATGGTCACCACTAGCGATAGCGACCTATGGCAACGCATGTGGGCCTTCAAGGACCACGGCAAGAGCTGGGAGGCGGTGTATCGGCGCAAGCATCCACCCGGCTTCCGCTGGCTGCACGAAAGTTTCGGCACCAACTGGCGACTCACCGAGATGCAGGCCGCCATCGGTCGTATCCAGCTGGACCGCATGGCGCAATGGAAACCCGCACGGCAGGCCAATGCACGGCGCATCTGGCAGGCGGCGGCCAGGAGCCCTGGCCTGCGTGTGCCCGAGGTACCGCCTCACTGCGATCACGCTGCCTACAAGTGTTACGTCTTCGTCGAACCCGATCGGCTGGCGCCGGGCTGGGATCGCGATCGCATTATGGCCGAGGTCAATTCCGCCGGAGTGCCGTGCTTTTCGGGTTCCTGTTCGGAGGTGTATCGGGAAAAAGCGTTCGAGGGCACCGGCTGGCGGCCAGAACGACCGCTCCCCGTCGCCCATGAACTGGGCGAGACCAGTCTGATGTTCCTTTGTCATCCGACGCTGACCGAGGACGAGATCGCGCGGACCTGCGCGGTGCTCGAGGAGATCATGGAGCAGGCCTGCGCCTGATGCCGGAGTGAGGCGGGCGCCTCGGCGCTCGCGGTCATGGAGAGACGATATGCGAAATCTACTGCAATCCCTGTTCCGCCTGCCCAGACGGCAGAAGCGCACCATTCAACTTGTGGTCGATTGCGTGCTGATCGCCGCGAGCTTTCTGCTGGCCATGCTGCTGCGCCTGGAGGACTGGGCGCCATTGGTGGAAGTGCGCACATGGATGGCGCTGTTGATCATGATCCCGCTGAGTCTCGCGATCTATGTGAGGCTTGGCTTCTATCGTGCGGTGATCCGCTACCTGGGACCCAAGGCGATCCGCGCCGTGGTGATCGGGGTAGTGGTGTCGGCGCTGTCGCTGCCACTGGCAAGCTACCTCTTCGCCCTCGGCATTCCCCGCAGCGTGCCCTTCATCTACGCCATGCTGGCGCTGCTGACCATCGGTGGGGTGCGCTTCGGACTGCGCGCCATTTATCTGCGCAGCCAGATTCGCCATAAGCCGCGCGTGGTGATCTACGGTGCCGGTTCTGCAGGGCGGCAATTAGCCGTGTCGCTCAGCCATGGCCAAGAGTATCTGCCGATCGCCTTCGTCGACGACACCGTGAGCCTGCAGAACACCTATATCGAGGGGCTCAAGGTCTACCCGCCACGCCAACTGGGGTACCTGTCCGACACTTACGGTGCCGAACGGGTGCTGCTGGCGATGCCCAGCGTGAGTCGCGAGCGCCGCCGCGAGATTCTCGCCGAGCTCGAGCCCCAGGGCTTTCCGGTCCAGACGATTCCCGGCGTGGCCGACATGGTGACCGGGCGGGCCAGGATCAGCGAGGTCCGTGACGTGGCGGTCGAGGACCTGCTCGGGCGCGATCCGGTGCCGCCCAATCCCACTCTGATGGACGCCAACATTCGCGACAAGGAGGTGCTGGTGACCGGGGCGGGAGGATCCATCGGTTCCGAACTCTGTCGTCAGCTCCTGCGTCACGGTCCCAAGAGGCTGCTGCTGCTCGATATCTCCGAATATTCCCTCTACCGCATCGAGCAGGAGCTGCGCCGCATCGCCAAGGCTGAAGGGCTCGAGGTAAGCATCGAAGCGCTACTGGGGTCGGTGCAGCATCGCAAGCGGCTGACTGCGGTGATGAAGGCCTACCAAGTGCAAACCGTCTACCATGCGGCCGCTTACAAGCATGTGCCGATGGTCGAGCACAACGTGGTCGAGGGGGTGCAGAACAACGTCTTCGGCACGCTCTCCGCCGCCCGGGCGGCGATGGAGGCTGGGGTCCCGACCTTCGTGCTGGTTTCCACCGATAAGGCGGTACGACCGACCAACGTGATGGGTACCACTAAACGCCTGGCCGAGCTCATCTGCCAGGCGTTTGCCAAGCATCAGGATGCCACCCGCTTCTGTATGGTGCGCTTCGGCAATGTGCTGGGTTCCAGCGGCTCGGTGGTGCCGCTGTTTCGTGAACAGATCCAGGCGGGCGGTCCGATTACCGTCACCCACCCGGACATCACGCGTTTCTTCATGACCATTCCCGAGGCGGCCCAGTTGGTGATACAGGCCGGTGCGATGGCACGCGGTGGCGACGTCTTCGTGCTCGACATGGGCGAGCCGGTACGTATCGCCGACCTGGCGCGCCAGATGGTGCGGTTATCGGGGCTGAAGGTGCGCGACGAGTATAGTCCCGATGGCGATATCGCCATCGCCTTCAGCGGCCTGCGTCCGGGAGAGAAGCTCTACGAGGAGCTGTTGGTGGGCAATGACGTCGCAGCCACCTCGCACCCGCGCATCATGACGGCCCAGGAGGTCTTCTGGGAATGGCCGCGTCTCGAGGGCTACCTTGACCGGCTGTTCGAGGCGTGCCGCAACTTTCATCACGACGGTATTCGTAGCCTGTTGCTGGAGGCCCCGACGGCCTACCGGCCGGAGGGTGAGATCGTCGACCTGGTATGGCTGGAAAAGCGCCGTCGCGAAGCCCAGGTGGTGGGCCCGAAGATGACCGTGACGCCGTTGCGGCCGGTGCTGGAGCGGCACAGGTAGGCGCACCTTGTGAAAATCTGTCGACTCGGGATGGCTGCCAGCCGGTCTCGTCGCAGCCGGCATATCGCACCGAGAATTCATTGCCCTAGTGCACGCGGCACGAGGTCGTGGCACCGTTCATGGAGAAGAGAACATGTGTGGCATCGTAGCTGCAGTGGGTACAGACAATGTCCTGCCTATCTTGATGGAAGGTCTCAGGCGCCTGGAATACCGGGGCTATGACTCAGCCGGCGTCGCCCTGGTGGAGGCTCCTGGCAAGCTGGGTCGTGCCCGGGAAGTGGGCAAGGTGGCGGCGCTGGAGCAGCTGTTGTCGTCTTCATCGCTGACGGGCATGACCGGGGTGGCCCACACTCGCTGGGCTACCCATGGCGAACCCAGCCAGGACAACGCCCATCCTCACGTGTCGGGGCGTATTGCCGTCGTACACAACGGTATCATCGAGAATCACCATGAGCTCAAAGCCGAGCTAACCACGCATGGTTATGTATTTACTTCCCAGACCGACACCGAGGTTGTGGCGCATCTGATCGAGCATGCATTGCAAGGTCATGGTGATTTGCTGAAGGCGGTCGAGATGGTGGTAGCGCGGCTCGAAGGGGCCTATGCCCTGGGCGTGATCGATGCCGACAGACCCGATCGCGTGGTGGGCGCGCGCCATGGCAGTCCGCTCGTGGTGGGAGTCGGCGAAAATGGCTGCTATCTGGGCTCCGACCCGCTGGCGTTGCTGACGGTGACCGATCGCTTCGTCTATCTCGAAGATGGCGACCTGGTGGAAGCGACGCGCGAAGGCTGCGCCGTATATGGGCTCGACCTCGAGAGGCAGCGCGTCCCCGTGGTACGCGAAGTACTGCGCTACGAACATGACGATCAGGCGGTCGGCAAGGGTGAGTTCGACCACTACATGCTCAAGGAGATTCATGAGCAGCCGGTGGCCGTGGCCAACGCCCTGGAGGGGCGGTTGGGCAGCGATCAGGTGCTGATCGAGGCTTTCGGTCCTCAGGCCCGCCAGCTCCTCGGCAAGACCCGTCAGATCCATCTCGTCGCCTGCGGCACCAGCTATCATGCCGGCATGGTGGCGCGCTACTGGATCGAAGCACTGGCCGGCGTACCGTGCCAGGTGGAGATCGCTTCGGAGTACCGGTACCGCGACGTGGTGGCCCCCCCGGGTACGCTGCTGCTGACCCTGTCGCAGTCGGGCGAAACGGCCGATACCCTGGCCGCCCTGCGTCATGCACGCAAACGTCAGGGCGAGAATTACGCCGGTACGCTATCGATCTGCAACGTGCCGGGCAGCTCGCTGGTGCGCGAGTCCGACCTCAGCCTGATGACCCATGCCGGCCCCGAGATAGGCGTGGCTTCGACCAAGGCCTTCACTACCCAGTTGACCTCGCTGATGCTGGTGGCCCTGGCACTGCGTCAACTGCGTGGCGGCGACCAGGGCCTGACGGCCAGGCTGGTGCATCGTCTGCGCTACCTGCCGACCTTGCTGGGCGACACGCTGCAGCTCGATGCCGAAATCGCCGAGCTGGCCCAGCGCTTCGTCGACTACCGCCATACCCTGTTCCTGGGCCGCGGTGCCCAGATGCCGATTGCCCTGGAAGGGGCGCTCAAACTCAAGGAGATCTCTTACATTCATGCCGAGGCTTATCCCGCCGGAGAGTTGAAGCATGGCCCGCTGGCGCTGATCGATGGCAACATGCCAGTAGTGGCGTTGGCGCCGATGGACGAACTGATCGACAAGCTCAAGTCCAACCTGCAGGAGGTGCGGGCGCGTGGCGGTCAGCTGGTGGTCTTTGCCGATCCCGAAAGCAGGCTGGAGCAGGAGGAGGGCATGAGGGTCGTCAGGGTGCCCGGCTGCTGCCGCTTCCTGGCACCTATCGTCTACTCCTTGCCGTTGCAGCTGCTGGCCTACCATGTGGCGGTAGCGCGCGAAACCGATGTCGACCAACCGCGCAATCTGGCCAAGTCCGTCACCGTCGAGTGAAGGAGTTTGGGAACCGTTCGGGTGGGTGTCGACTTCACTATTCTATGAGAGGTCATTTTCCAGTACGGCGCCAGGGGAGCCAGGAGGGCAGTTCCTCCGAGCGTCGTTGACGGCAACGTATCAACGGATGAGCCATTGCCATGATCGAAGAAAATTCCTGTCGGCCGCTCCCCAGAGCCATGTCGTGTAGTGTTAAAGAGCAGTGCCAGGCCTGGTTGTCAGCTCTGGCCATACTTACCTTGGGGGCGTCGATGCTGGCGCTGCCGTGGGGAGTCCTCGTCCTCGTGCCACTGCTGTTGCTGGCGGCAGCCTGGCTTGGTGAGGAGGGGCAGATCGACGCGTTTCCGCGACGCGAGGACCTGTTGCTCGTTGCCGCAATGGTGCTGCAAGGCCTGATCTGGGTCGGCATGCTCCTGGTGCACGGTGAAGGCACCGCTGGCCTGGCCGTCGCCTGGCCCTTCGCGCTCGTCGCGGTCGGACTGATGGCTTTCGCCAGAGCCAGGGTTCCTGCCACCTGGCTGTGGGCGGGCTTGGCCTTGGGCAGTTTGGCGGCAAGCGCCTGGGCCCTGTGGCAGCGCGTGGTCGAGGGTACCGCGCGTGCCAACGGTCACGAGCCGCTGCACGCCATCCTGTTCGGCAACCTGGGGCTGCTGATGGGATTGCTGTGCTTCGCTGGCTTGAGTTGGTCCTTTGCCCGTCGCGATCGCTGGTCGTGGTCGCTTCTCTTGATAGCCGGTGGGCTGGCTGGCCTGCTCACTTCGGCGTTGTCCGGTTCGCGCGGGGGCTGGATCGGTTTGCCGCTGGCCATCTGGGTGCTCTATCGGGGGCACGGTCGTCGTCTGTCGTTGGGCTGGCGGGTGTCATTGGTGGCGGCATTGATGGCACTGCTGGGCAGCCTGTATGCGATGCCGCAAACCGGCGTGGCGACGCGAGTCGACAATGCGATCAACAGCGTTCGCCAGTATGTGGCGGGCGATGACGAGATGACCTCGGTCAGTGCCAGGCTGGAAATGTGGCGAGGCTCTTCACAACTGATACTGGAGCGCCCGCTGCTGGGCTGGGGTAGCAGCGGTTATCAGGCTGCCATGCGTGAGCGCGGTGCGGAGGGAGAGCAGGACCCAGCACTGGGACGTTTCTGGCACGCTCACAACGACATTCTCGATGCATGGGTCAAGCGGGGGCTGCCGGGGCTGCTGGCCCTGCTGGCACTCTATTTCGCTCCGCTGTGGCTGTTCGCTCGCGGTGTCGGTTCAGGTTCAGGCGAACAGCGGGCCCTGGCGGTGGCGGGTACCTTGGTGCCGGTCGCTTTCATCGACTTCGGCTTGACTTACAGCTTTCTTGCGTACCCTGTCGGCGGGCTGGTCTACGGGTTGCTGATCACGACGCTATGGGGTCTCTATCGTCAGGCGCGCTGATCCTGCGTCTCAGTGACGCTCGGCATGCGACAGGACACGGCGAAATGTGAGGCTGATACGGAGCCCGGGAATGCGTCTTGGCAGCAGGGCGTGCTGCAGGCTCGATTGGCAGCCGAATCCCATCAGGAGCAGGCTGTCATGTGGTAGCCAGACGTTGAAAGCCTCGCCAACTCCGTGTTTCCAGCGAAACCGCAACGGCCTTTCGCTGCCCAGCGTAACGGCGGCAATAACGGGATCCACGCCGAGTTCGGGCTCGTCGTCGCTGTGCCAGCCCATGCGCTCATGGCCGTCGGCATAGCGGTTGAGCAGGACGCTATTGAAGCCGGTTTCGATACCTCGAGACGACAGCAGGCGGTATATGCGCTCGCGTATGGCGGTGACAGCCGGGTGCCAGGCCTGCGGCTGAAAGTCACGTCCCGAGTAGCGATAACGTGCTTCGGGCTCGCCCATCCACACCTGATGGCGGGGAATAGGATGCTCGCGCCCATACAGACGCAGACTGGGGCGCTGCCAATCCAGCTCCGCGTTCAGCCTGGCCAGGGCCTCGCTGGCCTCGGGCTCGCCCAGCACGCCGCAGTAGCGATACAGTGCCGGCACTGCTAACAGCCGTTCCCAAGCCTCCGTCGGCATGGCGCTAACGCAGCACTCGGCGGGGGTCGATAGGCTTGCCGCCGAGCCGCATGTCAAACAGAAGGTCGAAACGCTCCGTGGCGTTACTGAAGCCGATTTCGCACAGCGGTGTGCCGCGGCTAACTCGCGTACCGTCATCCACCAGCAGCTTGTCGCACAGGGCGTAGACGCTCTGCAGGTTGTTAGCATGATGCACGATGATTACGCGGCCAAGCTGGCGCATGCTGCCGGCGAAGCGTACGTCGCCGTCGGCTACCGCCTTGGCCCGGGCGCCGCGACTGGTGGCGAGCAGCATCGGCTGCAGGGTGCCATGACTGTCGGTGCCATAGGAGCGCACGATGCGGTAGTCCTCCAGCGGCCAGGGCCAATTGCGTGCCGAACTCGGCACCGAACTGGGTGCGGCAGATGGCGCGGCGGCGCGTGCGGGGACACTGGTCGAACCGCCACTCGAACGGCCGCCCGAGGAGGTTGCCGCCACCGTCCCGGTTGAGCCACGCAGGGGCACCTGAACGATTTGGCCCACGCGCAACCGTGTCGGTGCGACACCGGGATTGGCCGATTGGATCCGCGACGGCGTGGTGTTGAAGCGCCGTGCGACGGCAGAGAAGGTGTCGCCGGGACGTATCTGGTAGCGATAGGGACCGCCGGAGGGCGCGCGCTCGCGTTGGGTCGGTACCAATAAACGCTGACCGACCGCCAATCGATTGGGATTGGCATCCGGGTTGAAACGCTGCAGCCGGGCCAATGGCACGTCGGCGCGGGCGGCGATGTTGCCCAGGGTATCGCCACGCTGTACCACGACCCAATTACCGGCAATGCCGGAATCGACGCGGCGTTGGACCTCCCCGCCGGGCGAGGCGCAGCCGGCGAGCGACAGCAGCGTGAGTAAGCAAAGCAGTATCAGCGCGATTCGAGTGCCTGGTCTTTTTCCTGCCACAGGGCGTTGAGCCATGAGTGGAAGCGTTCCTTGTAGTGCGGATCGTCATGGTAGCGACTGTCGAGCATCCAGCCGGGTACCTCGAGACGGCGAGCCTCGAGCGTTATCGGTCCCTCGAGTCCGCACAAGAAGCCCCAGAAGGTCGGGTTCGGGGTTGCATAGTGCAGGGTGACATCGAGGATGCCGTCGAGCTGCTCGCCGAGCAGGCTCAGTACCTGGGCGACACCGCCGGCCTTGGGACGAAGCAGGTGGCGGAAGGGGCTATTTTGCGCGTCGCGCTTGGCTGGGGTAAATCGTGTGCCTTCAACGAAGTTGAAAATGGCCAGCGGCATTTCGCGGGCGCGCTCGCACATGCGCTCGGTCTCCTTGCGGTCGACGTGCGCGAGTTGCGGGTTGCGTTCGATCTGCTCGCGGCTGTAGCGACGCATGAAGGGGTATTCGAGTGCCCACCAGGCAAGTCCCACGACCGGAATCCAGATGAGCTGTTGCTTGAGGAAGAAACGCGGCATCGGTATGCGCCGATGAAGGACCATGAGCAGCATGAAAATATCGGTCCAGCTGCGATGATTGGAGATCACCAGCCAGCGCTGCTCGGGCGTCAGCCCGTTGGGCAGGCTTGCGTTGATCTGGGGCTTCAACCAGTGGCGCATCCACCACAGGTTGCAACCTATCCAGTTCAGTGCCACGCCGTTCAGGCCGCGGAGCACGGTCAGGCGCAACCGGCGCGTTGGGGTAATCAGCTTGATCGCCGTCAACAGGATCAGGGGAACCGACCAGAACAGCGTATTTATGACCAATAGCAGAACGCTGACGAGCCCTTTCAGGGTCGACATGCCTGACTCCTTAATCGTTGCGCCTTGGCTCTTTTGGGCGATAGCCGCACATGCTAATGGATAGGGCTCAGGCTGCCCAGCTCCTCATTTCACGCAGGCGGTTCGCACAGGGTCGTCTGCAGCACCTCGCGCAGCGCCCGCGCGGCAGTCGACAGCTCCTGGCCGGCACCGAGTATCACGCCTACGGTACGGCGGATCTGTGGATCGTAGAGCGGTACGCAACGTGCGCCGAGTTCATGCATCTGTTCGCGACACAGCGAAGGTACGGCGCTGACGCCCAGGCCACTTGCCACCATGCGCCCGACGGTGGCGAGCTGGTGACTTTCGAACGCTACCGGTAGCTCCGTTTGTTGGCGCGCCAGCGCCTGTTCCAGCAGGATGCGCACCATGGAGGGGCGCTGCAGGGTGATGAAGTCGTATCTGAGCAGGGCCTTCCAGTCGATAGATTCGGCATCGACGAGGGGCGACTCGGGGGGCAGCACGGCAACGAAGGTATCGTCGAATAGCGGCAGGAAGTCGATGCCTTCTCGGGTTTCCGGCTCGAAGGCGATGCCTAGCTCGACCTGCTGACGGCGCACCATTTCGATCACTTGCTCGTTGATCACGTCGTGCACCGTCACGTTGACTCGGGGAAAACGCTCGCGAAAGCGTCTCAGCGCGCGAGGCAATCGGTTGCAGGCGATGGAGGGCATGGCAGCCAGAGCCACGCGGCCGAGCTGCAGCGTGAAGCGCTGCCGCAGCAGCTCCTCGGTATTGTCCCAGTCGGCCAACAAGCGCTTGGCCAGCGGAACCAGGACTTCGCCTTCCGGTGTGAGACGGACGCTGCGCGTGCTGCGAATCAGCAGTGCACCGCCCAAGGTTTCTTCGAGCCCCTTGATGGCAAGGCTTAGTGCCGGTTGAGACAGATGCAGCCGCTCGCAGGCTTGAGTGAAACTGAGGGTCTGGGCGACGGCAAGAAAGGCGCGAAGCTGCTTGACGGTCATGGTATGCGGCTCATTTTATAAATAATTCATATCAATTGATAAAAAAAACAAACTTAACAAATATATTGGGTGGGTCAACACTGATCATGTACCGTTATTTCTGTATTTCCATTTCACAACAAGACGAGGCTTTGCGATGTCCGGATTCGACAAGCGAGTGTACTCCTACGAAGAGGCAATGGCAGGCATCGAGAGTGGGATGACACTGGTTGCCGGGGGCTTCGGCCTGTGCGGGATTCCCGAGAACCTGATCGCCGAGGTCAAGCGCCGCGGTGTCAAGGAACTGACTGTCATCTCCAACAATTGTGGCGTCGATGGCTTCGGCTTGGGCGTGTTGCTGGAAGACAAGCAGATCAAGCGTTTCTATGCTTCCTATGTAGGTGAAAATGCCCTGTTCGAGCAACAGATGCTCAACGATGAAATCGAAGTGATCCTGACCCCGCAGGGCACCTTGGCCGAGAAGATGCGTGCCGGCGGGGCGGGCATTCCTGCCTTCTATACAGCCACCGGTTACGGCACGCCGATCGGCGAGGGCAAGGAGGTCCGCGAGTTCAATGGGCGGCACTACATCCTCGAAGAGGCATTCCACGCCGACTTCGCCATCGTCAAGGGCTGGAAGGCCGATCGTTACGGCAACGTGGTGTACCGCGATACTGCCCAGAACTTCAATCCGCTGGCTGCCAGCTGCGGCAAGGTCACCGTGGTGGAGGTCGAGGAGATCGTCGAACCCGGCGAGCTGCGCCCCGACCAGATCCACACGCCGGGCATCTACGTCGACCGTATCATCCAGGGCACCTTCGAGAAGCGTATCGAGAAGCGCACCGTGCGCGAGGGCTGAGCCCGCCGCCGCTTCCAAGCCGGCTGCGGCCGGTATCGCTTCTCCACCGAACACAAGAGGCAAACAAGATGGCACTGACTCGCGAACAGATGGCACAGCGCGTGGCGCAAGAATTGAAGGACGGCTTCTACGTCAACCTGGGGATTGGCATCCCGACCCTGGTGGCCAACTACGTCCCGGAAGGCATCGACGTGATGCTGCAGTCCGAGAATGGCCTGCTCGGCATGGGGCGCTTCCCCACCGAGGAAGAAGTCGATCCCGATATGATCAATGCCGGCAAGCAGACCGTGACGGCTAGGCCCGGGGCGGCAATCTTCGATTCGGCGGAATCCTTCGCCATGATCCGTGGCGGCCACGTCGACCTGACCGTGCTAGGCGCCTTCGAGGTCGACCAGGAGGGTAACATCGCCTCCTGGATGGTGCCCGGCAAGCTGATCAAGGGTATGGGCGGCGCCATGGACCTGGTGGCCGGCGCCGAGAACATCATCTGTACCATGACCCATGCTTCCAAGCATGGCGAGTCCAAGCTGCTCGAGAAGTGCACGCTACCGCTGACCGGAGCCGGCTGCATCAACCGCGTACTCACCGACCTCGCCTACCTGGAAATCGAGAACGGCAGCTTCATCCTCAAGGAGCGCGCTCCCGGGGTTAGCGTCGAGGAGATCGTCGAGAAGACCGCCGGTAAGTTGATCGTGCCCGATCACGTTCCGGAAATGACCTTCGACTGAGGCATGATTAGTAGCGCAAAGGCCCGGGCAGATGCCCGGGCTTTTCGTTTCGTTACGTGATGATTTTATGATCAGTCTGAGCGACACGCGTCATTCTTGGGGCGCGGGGGGCTTGTCACAGCGTCTTGCACAGCGTTATCCACAGATTCTGTGGATAACGCACCAGCCACTGGTTCAGGTGAGCTCGCAGCGCGTGTGAAGGGGTAGCAACAACTCCACGCTGCGCTCATGGTCGCTGCTCAGGCGCTTCTGGATCAGGGCCAAGCCGCCCAGGCAGATGCGATGCTCGTCACCCTCGGCGAAGGCCAGGCGCCGCGAACAGGTGGGGTAGAAGCGATACTGGAGCAACGGCGACACGGGGAAGACACCATGGTGGCGGTCTTCGGTACCTGCCAGGCCGGCCTCGGACAAGGCGGCATCGAGGGCTTCGAAACTGCTGCCGAGGCGTTCGCAATCGAAACCGGCGTGATGCACGCTCGGCCCCATGGCCGCGATCCAGGCTGCCAAGGGGTGGGCGTCGTGCAGCGCTCGATACATACCCCAACTGGGCATGGCCCAGGGGCGGCCCCGGCTCAGCAGGTTCTTGCCGCGGGTATCCTGGGGATGCGCGCGGCTCACCAATTCGGCAAGCTCGTCACGCGGCACGCGCGATAGGCTGCTGAGCTGGAATTCCGCCAGCACCAGCCAAGTGCCACTGTCGGGCGGCGCCAACAGTGATACCAGCAGGCCACGGTCGGCCATGGCGTAGCGATGCACGGGACGGTAGCCGAGATGAGCCAGCGTCGGCAGGAAGTCATCGGCAGCGAAGGGAGGCTGATTGAGGGTGAGAAGGGTCATGTACTCGACCGGCGCATCGGTTGGCCACAGGCGCAGCATCCCCACATCCGGATGATGGTGAATGTAGTCGAGCCAGAGTTGCTGGAGGAATTCTTCCCTTTGCATCGTGCCGTTCCTATTGTCCAGATGCGCTTGCGCATTAGACCTCAGTATAGGGGCTGGTCAGGAACGGCTTTCAACGCGGGGAGAACGTTAAACGGGAATTGAACGGTCAAGGCAGGCCGGGACACCGTCCCGGCACGGGCGGACGACGCAGCTCCTCATGCCATGAGGGCATTGTCACGGACGTATCGGTCGAATTCGGTGAAGCCGCCGACATGGGTCTGGTCAACGAAGACCTGCGGCACGGTCGAAACCGGCTTGCCGATGGTCTTCTCCAGATCGGCCTTGCTGATGCCTTCGGCCCAGATATCCACGTAGCGATGCCCTTCGATCGCGTTGGCACTTTCCAGGCTCTGGGCGAGCTGCTGTGCACGAACGCAGAAGGGGCAACCGGGACGACCGAAGATGACCACGAACATATAAAGCTCTCCTGAAGATATTTTCTGATGCCATTGTGACGGATGGAGGGACAGGGGGCCAATAGCAGCCTGCTAGAGGTCCGATTGGAGGATGCTATCGCGCGGCTGCCGAGGGAACCCTTCAGTACGACCTGAGTTCATCGGCATCGGCCGCGCGCAGCAGGTCGCCGAGCTCGGCATGAATCTCGGGGCCACTGACCAGCAGGTTCTCGCCGTATAGGTCTTCGGGAATACCCTCCGGACACGGATAAAGGTGACCGCTACGGGCGCCGGCCTCACGAGCGATCAGAACTCCGGCGGCGAAGTCCCAGGGCGATACGCTCTCGTAGTAGGCATCCAGGCGACCGCAGGCCACGTCGCACAGATCGAGAGCGGCGGAACCATTGCGGCGCACGTCCTGGCAATGCTCCAGGATGGCCAGCAGGCGGCGCATGAGCGGAGGTCGGCTGTCGCGCCGGTAGGGAAAGCCGGTGCCCACCAGGCAGCGCTGAAGGTTGGCGGTGCGACTGGCGTGAACCGGTTTACCGTTGCACCAGGCGCCCTGGCCGCAAAGCGCGGTATAGGTTTCGCCGAGGAAGGGGGCATGGACGACACCCAGGCGGGTCTTGCCCTCGCTGACCCAGGCGATGGAGACGGCGACATGGTACAGGCCGTGAGCGAAATTGACGGTGCCGTCGATGGGGTCGATGACCCATAGCGCATCGGCCGTACGCATGACATCGCGGTCCGGTGCGAGTTCTTCGCTGAGCCGCTGCTCGCCCGGCAGGCTGGCATCCAGGCGCTCGCTGATCAGGGTATCGACGGCCACGTCCACATCGGTGACCAGCTCCTGGCCGTGCTTGAGCTGCTGGTTGAAGGTCTGACTGTGCCTGGCCGCCACGATTCGTTCGCCTGCCTCCCGGGCGATGGAGACGGCCAGCTCTAGGCGTTGCTGGGGAAGCATGGGCATTCCTCGTCGCGCATGGAACTGCCAGAATAGCAGCCGCGAGGCATCCTGCCGAACGGGACCCTCGATCATTTTCGCAAAAAGGAGAGTGTGCCATGCTGGTCCCGACGCCCGAGCAGTACCGGCGCCTGAACGAGATGGCCCAGGCCTGGAAACGCCGCCAGGCCGGTGCACTCGAGGCAGCACCCGGTCGTAACCCTCACCTCGATGTCGACGCCTTGTGTTTTCAGGCCTGTCCCGACGATGGCGTCGATTCGACAGGGCGTGACTATCTGGTCGGTGCCTTGATCAGCCCGGTCTCGCTGTCGCTGGTGCTGTTTCCGACCTTCGGCAGTATGACGCCACCGGTCGAGGGTGAGCGGCGAGCTTTCGAGCTACCCTCGGGCCGTTACCCCTTCGTGGCCGAAATTCTGCAAGAGGGCCACTGGCTTTGGCGCTGCGAGTTGCTCGACGACCTTTCCGATCTTGAAAACCGCGAGGAGGGGAGTCGCCTGGCCCAGCGCCTGATGGACAGGGTAATGATGCCGGCCACGTGAGGCCATGTCCCGGCTGGCTCTGATTGCCGCCTCGGGCTTATGCTGGAAGCACCTCTTTTTCCAACGTCGTGTAGAAGGATTTACCCATGCCCAACGCAATGACCCCCGTGCCACGTGTCGCCCTGGTGACGGGAACCGCCAGCGGTATCGGTGAGGCGGTGGTACGCCAGTTTCGCGAGCTCGGCCATCAGGTGTTGGCCGTCGATTTCAACGACCAGGCCAAGGAGAAGGCCGATGACGTCGGCGCAGCGTTCTTCCAGGCCGACCTCACCGACGGCGAGGCATGCAAGGCTGCGGTGGCAGAGGCCATCAAACGCTTCGGTCGAGTCGATATTCTGGTCAACAATGCCGGCATCCAGCACGTGTCGCCGATCGAGGATTTTCCCGAGGCCAAGTGGCGCCAGATCATCGAGCTGATGCTGACGGCACCTTTCCTGCTGACCCAGGCGGTGTGGCCCTCGATGCGCCAGAATGGCTGGGGGCGGATCGTCAACATCGCCTCGGTGCACGCCCAGGTCGCCTCGCCGGGCAAGTCGGCTTACATCAGCGCCAAGCACGGCATGATCGGGTTGACCAAGACGGCAGCGCTGGAGGGCGGGCCGCAGGGAATCACCGCCAATGCCATCTGCCCGGCCTACGTCAAGACGCCGCTGGTGGAGAACCAGATCGCCGACCAGGCCAAGCTGCACGGCATGAACGAACAGGACGTGGTGGAGCAGATCATGCTCAAGAACGCTGCGGTCAAGCGCCTGATCGACCCGGAGGAGGTGTCGGGGCTGGTGGCCTATTTGGCCTCCGATGCGGCAGGTGCCGTCACCGGCTCGAGCTGGAATATCGACTTGGGCTGGACAGCTCAGTGACATATGCTCGCGGCTTACCCGGCGCCAGGTCTCGCGGAGGCGCTGTGAACCCAACCTTGGGCGCTAAATTTGCCCTGCTTCGCTCTCGCGTCCTGCTCCGCTTGCAGGACCGGTGCTGGCCATCCATGGCTAGCCCGTTCGGAGCAGTGATCCTCACCCCTGGCAAATGACCTCCGCTACGAGCTGCCCCCGGCGCCGCTTGCCTGGGTGGCACTTTAGTCCTGTGTCGGGAGTCGTCTGGGCGAAATGATTACCGTCGCACCGGCCGCTTCTGCAGCTTGCGCTGCAGAGTGCGGCGGTGCATGCCCAGGGCACGTGCGGTGGCGGAGATGTTGCCGTCATGCTCCTGCAGTACCTTCTGGATATGCTCCCAGGCGATGCGGTTGATCGACGGTGGGTTGTCGGCCACCTCGGCTTCCGGATCGCCCTCTTCGCGGCCCAGCGCCACCAGGATCTCCTCCGCGTCGGCGGGCTTGCACAGGTAATTGACGGCCCCGAGCTTGATCGCTTCGACGGCGGTGGCGATGCTCGAGTAGCCGGTCAGCACCACGATGCGACAGTTCGGCACCACCTCGAGCAGCTCCGGCAGCAGCTTCAGTCCCGAGCTGTGCTCCAGCTTGAGGTCGAGAGTGGCCAGTTCCGGGCGGTGGCATCGAGCCAGCGACAGCGCCTGCTCCGCGTCATGCGCCACCAGCACTTCGTAGCCGCGTCTGGCCATGGCGCGAGAGAGCACGTGGCAGAACATTTCGTCGTCATCGATGATCAACAGGCGGGTATCGGCGTCTTGCATGGCAACCTCGTCGCGTCGCTCAGGGCTCACTGTGTGGCAGGATCACTTCGGTCAGCGTCCCCCCGTCCGGATGATTATACAGGCTCACGCCGCCGCCGAAGCGGTTGATCGTGGCATGCGTCAGGAACAGCCCGATGCCGAGCCCCTTGCTCTTGGTCGAGACAAAGGTTTCGCCCAGCTGGTCGGCGATGTCCAGGGTGACTCCGGGGCCATGGTCGCGGATGTCGATCACCACATCCTGGGCGTTCCAGTCCAGGCCGATGTTGATGTCGTCGGGGTTGGCATCCGCTGCGTTGTTGAGCAGGTTGGTAATTGCCTGGTCGAGAGTGGTGTCGACCTTGAGCCAGGGAGTGCCGCGCTGACTAGCGATCTCGAGGCGATGACTGACGTCGGGGCGCAGCACCAGCCAGCGCTGCACCACGCCCTTAAGCCAGTCGCGGGAATCGCGGACTTCCGGTTCGGCCATGCGCCGCCGATCGGCGCTCTCCACCAGGTGACGCAGCCGCGACTTGCACACGTCGACCTGGCGCCGCAGCAGTTCGATGTCCTCGAGCAGTTCGGGATTGTCGCGAGCGTCCTGGCGCATTTCGCTGAGCAGCACCGCCATGGTCGACAGAGGCGTGCCCAGCTCATGGGCAGTGCCGGCAGCCTGGGTGGCCACGGCGACGATCTGCTCGTTACGCAGCGCCGACTCCCGGGTCTGGGAAAGGGCTCGCTCACGGCTGCGCAGGGCGTGGGCCATCTTGTAGATGAAGAAGGTCACCAGCCCGGCCGAGAGGCCGAAGTTGAGCCACATGCCCAGCACATGCAGGTTGAGCACCTCGTTGCCTTGATCGTGGGTCAACTGCGGGACCGGGTGGTAGTCCCCCAGCAACAAGGTGTAGGACGCCATGGCAGAGACGGCGACGATCCAGGCGTAGCGCCAGGGCAGGGTGGCGGCGGCAATGGTGACCGGTACCAGGTAGTAGTTGATGAACGGGTTGGTGGCGCCGCCGGTGAGGTAGAAGAGTAGCGTCAGGCCGAACACGTCGACGAGCAGGTGAATCACGTACTCGATATGGTTGACTGCCCATTGGCGGCCGAGCCGCCACCAGGTGAAGAGATTGACCAGCCCCATGCCGACGATGACGCCGATTACCGCGGTAACCTCGAGCTCGAAGTGAAGCAGTTCGATCCCGACGATGACCGCCGCCAGGAAACCGGTCCAGGTGATGCCACGCACGATGGTCAGGCGAACCAGGTTGCGACTGGGGGTCGATAGCGGCAGAGGGGGGGCGGTTGGCATGGTAACTCCAAGAGACAGAACTGTACCCATCATATCGTGAATTTCTTTTGGGCATTGTGTCGGGATTCTGCCGATAATGATGTGTTTCACATGGGTTTATTGGAAATCAATATCATATAGCACTGGGGTTTAAGCTTCGTCAGGCTTATTCTTTAGTCGCAAATTGAAATCAATTATAATTGGTCATACCAGTAAAAAGCTGAATTAATGCAAGGGTTTGGAATGACAGGTATCATGGTCTTACCAAAAAGATCAAACGAATGTCCCACCTCGTCACTGCTGGTGGTTAATCGGCTTTTTGGATAGCTTGGTAGGAGGTTGCGGAAAGCTTTTCCGAAACTTTATTGTCAAGCAAGGGACGACAGACGACAGGGCACTTCCCCCATGGGGGTGGATGCATGCTAGCCAAGGATGACAACAACAAATCCCGCTCATGAGTGTTGCGGGGCGCGCTACTAACTGGAGTCATGACATGCAAGACGACAAGCTATCGCTCAAAGACAACATCAACATGCCGTGTGCCGATGAGCCGGGAACGCCTTCAACCTCGGGTCGACGTAGCTTTCTCAAGAAGGCTGCCTTGGGTTCTGCGGCCGCTGTGGCCGCTCCCTGGGTAGCCAACGTTCAGGCTCAGGAAGGCATTCGTATCAGCATGCAATCTTCGTGGCAGCCGGGTACGACTGGCTACAGCATCTTCGAGTCGTGGGCAGCAGGAGTAGCAGAGGCCACCGGGGGTGAGGTAAGCATCGAACCGTTCCCGGCTGGTGCTGTTGCAGGCGCCTTCGAGGTCGCCGATGCGGTGCGAAATGGCGTTCTCGACGGCCAGAACTGGTTTACCGTCTATTGGCCAGGCAAGATGCCGGCGGGTGTTTTCCTCACCGCGTATCCCATGGGTTTATCCGTTCCGCATCAGTGGGACATCATGTTTGGCGCCTACGGTGGGTTCGATATTGCAAAGGATCTCTACCGCAAACAGGGTCAAGAGCTACTGGGTTATGTGCATCATGACCTCAACCTGATCCACTCCAAGGTCCCGCTACGCAGTTTCGACGACTTCAACGGCGTCAAGATTCGCATGCCAGGTGGTATCGTAGCGGAGACCTTTGCAGCCATTGGTGCTCGAACCACTCTCTTGCCCGGTTCGGAAGTTTATCCGGCGCTGGAGAAAGGAACTATCGATGCAGCCGATTACACTGGCGCTGCCGTCAATTTCGAACTGGGGTTCTGGCAGGTCGCAGACTACATCATCATGGGGCCACCCTCGACTCCTTGTCTGCATCAGGCGGTCGATCTCATGGATATCTCCGTCAACCGCAGGGTCTTCGAGCGGATGTCGCCGCAGACCCAGGATCTCATGCATGACTTGGTGGCAGCCTACTCTCGAGAGCATTATGCTGCTATACAGAAGGCAAATGCCGAGGCTTGGCCGAAGTATCGCGAGAAGGGCGTGGAGATTATTCACCTCACTGAAGAAGACGCTACACGGTTCCGTGAAGCGGCAATTCCGCTGTGGTTCAAGTGGGCAAACAAAGATCCAGATGCAGCTCGTCTATTCAAGGCCCACCTGGATACCATGATGGATCCTGCTGTTGCGTTGATAACAGATGAAGATATAAAAGATTACGAGCTCAACCTCTAATCTCCAATCAGCCTGGTGCCGGATGCTACTTGTACAAATGCTTGTGGTGTCCGGTTTCAACATATAGAAAATAACCTTGTCGGTCGAACCGGCGATCCGTTGCTACTGCTGAAGTCAGTAGTTTTACGGAGGAGCATTCATGAATCTCGAGATAAATTTTGTTCTACCTCATTGGCTATACTGGGCGGTATTGCTAGTACTACCCTTGGTCGTGATGTTCTTCGTTGCAAGGAGCTTTCGGCGCGGAGGGACCATAAGTGGAGGCGACACTGCAGAATTGCCGGTTACAGAGGGTTACAGCGAAGCCTATGCCCCTCCAGGCAACGTGCTCACCAAGACCATTGACAGGATATCCGGCTTCGCTGGGCAGTATGTTGCCTATTGGGCGTTGATCGCGCCGTTTGTCTTCGCCTATGAAGTGCTGGTGCGCTATGCCTTCAACTCGCCGACCAACTGGGCGCATGAGTCAATGACGTTGATGTTCGGCATGCAGTATCTTATCGCAGGGGGGTTTGCACTGCGGGAAGGGGGGCATGTCAGGGTCGATATCCTCTATAGTCGGGCCCGGCCGATCAACAAGGCTGCGCTGGACCTGATGACGTCGGTTTTCTTCTTCATCTTCACCATTGCCTTGCTCGTTACAGGTTGGAAATTCTTTTCCCAATCCGTCAGTGACAAGTTCTTCTTTGGCTCTAGCTATGCCAACGAGACATCCTTTACTGAATGGGCAATTCAGTTCTATCCCGTGAAGTTCATGCTGTTCTTCGGCGCCTTGTTGCTACTGCTGCAGGGGGTGGCCCAGCTGATACGCGATTTCCAATTATTTCGCCACTTCTGGCAGCGTCGGGAGTCCAGTCATGCTTTCGCAGCGATATTAATGGCTGTTGCTGTCGCGCTAGCCGCCTGGCTGCTGTTTGAAATGGTCAATATCGCCGTGACAGATTACGAAAGTCTGCCTTTCAGTCTGGAGTCGAGCCTCAGCGGGGTTGGGATCGGTGGATTGACTTTGGTAATGTTCGGTGCGCTGATGGTCGTGCTCGTGGCGGGCCTGCCGCTGGCATTCGTCACAGGCGGACTCGGGGTGGTGTTTCTGTACCTTGTCGGCAGCCAGGATATGCTCAATCTCATGCCGTCTCGTATCTTCCCGATGATGACGAATTACCAGCTTTCAGCAATTCCCTTGTTCATCTTCATGGCTTCCGTACTTGAGAAGGCGGGCATCATCGAGGAATTGTTCGATGTTGTCTACAAGTGGATGGGGGGGCTCAAGGCAGGCCTGGCAATAGCCACCGTCATTGCCTCGACCCTGCTGGCGGCCATGGTCGGCGTGATCGGGGCGGCAGTCGTGACCATGGGACTGATCGCCCTCCCGGCTATGCTGAAGCGCAATTACAACCCCGAGATCGCGATCGGCTCGATCATGGCAGGTGGGACGCTCGGTATCCTGATTCCGCCATCCATACTGGCCATCATCTATGGGGTCATTGCTCAGCAATCCGTAGGCGAACTATATCTTGGTTCACTGATCCCGGGCTTGTTGCTTGCCGGCATGTATGGCCTGTACTGCTGGCTGCGCGGTACGCTCAACCCGGCCATGGCTCCGCCGATGCCGGTCGCCGACCGAGTCGACATGAAGGAGAAGCTGCGTCTGCTGCGCAACATGCTGGCTCCCATCGTGCTGGTCGTTCTCGTGCTTGGTATTATCTTCACCGGTATTGCTACACCTGTGGAGGCGGCAGGCATCGGCACCTTCGGGGCGCTGATAGTGGCTGCCCTGCATAAGCGGTTGACCTGGCCAAACTTGCATGCTGCCTGCATGACGACGCTGGTGGCTTCGGCAATGGTGATGTGGATCATCTTTGGCGCCAGCATCTTCGTCGGTTTCTATATCCTTCAGGGGGGGCAGACATTCGTGCAGGAGCTCATCTCGGGAGCAGGACTGGGGCCGTACATGGTGCTGGCCTTGATGATGGTTCTCCTGGTGGCACTGGGGATGTTCCTCGACTGGGTGGGCATTCTGCTGCTGGCGGTGCCTATCTTCGTTCCGCTGATAAAAGGGTTGAGCTTCGATGGTGTGCTAGGGTTGCCTGGGGTGGATCCAGCCAATGTCTCGCTATGGTTCGGGGTCATATACTTGGTCAACATGCAGATGTCGTTTCTTAGCCCCCCTTTCGGTTATGCCCTGTTCTACATCAAGGGAGTATGCCCCCCCCATATCACCATGGGTCAGATCTTCCGGTCTTCCTTCCCGTTCCTGGGTATCCAGGCGCTGGGTCTGCTCTTGGTCATACTGTTCCCGGCTCTGGTAACGTGGCTACCGAATCTGGCTTATGGGTAGAGGCTGAGGTCGTTTCATGCTGAAAAAATGCTCCCTTCGGGGAGCATTTTGCGTCTGCATCGCTATTCCGTGTGGAGTACCCCCTCTAACCGCCCTACAACTCTTGGTATCAAAGCCGTAGAATGCGTGCCATCCCACACTCACGCACCCATATGGGTGCCATACGACGAATTCGAGACTGATGTCTGATGCCGATCTGGCCCGGGAAGTCGGGCTGCGCAGAACCTTTGCCATTATCTCGCACCCCGATGCGGGCAAGACCACCATCACCGAGAAGATGCTGCTGTTCGGAAACGCCATCCAGCTTGCCGGTTCGGTGAAGAGCAAGCGCAACGACCGCCACGCCACCTCCGACTGGATGAAAATGGAGCAGGAGCGGGGCATCTCGGTGACCACCTCGGTGATGCAGTTCCCCTACGGCGGACGCATCGTCAATCTGCTCGACACCCCGGGGCACGAGGACTTCTCCGAGGATACCTACCGCACGTTGACGGCGGTGGACTCGGCGCTGATGGTGATCGACGGTGCCAAGGGCGTCGAGGCGCGTACCATCAAGCTGATGGAAGTGTGCCGCCTGCGCACCACGCCGATCCTCACCTTCATCAACAAAATGGATCGCGACATCCGCGACCCCATCGAGGTGATGGACGAGGTCGAGACGGTCCTGAACATCGAGTGTGCACCGATGACCTGGCCGATCGGCATGGGGCGCCACTTCAAGGGGGTCTATCACCTCTACAACGATGTAATCCACCTTTATACCCAGGGGCAGGGCAGCCGCATTCCCGAAGACAAGCGCATCGAGGGCCTGGACAGCCCCGAGGTCGAGGCGGTGCTGGGTGCGGAACAGGCCGAGGAACTGCGCATGGAGGTGGAATTGGTGCGCGGCGCCTCGCATGAATTCGACCTCGATGCCTACCTGCGCGGCGAGCTGACCCCGGTCTACTTCGGTACCGCCATGGGCAACTTCGGCGTGCGCGAAATGCTCGACGGTTTCGTCGAGTACGCGCCGCCTCCCCAGCCGCGCGAGACCGACACGCGCAGCGTCGATGCCCAGGATTCACGCTTTACCGGCTTCGTGTTCAAGATCCAGGCCAACATGGACCCCAAACACCGTGATCGTATCGCCTTCCTGCGGGTCTGCTCGGGCAAGTACGAGAAGAACATGAAGATGCGACACGTGCGTCTGGGCAAGGACGTCAAGATTGCCGATGCTTTGACATTCATGGCATCCGACCGTGCCCATGTGGAGGAGGCGTGGCCCGGCGACATCATCGGCCTGCACAACCACGGTACCATCCAGATCGGCGATACCTTCACCATGGGTGAGGACATGCGCTTCACTGGTATTCCGCACTTTGCCCCGGAGCTGTTCAAGCGCGTACAACTGAAGGACCCGCTCAAGCTCAAGGCGCTGCAGAAGGGCTTGCAGCAGCTCTCCGAGGAGGGCGCCACGCAGCTGTTCCAGCCGCTGGACAACAACGACCTGATCCTGGGTGCCGTGGGCACCCTGCAGTTCGATCTTGTCGCCCATCGCCTCAAGGAGGAGTACAAGGTCGACTGCGTCTATGAGCCGGTCAACGTGCAGACCGCGCGCTGGATCTATTGCGACGATGCCAAGAAGCTCGACGAGTTCAGGCGCAAGGCGAGCACCAACCTGGCGCTGGATGGCGGCGGCTACCTGACCTACATTGCTCCCACGAGGGTCAACCTGCAGATGACTCAGGAGCGCTGGCCGGAGATTCGCTTCGCCGCCACTCGCGAGCACTGACGCCAGGCACGCCGGGAATGTCGCGGAGTTGAAGGGAGGAATGGGGGACATGGCATCCAAGATGCTGAAGGAGTTCCGCGAATTCGCGGTCAAGGGCAATGTCGTCGACATGGCGGTGGGTATCATCATCGGCGCTGCCTTCACCTCCATCGTCAACAGCCTGGTGAAGGATGTCTTTACCCCGTTGATCGGCCTGGTGACGGGCGGAATGAATTTCACCAACCAGTTCCTGGTACTGCGCGACGGCACTGGCGACGAGATCTACCACACCCTGGAACAGGCCCAGGCGGCCGGGGCAGTGACCCTCAACTACGGTCTGTTCCTGAATGCCTTGCTATCGTTCCTCATCGTGGCTTTCGCTACCTTTCTGCTGATTCGCAACATCAACCGGCTCAAGAACCTGGCCTATCGCCCCGAGACGGCAGCCGCACCCACCGTCAAGGATTGCCCGTACTGTCTGAGCAAGATTCCCATTCCGGCCAGCCGCTGCCCGGCCTGCACCTCGCAGTTGCCTGCAATGCAACCCGAATCGAGGTGACACGGCGGCGTGGCCATTCCACGCAAGGAGCATGACACGGATGTTGATAGACGCTCACTGCCATCTCGACTTCGAAGCCTTCGATGACGATCGCGAGGCAATGTTCGAGCGCGCCCGGGCAGCCGGCGTCGGTCTTTTCATGGTCCCGGGCACGACCCGCGAGCGCTGGCCGGCGGTGCTGGCGCTGGGCAAGCGCGCTGACGTCCATGTCAGCCTTGGCCTGCATCCCTATTTCATGCATGAGCATGGCGAAGGCGATGTCGAGGCCTTGGCCCGCATGCTCGACGAGCAGCAAGAGGTGAAGGCGCTGGGTGAGTGCGGCATCGATGCACGCTTCGAGGAGACCCTGGATGCCCAGTGGGCGTTGTTCAACGCCCAACTGCGCCTGGCCAAGTCGCGCCGGTTGCCGGTGGTGATACATTGCGTGCATGCCAACGACAAGGTGTCCCAGCGACTTCGGCAGCTCGATCTGCCAGCAGGCGGTCTGATCCACGCCTTTTCCGGCTCACCGGACCAGGCGTGGAAGTTCCTCGACCTCGGCTTCGTGGTGGGGCTGGGCGGTGCGGTCACCTACGAGCGCGCTCAACGCCTGTGGCGTGCGGTGAAAAGCCTGCCCGAGGATGGCTTCGTGCTGGAGACCGACAGCCCGGATATGCCGCTGTGCGGTCATCAGGGGCAGCGCAATGAGCCGGCGCGTATCGGCCAGGTGTGCGAGACGGTGGCAAAACTGCGGGGGGGGAGCGCCGAGGCGATCGCCGCACAGAGCACGGCGACCGCGAAACGCGTGTTCGGCATCGACTGAGGGCTTCGAGCCGCTTCAGCCGGCCGCCTGCGCCAGGTTTTCCGGATCGAGCCGCTCGATGGGATAGGGCAGCTTCAATAGCTTGACGGCCTGGCCGTCTACGCTCAGCGGCCCAATTTCCTCCTTGGTGGTGAGTACTGCCAGCACCTCGACCTGGCCGTAGGCGTCTAGCTCCGCAGCCACGACCTCGCCCTGGCTCTTGCCATTCTCATCGACCACTGTTGTACCCAGTTCGGGCAGGCGATCGCCTTCCAGCTGGGCCCGCACCAGGCGCTTCTTCACCTGGCCGCGAAAATGCGCACGCGCCACGACTTCCTGGCCGGTGTAGCAGCCTTTCTTGAAACTGACGCCACCCAGCGCCTCCCAATTGATCATCTGCGGCAGCAGGGCATCCTGATGGGTGGGGGTGAGCCAGGCGAGTCCGGCCTGAATGTCTTGCAGGCACCATACGGCATTGCCCACCAGAAGTGCCTGTTCGGCGAGGCGGCTGGCAATCGCTTCGGCCTGGGGCAGCGGCAGGCAGGCCAACAGCCGCTGCTGCGGGCCGGGATGGGCCAGCAACTGGAACTCCTGGTCGCCGACCTGATGCCACAGCGCGGGCGGCGTGACGTCGAAGTGCACCTCGGCCAGGGCGAGAGCTTCCTTGCCGGTCAGCCCCAGCAGCGCCAGGTCGTCACGAATGGAAAGCTCGCTCTTGTAGAAGGGAGCAAACTTCTTGAGGTGGTCACGCAGCGGCTCCAGCAGGCCGCGATGCAGGATCAGGCGGTAACGGTCGGCGTCGATTCGCAATAGTTGGGCGTTGGCCAGCATGCGCCCCTTGGCGCTGCAGAAGCAGGTCAACGGGGCGTAGTCGCCATCGGCGAGATCGACCTGGGCACTGGTCTGGCCTTGCAGCAGCTTTCCGGCACCGGGCCCGGTCACGTCGAGTACGCCAAATTGGACGAGAGGCGTGATGACGGTGCGCTCCTTGGCCTGGCGGGCGGGGTCGGGAGTATCGAATGCCACCCGTTCATCGCTCACGCGTCGCCCACCCAGGGCGGTTATCCAATCGCTCATGCCTGTCTGGCTCCGGGTCGTCGTGGGGAATACTTTAAGTAGGGTATGCGGGCGCAAGCGACCGATTGCAAGCGGTGTCGCCTCCAGAGGGTCATGCTAGACTTGGTTTTTCCTTGTTCCATGCCCAGGGGAGTCATGCATGCCACAGCAGTCGCTCAGTTTCAGCGGCGTGGATAGCGCCGATCAGGTTAACCGTATCACCACGGCCCTGATGATGGTGGATGGCGTGGAGAGTGCAGAGGTGGGTCGCCATGGGGCGGATGTGGAAGGCCGTGTCAGCCGCGATGCGTTGATAAGGGCTGTTCAAGCCTTAAATCTACCTATTGAAATCAAATAACCGAGCGGAACAGTCAATGCACAAGGCTATCGAAATCGTCAGCGAACGCAACAGCATCCTTCGTCAGCGGGTCCGGATAGAGGGCTTCGAGGACCTGTTTGTGGACGTGCCAAAGGCGTACGGCGGTGAGGGCACTGCACCGGACCCGCACGATTACTTTGACCTTTCCCTCGGCGCCTGCAAGGCCATCACTGCGCAGATGTACGCCCAGCGCAAGCAGTGGCCGCTCGAGGGAGTCAGCGTCAGGGTCAATCGCGACGACAGCGAGGAACGCAAGGGCACTTACCGACTCGAAGTGGTGATGACTTTCCACGGCATCGAGGACGAGGTGCAGCGGGCCCGGCTCGAGGAGATCAGCCACAAGTGTCCCATTCACCGCCTGATGACCAGCGCCACCGTGGAGGTCACCACGCGCACCGCCCTTGTTGCCGAAGCGTAGGCCGGGAATCGGTCTTATACTGTTTTTCGCTATCGGTACGTTCCGCCCAGGCGCCGCATGGCGCCTGTAGCTCGTCTGGAGTCGCCATGAGCAAGCCGTTTCGCCTCAAAGCCAATTTCGAGCCCGCCGGTGACCAGCCTGCCGCGATAGAGAGCCTGATCAGCGGGCTCGAGTCCGGGCTGGCCCACCAGACGCTGCTCGGCGTGACCGGATCGGGCAAGACCTTCACCATGGCCAACGTGGTCGAGCGGCTGCAGCGGCCAACCATCGTCATGGCGCCCAACAAGACCCTGGCGGCGCAACTCTACGGTGAGTTCAAGTCCTTCTTCCCCGACAATGCCATCGAGTATTTTGTCTCTTACTACGACTACTACCAGCCTGAAGCCTACGTACCCTCGTCGGACACCTTCATCGAGAAGGACGCCTCGATCAACGACCACATCGAGCAGATGCGGCTCTCGGCCACCAAGGCCTTGCTCGAGCGGCGCGATGCACTGATCGTGGTCTCGGTCTCGGCGATCTATGGTCTTGGTGATCCCGACCAGTACCTGAAGATGCGCCTGCACTTCACCCGCGGTGAGCTGATTGACCAGCGCTCGTTCCTGCGCCGCCTGGCGGAGCTGCAGTACACGCGCAACGACATGGACTTCAAGCGCGGCACTTACCGCGTGCGCGGCGACGTGATCGACATCTACCCGGCGGATTCCGACGAGGAGGCGGTGCGGGTCGAGCTGTTCGGCGACGAGATCGACTCGATTCGCTTGTTCGATCCGTTAACCGGAGAGGTGCGCGGCCATGTCCCGCGCATGACCATCTACCCCAAGAGCCACTACGTGACGCCGCGGGAGACGATCATCTCGGCCGCCGAGCGGATCAAGGCCGAGCTGATCGAGCGCCTGGCGTGGCTGCGCAAGAACGATCGGTTGGTGGAGGCCCAGCGGCTCGAGCAGCGTACGCTCTACGATCTCGAGATGATGAACGAACTGGGCTACTGCAACGGCATCGAGAACTACTCGCGCTACCTCTCCGGGCGCAACCCCGGTGAGCCGCCGCCCACATTCTTCGATTACCTGCCCGACGATGCCCTGCTGTTCATCGACGAGTCCCACGTCAGCGTTCCCCAGGTGGGGGGTATGTACAAGGGAGACCGCTCGCGCAAGGAGACGCTGGTCGAGTATGGCTTCCGCCTGCCATCGGCGTTGGACAACCGCCCGATGACCTTCGAAGAGTGGGAAAGCATTAGCCCGCAGACGATTTTCGTCTCGGCCACGCCCGGCCCTTATGAGGCCGCGCACGCCGGGCAGGTGGTAGAGCAGGTGGTGCGTCCCACCGGACTGGTCGATCCCGAGATCGAGGTGCGCCCGGCCTCGACCCAGGTCGACGACCTGCTCTCCGAAATTCGCCTGCGTACGGAGGTGGGCGAGCGGGTGCTGGTCACTACCCTGACCAAGCGCATGGCGGAGGACCTCACCGAATACTTCGACGAACATGGTGTCCGGGTGCGCTACCTGCACTCCGATATCGACACCGTGGAGCGGGTGGAGATCATCCGCGACCTGCGCCTGGGCAAGTTCGATGTGCTGGTGGGCATCAACCTGCTGCGCGAGGGGCTCGACATCCCCGAGGTATCGCTGGTGGCGATCCTCGACGCCGACAAGGAAGGTTTCCTGCGCAACGAGCGCTCGCTGATCCAGACCATTGGCCGGGCGGCGCGCAACGCCCACGGCAAGGCGATCCTCTACGCCGATCGGGTAACCGACTCCATGCGTCGCGCTATCGACGAGACCGAGCGGCGCCGGGCCAAGCAGGTCGCACACAACGAGGAGCACGGCATCACGCCGACCACCGTCACCCGCTCGGTGGCCGACATCATGGAAGCGGCTCAGGCGCCGGGGCGCAAGGGCAAGGGACGGCGCAGCGAGCGCAAGGTGGCCGAGGGCGCGGCGATCTACGACCTCTCGGAGCTATCGCCGACGGACCTGGTCAAGGAGGTCTCGCGGGTCGAGGACGCCATGTTCGAGGCGGCCCAGAACCTGGAGTTCGAGGAAGCGGCCAGGCTGCGTGATCGGCTGCATGAGTTGAAGGAGCGTCAGCTGGCGCTGGGCTAGGCATCGTTGATTGCCTGCTGCGCTCGACATCTTGCCCTCCGGTATCGAGGTAGCGCCCAGGGATGGGTTCACAGCGCCTCCTCATAGACCTGTCCGCGGATCAGCCCCGAGGGGGCAAGAGACTTAGGAAACACTGGATGCCCGAAGGCCCTGAGATTCGCCGTGCCGCCGACCGCCTGCACGAGCAGCTTGCCGGCAGACGGCTGGAGTCCGTGTGGTTCGCCCTCCCCGAGTTGGCCGCCGAGGCCGATTCGCTTGTGGGTCGCGAAGTCTCAGCAGTGGACAGCTGGGGCAAGGCGCTGCTCACCCGCTTCGACGACGGCCGCGTACTCTACTCCCACAATCAGCTCTATGGGGTCTGGAAGCTGCATGACGCTGAGCGCGAGCCCGACACCGAGCGTTCGTTACGGGTACGGCTGACCGCGGAAGGGCGCTCGGCCAGCCTCTACAGCGCCTCGGATGTCTCGCTGTGGCCGGCCGACAGACTCGATGAGCATCCACTCCTTTCCCGGCTTGGCCCCGATCTATTGACCCATGGCGTCACGCCGGAGCAGGTCATGGCCCGCCTGGCCGAGCCGCGCTTCGCGCGTCGCCGGCTAGGCGGGCTGCTACTCGATCAGGCGCTCCTCGCCGGCATCGGCAACTACCTGCGATCCGAGATCCTGTTCTTCGCTGGTGCCTCGCCCATTGAGAAGCCCCAGGAGTTGGGGGAGGAGCGCCTGGCGCTGCTGGCGCGCGCTATTCTCGACGTGACGCGGCGGGCCTACGGCCAGTCGGGCGTGACCAACCGTGACGAATGGGCAGCAGCCGCGCGTCGGCGAGGCGAAAGCCGGCGATTGTGCCGCTTTGCCGTTTACGAGCGCGATGGGTTGCCGTGCCACGACTGCGGGAGCCCGATAGTTCGGGAGAAAGTTGCTTCGCGGCGACTATATCGTTGCCCACGCTGTCAGCCAGGCTGATTCAATAGATTTATACCGTTATCTTGTGATCGTGCTAACCCCTATTCGACCTTGGCGGCACAACCCTGTCGGTCGGGGCTCGATACGGTATAATTCGCCACCGTTCGAACCCGCCGCTTCGCTCAGCGAATCCAGAAGCGGGCATGCCGACACTGCCGAGGAGTTCCTTGCACATGACCGTGATCCGCCAGGACGATCTGATCCAGAGCGTCGCCGACGCCCTGCAGTACATCTCATATTACCACCCCAAGGATTTCATCGACGCCATGGCGTCGGCGTACGAGCGGGAGGAGAACCCGGCGGCAAAGGATGCCATCGCCCAGATCCTGATCAATTCGCGCATGTGCGCCATGGGGCATCGCCCTATTTGCCAGGACACCGGCATCGTCACCGTCTTCGTACATGTGGGTATGAACGTACGCTTCGAAGCCGACATGAGTCTCGACGACATGATCAACGAGGGCGTGCGACGTGCCTACCAATTGCCGGATAACGTACTGCGGGCCTCGGTGCTGGCCGACCCGGACGGCAAGCGCAAAAATACCGGCGACAACACGCCGGCGGTAATCCATCACAAGCTGGTGCCTGGTGATACCGTCGAGGTGCATGTTGCGGCCAAGGGCGGCGGCAGCGAGGCCAAGAGCAAGTTCGCCATGCTCAACCCCTCCGATAGCGTTGCCGACTGGGTAATGGAGCAACTGCCCAAGATGGGAGCCGGTTGGTGTCCGCCCGGCATGCTCGGCATCGGCATCGGCGGTACCGCCGAGAAGGCCATGGAGATCGCCAAGGAGGCACTGCTCGATCCCATCGACATTCAGGAGCTGCAAGCCCGCGGGGCCTCGAATCGTGCCGAGGAGCTGCGCCTGGAGCTGTTCGACCGGGTCAACAAGAGCGGGATCGGTGCCCAGGGCCTGGGGGGCTTGACCACCGTGCTCGACATCAAGGTCAAGGATTTCCCGACCCACGCCGCCAACAAGCCGGTGGCGATCATTCCCAACTGCGCGGCCACGCGGCATGCCCATTTCACCCTGGATGGCTCCGGCCCCGCGGCGCTGCCGGCGCCCAAGCTCGAGGATTGGCCGGAGATCACTCGCGAGATGGGTAACAACGTCAAGCGCGTCGATCTCGACACCATCACTCCGGAGGAAGTGCAGACCTGGCAGCCGGGCGACACCCTGCTGCTCAACGGCAAGTTGCTCACCGGCCGTGATGCCGCCCACAAGCGCATGGTCGATATGATCGGCAAGGGTGAGGAGCTACCGGTCGACCTGAAAGGGCGGTTCATCTACTACGTAGGGCCGGTGGATCCGGTGCGCGACGAGGTGGTTGGCCCGGCCGGTCCCACCACAGCCACGCGCATGGACAAGTTTACCCGCACCATGCTGGAGGAAACCGGACTGCTCGGCATGGTCGGCAAGGCCGAGCGGGGGCCGGCGGCCATCGAGGCGATCCGCGACAACAGGGCGGTCTACCTGATGGCGGTGGGCGGCTCGGCCTACCTGGTGGCCCAAGCAATCAAGAAGTCACGCGTGGTGGGCTTCGCCGATCTGGGCATGGAGGCGATCTACGAGTTCGAAGTGGAGGACATGCCGGTCACCGTGGCGGTCGACAGCCAGGGTACCTCGGTGCACCAGACCGGCCCCGCCAAGTGGAAAGAGATCATCGCCGAGCGGGCCTGATCTCTCCTCGCCTGATCTCGATACCCGCGGCCTCGCCTTATGGCGGGGCCGCTCTCGTCTGGGGTATGCTGCAGATTGCTGTTTTTTCAGGGAGAGATCATGGCTTCAGGGCTGATCGGGCTGGCAATATTTCTGGTGCATCTGCTGGGCGTTCTCTCGGCGATCCTGGCGCTGCTCTCCAGCCGTACCTCACAGGGAGCCGTGGCCTGGATCATCTCGCTGGTCACCTTTCCCTATCTGGCGGTGCCGGCCTACTGGATTTTCGGTCGTCCGCGCTTCTATGGCTATGTGCTGTCACGCGGCGAGCGCGATACCGTGTTGCGCCGCATCCTGGTTCGCTATCGCCCGTGCCTGGAGCCCTTCCAGGCCGATGCGCGCAATCCCGACGTGCGTGCGATCGAAAAACTCGCCATGATGCCGTTGACCAGCGGTAACCAGGCCGAACTGCTGATTGATGGCAAGGAGACTTTCGATAGCATCTTCGACGGCATCGATGCCGCCGAAGAGTACGTGCTGGTGCAGTTCTTCATCGTTCGCCACGATGCCCTGGGGCATCAGCTCAAGGAGCACCTGCTGCGAGCGGCGGAGCGTGGCGTGCGGGTTTACTTCCTGTTCGATGACATGGGTAGCCGCAAACTCTCGGAAGGCTACTTGCGCGAGCTGAAAAAGGGAGGCATCGAGGTCCATCCATTCCGTTCCTCCCGCGGTTTCAAGCATCGCTTTCAGCTCAATTTTCGCAACCACCGCAAGATTCTCGTGGTGGATGGCGGCGAGGGATGGCTCGGTGGCTTCAATGTCGGAGTCGAGTACCTTGGCCAGCACCCGCGCCACGGGCCTTGGCGGGATACCCACCTGAAACTCACCGGTCCCAGCGTGCTGGGGTTACAAGAGGCATTCTGGGAGGATTGGCATTGGGCCACCGGCGAGGTCATCAATCTGTGCTGGGAACCACGGATCACCTGCGAAGAGTGCCAGAACGTGATCATCGTGCCATCGGGACCCGCTGATCGGCAGGAGACCGCCAGCCTGCTGGTCCAGCATGCCATACACAGCGCCCACGAACGGCTATGGGTCACGAGCCCCTACTTCGTTCCGGATCAGGGCGTACAGGATGCCTTGCGCCTGGCCGCCATGCGTGGCGTCGATGTGCGTATCATGATGCCCGAGCATCCCGATCACTTGTTGATCTATCTCTCTGCCTTCTCGTTCCTTCCCGACATGGTGCGGGCAGGCGTCAAGGTATTTCGCTACCAGCCGGGCTTCCTGCATCAGAAAGTGATTCTGGTCGATGATATCGCCGCGACGGTCGGCACGGTGAACCTCGACAACCGCTCGTTTCGTCTCAACTTCGAAATCACCGCTTATATTCCCGATCGTCGTTTCGCAGCAGAAGTATGCCAGATGCTCGAGCGCGACTTCGCCGTCTGTCGCCAGATCAGCTATGACGAGCTGCAGCATAGACCGCTATGGAGCAAGCTCGTGTCGCGCGCCGCCTATCTCACGGCACCGATCCAGTAGGTGGTGAAGTCACTTGGGTTCGGCGGGCAGCTGGGGTAAATTAGGCACCGCCTAACAACGCTATTTAATTCGCTCTATTGCTGTCAGCGGGAGTCCCGGTGAACCTCGAGACAAAGTGGCTGGAAGATTTCGTGGCCCTGGCCAACACCCGCAGCTTCTCTGCCTCCGCCCGGCAGCGTCATGTCACCCAGCCCGCCTTCAGTCGTCGTATTCGGGCGCTGGAACAGGCGGTGGGAGTGACCCTCGTCGACCGTTCCACCACCCCGATCAATCTGACGCCCGAAGGGCAGCTCTTTCTGATTACGGCGCGTAATCTGGTGGAGCAGCTCAACGAGTGTCTGGGCCACTTGCGCGGCGTGTCCATGGCACGTGAAGCGCTGGACATCGTCGCCGCCCATTCTCTGGCGCTGAGCTTCTACCCCGAGTGGATCTCGCGGCTTCAGGAAGGATTGGGGGAGTTGCCGACGCGCCTGGTGGCCATGAACGTGGGCGAGGCGATTCACGTGCTGCGCGAAGGCAACTGTGACTTGATGCTGGCTTACCATGATCCCTACGCCACCATGCAGTTGGATGCCGAAGTATTTCCCTCGTTCTCCATCGGCCAGGTCAAGATGCTGCCGGTCAGCCTTCCCGACCCCAAGGGCAAGCCTCGCTTCAGCCTCGAGAGCAAGGACACCATTCCCTATCTGTCCTATACCCAGGGCGCCTTTCTCGGGCGTAGCGTACGCATGCTGCTCAAGAACGATCCGCTGCGGCTGCGCTTGCGCACCGTCTATGAAACCGCGATGGCCGAGGGGCTCAAGGGCATGGTCCTGCAAGGAGTCGGACTGGCCTGGATTCCCGATTTCTGCGTGCGTGAAGAGCTCAAGAGCGGCAAGCTGGTGCGGGCCGGCGGCGAGAAGTGGGATGTTCCGCTGGAGATTCGCCTCTATCGCTGCTCGCTGGTACACAAGCCGGGCGTCGAGAAGCTGTGGCGGCAGATGATGAAGTTGCCGCGCGATTTCCTCCAAGCTTAAACCCCACCGAAATCGGCCGGCAGGCCGAGAAAATTCTGGATGATGAAGAAGTGGTCCTCGAACAAGCTGTCGGGTTCGAGTTCGGCCAGCGGTACCCAGCGCGCATGATCGCCACCCTTGACCGGCTTGAGCTGGGGGAGTTGTTGATCGGGGCGCAGTGCGAAATAGAAGGCTTCCGCGAGAGTGCGGCCACGCCAGCTGCGGTGGGGCTCGTCGAACAGTCGCTGGCCGCGCAGCGAGCCCTTGAGTACCGGTTCCGGCACCTTGAGTCGGACCCGTTCACGCAGTTCGCGCAGGCAGGCATCGAGCAGACGCTCGTGGGGGTTGATGAAGCCGCCGGGCAGTGCCAGCAGGCCCTTGCCGGGAGCTGCGGTGCGGCGTACCAGCAGCACGTGGCCGGATTGCACCACCACGGCGTTGACGGTAACGAAGATAGGCGGGTAGGGCGCGTTGACCCAGGCCTGACGATACTGCTCGAGCAGTTTCTGCTCCTCCATCAGTTGCTGGTGGGCATCGCTGCCGGCGAAGCGACGCAGCGCCTCGCACACGCCGGGAGGCAAGTCGTGGGTTGCCCCGGTGCTGAGGTAATCCTCGGTGGAGGAGGGGGATCGAAACAGCCGCTCGCGGATCTGGCTGGCCGAGATGCCGTCGACCAGCGGCACGCTGACGGACTCCCATTGGGGAAATAGCGACAGGTAGTAGCTCGACTGGCCGCGGCTGGCTCCGATCAGGCCGATGCGTGGTAGCCGGGCGTGGTGATGCCCGGCGATCTGCCGCACCTTGCGCTGCACGTCACGTACCCAGACGTCGTCGTTGTAGAGCGCATCCAGTAGCGGCACGATCTCTAGCCGCGCGTTTTCCTCCTCATCGAAGCAACTGCGCAGAAGCTCCTGGCGTTCATCGAAACGCCACGGATTGCGCAACGAACGCGCCTGCCAGGCCGAGCCCACCAGCACGATTACCTGACGCGCATGGCGCAGAGCCTCGTTGATCACCGCCAAGTGCCCCAGATGCGGGGGCTGGAAACGACCGATGAATACGAGACAGTCGAACTCATGATCGGTATCGCTCATCGGTAAATCCTTCGCTGGTGGCTCGGGGGGCCTATTATGGGCGTGGTCGGTACAGGGCTGCAATGCAAGCCGCCGGCCGACAGGAGCACTGCGGTTGGGTATGCTGGGAACGGAGGCAACTTGCCATGGAGGAGGTGTCGTGCGCGGTCTCTCGCTGAAATTCTGGTGGAATACGGTTCGGCAAGCGTTCAGCCTGTGGTTGGAGAGGAATGCATTCAGTTATGCCGGATCGTTGGCTTTCTATACCCTCTTCTCTCTTGCCCCGACGGTCATCATCGCCGTCGCCGTGATCGGCGTGGTATTCGGCGCGGAGGCCGCCCAAGGTCAGATCGTCGGACAGCTCGAGGGCGCCTTGGGCACGGAGGCCGCAAAGGCGATCGAGCAGGCCGTGGCGCAGTCGCGTCTTGAGGAATCGGGCCTCGTGCCGACCCTGCTTGGGATCGGCGGTCTGCTGGTGGGGGCCACTACGGTGTTCGCCCAGATGCAATACTCGCTCAACATGATCTGGGGGGTGACGGCCAAGCCCAGCCGCAACAGTATCCTGGTCTTTCTCAAACAGCGGCTGCTGTCGCTTGCGGTGGTGCTCGCCATCGGTTTCATTCTGCTCGTGTCGTTACTCATCGGCGTGATGGTGCGAGCCATGCTGCAGGCCATCGGCGATGCCATGCCGCTGGTCGGTCCATTGACGGCCGGGGCGGAATTCTTGATTTCCATGGCGGTGATCGCAGCCTTGTTCGCTACCATTTTCAAAGTGCTGCCCGACGTGGTGCTGAGCTGGCGGGACGTGTTGCTGGGAGCGCTGGTCACGGCACTGCTGTTTGCCATCGGTCGCAGTGCCATCGCCTCCTATCTGGCCTATACCGCCACCGCATCGACCTATGGCGCCGCCGGCTCGGTGGTAATGGTTCTGCTGTGGGTCTACTACAGCTCCCTGATCCTGCTGTTCGGTGCCGCCTTCACCCGCTGCTACCTGGTCGGGATGGGTCGGGACATCGTGCCACGCAACAGCGCCGTCATCGTCAAACGCGAATTGGTCAACGAGTGATCGCAGCGTGCCGAGCGCTAGCGCCCGGCACGGCACGTATCAAATGGCAAGGCGCTCGCGGGCCAATTGGTCGGCAATTTCCGCCGGGTTCTTGTCTTCGATTCTGGCGCGCGTGAGTATCTCGTCCATGGTGGCGGTAATTCGCTCCACGTGGCGCATCACGGCCTCTCGGTCGTAGCGGTCGTGGCGTTGGGCTTCCACATCGATGACTCCCCCGGCGTTGGCGACATAGTCGGGTGCATAGAGGATGCCGCGTGCATGCAGGCGTCCCGCCACGCCGGATGTGGCCAGCTGGTTGTTGGCTGCCCCGCAGACCACCTTGGCCCTGAGCCGGTCGGCTACCTCCGCGGTCAGCACTGCGCCCATGGCGCAGGGCGAGAAGACGTCTACCTCGGCATCGAAAATTGCCTCGGGCGCCACGCTCTCCGCCCCCAGTTCCTCGGCCAGCATGCCCAGGTTGTCGCGATCAACGTCGGTCAACACCAGGTTGGCGCCTGCCTCGTGTAGCTCGCGGGCCAGGTGTGCGCCGACATGGCCAACGCCTTGGATGGCCACGCGCAGCCCCTCGAGCTCGTCGCGACCGAAGCGATGGCGGACGGCGCTCTTCAGTGCACAGAACACACCATGGGCGGTGAAAGGCGAGGGATCGCCGGAGTCATCGCCGCGGCTCAGGCCGCTGACGTGACGAGTCTCCTGACGTATGAGGCGCATGTCCTCTTCGCCGCTGCCGGAGTCCTCGGCGGTGATGTAGCGCCCACCCAGCGATTCCACCAATCGGCCCATTGCACGCAGCATGTCGGGTGTCTTGTCGCGGCGGGGGTCGGCGATGATCACCGCCTTGCCACCGCCGAGGCGCAGGTTGGCCAAGGCCGACTTATAGGTCATGCCGCGCGAAAGACGCAACACGTCGGTCAGTGCCTCGGCTTCGCTGGCATAGGGATAGATGCGCAAGCCGCCCAAGGCAGGGCCTCGGCGTGTATCGTGGATGGCAATGATGGCGCGCAGTCCGCTGGCTTCATCGCTGCCGAAGACGATCTGCTGGTGATGCTCGAACTCGGGGTGATCGAAGACCCGCATGGCGTTATCTCCCTCGTGAGGATCCGTTGTTGTGGTCTGGAACGCAGTGGTTGGCACCGCGTCCGCGGGGGCGATCTTTGCTTGTGGCAAGTCCGCATCCCTATTATCAAGATTAGAGCATATGGGCAGCCGGCTGGAATCCCGCTTATGCTCTGGTGCGATGATTACGGCGTACTATCGAGGTTTGACGTAAGAAGCCAGACTTGAAAGCACGAGCACGAGCTGACGGAGCGAGGAGGAGGGAAGAATGAGCAAGCGCTGCGTGAAAGCCCTGGTGGCCGGCAAGGTGCAGGGCGTGTGGTATCGGCGGGCGGTTCAGGAGCAGGCGCTCCAGCATGGCTTGACCGGCCACGCCAAGAACCGGCCCGACGGTCAAGTCGAGGTGCTGTTGTGCGGCAATGGCGAGGCGGTCAACCAGGTGGCATCGTGGCTGTGGCAGGGCCCGCCCAATGCCCGGGTCACGCACGTCGAACTGGAATCGATCGAGTGTCGCGACCCGGATTGTTTCGTCTGCCTGTAATATCGGGGAAGCCTTTAGCTCAGGGTGTCGGCGATCCATTCGACGACGGCTTCACCGTCCACTTCGAGGCACACCTCCGCCAGAGGTGTTTGCGACCAGCGATCCTGGATGAAGCCGCGTCCCTCGGGAGCGAACAGGGTCTGACCTTCAGCGATGCCGTCGGTGACGACCGATAGATGCCCCGGAGCAGTGGTGAACAGCTCAGGGCGCAGCAGCCAGGCCAGTGCACAGCTGTCGTGGGGGCAGCAGCCGTCGATACCGAGGAACTCACGGTAGAAGTCGCGGTAGAAAGCGTAGCTGCCGGCTAGGATCTTGCCCAGCTCGCCCTGGCCCGCTTCGATGCGCTGCATGTGTTCTTGTGTCAGTACGCAGCGATGCGTCACGTCGAGGCCTACCAGGACCAATGGCCAACCGGCGGTGAGTACGCGCTGGGCGGCGTGGGGGTCGTTGTACATGTTGGCCTCGGCCACCGGTGTCACGTTGCCGCCCTCACGTATCGAGCCGCCCATGACCACCACACGCTTGACCTTCTCGGTGAGTCCCGGGTCGAGTTGCAGGGCAGCCGCCAGGTTGCCTACCGGCCCCACCGCCACCAGAGTGACCTCTCCGGGGCGTGCATTGACCGTATCGACGATGAATTGCGCGGCGCTGCGCGGGTCTTTCTTTCCTCTTACGTCGGGTAGCTCGATGTTGCCCAGTCCGTTGGCGCCATGGATATGGGCGGGCGCCGGATGGCGCGGCTTGACCATGGGGCCGGCAGCGCCCTGGGCGACCGGTATTTCACGGCCGGCCAGCTCGCTCAGCAGCAGGGCGTTGTGAGTGGCGGTTTCGATGTCGACGTTGCCGTAGGTGGTGGTCAGCCCGAGTAGTTCTATCTCGGGATGGCGCAAGGCGATGGCGATGGCCTGGGCGTCGTCGACGCCAGGGTCGGTATCGAAGATGATCGGATGTGACACGTTGCCTCCTTGTGTGTCAGGGACTGGATTGCCGGGTGAGGTACCGCTCGACCTCGTCGCGCGTCGGAATACTGTCGGCGGCACCCGGGTGTTGTACGCCCAGTGCTGCGGCATGGGCGGCAAGCGCCAGGCAGTCGTGAATGGTGCGCTGCTTCTGCAACGCCGCCATGAAGTAGCCGATAAAGGTGTCACCGGCTCCGGTGGTGTCCACTGGCTCGACCGGCAGGGCAGGCTGGAAATGCCGCTCTTCGCCCGACTGGTACCAGGCGCCTTCGCTGCCTAGTGTCAGTACCGTAGCCGTTTGCGGCAGTCGTTCGCATAGCCCCTCGAGCAGCACCTGGGCGTCACTCTCCTCGGGCAGGCCGGTGAGCCAGGCGGCCTCGCCGCGGTTGACGAACAGCAGCTCACAGGCATTGAGCGGCAGCTCGAGTACCGTGTCGCTCATCGGGGCGGGGTTGAAGGCGACGGCGAGGCCTTGGCTGCGTGCGCATTCGAGCAGTTCGGGCAGGGCATTGCATTCGTTCTGTACCAGTAGCCAGTCGCCGGGCCGGGCGGCGTCGCACAGGGCTTCGCGGTGCTGGCGGGTGAAGCCGTGGTTGGCGCCGGGATGCAGGATGATGGTGTTCTCGCCGCGATCATCCACTTGGATGATGGCATGTCCGCTGGCTTCGTCGACAAGCTCGACATGGGTGACGTCCACACCGGCGCGGGCCAGCCGGTCGCGGGCCCAGCTATCCTGTCGGCCCAGCCGCCCCCAGTGGCATACCTGACCGCCCGCCATGGCCATGGCCAATGATTGATTGGCGCCCTTGCCGCCTAGGCCGACATGGTAGCTGCGGCTGGCCAGCGTCTCGCCGGGGTGCACCAGATGCGGCACGCGATAGAAGTGGTCGAGATTGATCGAGCCCAGGTTATGCAGCATGGTCAGGTTCCGTTCCGTTGAGCTTTCCAGTGGCTCAGGTTGTCGGCGGTGAGCGCGACGATGCGCTGACGCGCTTCGGGTGTGATCCAGGCACTGTGAGGAGTGACGATCAGGTTGAGCGGCTCGGACAAGGCGTCGAGCAGCGGATGACCGTCGCGCGGCGGTTCCACCGGCAGCACGTCGACGCCCAGGCCGCCCAGGCGACCTTCTCGCAGAGCCAGTAGCGCGGCTTCCTCGTCGATGATGCCACCGCGGGCGCAGTTCACCAGCAGGGCGCCGGGCTTCAGCGTGGAGAGCAGGGCGGCGTCGACCAGGTGGCGGGTGGCCTCGGTGAGCGGGCAGTGCAGGCTGATCACGTCGGCCTCGGGAGCGAGTTCGGCAATGCCGGGGCGGCGGTCGTTGCCCTCGTTGCCGGGGCGAGCAGCGAAAGTCACGCGCATGCCGAAGGCCTCGGCCAGGGCCGCCACGCGGCTGCCCAGCTCGCCTTGGCCGAGGATGACCATGTGCTTGCCCTCGAGCTGCAGCGTGGCGTGATCCATCAGGCAGAAGAAGGGGCTCTCGCTCCAGCGCCCGGTTGCCACGTCACGCTGATAGAGCGGCAAGCGGTTGGCCAGGGCCAGGATCATCATCAAGGTATGCTGGGCCACGCTGGCGGTGCCGTAGGCCGTGACGTTGCGTACCGGAATGCCCAGCTGCTCGGCCGTCGCGATATCGATGTTGTTGGTGCCCGTCGCCAGCACGCAGATCAGCTTGAGCTCGGGCAGTGCCTCGAGGGTGGCGGCATCGAGTACGACCTTGTTGACGATGGCGATCTCGGCGCCCGCCAGCCGTTCGCGGCTCTGGGCGGTAGTGCTAGTCTGGTGAACGTCCAGCGTATCGACCTGTTCGCGAATGGCGGCAAGGTCGATGTCGGGGCCCAGACTAGCGGCATCGAGTATCACGGCTTTCATGCTGTATTCCTTGTGTTGGTTCGCCGCGGCAAGGCTGGGACAGGCCTTGTCAGGCACGTTATACTATCGGGCTTTCACGGCAGGCTTGGAAAGTACGCCGCACGACCCTATATCGCCGTTGGTTGCGCGCTGTCGAATCAGGAGTGAATTGAACCATGCCCATCTATGAATATCAGTGCAAGGCCTGCGGCCACCGCCTGGAGAAACTCCAGAAGCTCAGCGCCGCCCCCCTGACCGATTGTCCCGCCTGCGAAGCACCGGCGCTCGGGCGCCTGGTTTCCGCCGCGGGCTTCCGTCTGGCCGGTGGCGGCTGGTACGAAACCGACTTCAAGTCCGGTAGCAAGAAGAACCTGGCTGGCGACTCGAGTAGCGGCGGCGGAGATAGCAAGGAGAGCAAGGCGCCGGCGAAGGACGGCGCCGCGGCCTGACCGTGACCGATACCGACACTTTTACTGACAACGCTTAACGAATACAGGATACGACATGCGCAGCCATTATTGCGGCCAGCTCAACGAGACCCTGGTGGACCAGACGGTCACCCTGTGCGGCTGGGTTCACCGCCGCCGTGACCACGGGGGCGTGATCTTCCTCGACATGCGCGATCGCGACGGCGTCGCCCAGGTCGTGGTCGACCCCGATACCGCCGAGGCCTTCGCCACTGCCGACCGCGCGCGCAGCGAATTCGTGCTGCGCGTCTCCGGCCGTGTGCGGCTGCGCCCCGAGGGCACACAGAACCCCAAGATGCCCACCGGGATGATCGAAGTGCTGGCCAAGGACGTCGAAGTGCTGAACACGGCGGCCACGCCGCCGTTCCAGCTCGATGAGCACGGCAAGGTCGGCGAGGAGGTGCGTCTCAAGCACCGCTACATCGATCTGCGCCGCCCCGAAATGATCGAGAAGCTGCGCCTGCGTTCGCGCATCTCGCACCATGTGCGCGCCTTCCTGGAAGGGCAGGGTTTTCTCGACATCGAGACGCCGATCCTGACCCGCGCCACGCCCGAGGGTGCCCGCGACTATCTTGTGCCGAGCCGCACCCATCCGGGTAGCTTCTTTGCCCTGCCGCAGTCGCCGCAGCTGTTCAAGCAGTTGTTGATGGTGGCGGGCTTCGATCGCTACTACCAGATCGCCAAGTGTTTCCGCGACGAGGACCTGCGCGCCGACCGTCAGCCGGAGTTCACCCAGATCGACATCGAGGCCTCCTTCGTCGAAGAAGGGGACATCATGGGCGTCACCGAGACCATGATCCGCGAGCTGTTCCAGGACGTGCTCGATGTCGAGCTGCCCGAGTTTCCGCGCATGACCTGGGCCGACGCCATGGATTGCTACGGCTCCGACAAGCCCGATCTGCGCATCCCGCTGATGCTGGTCGACGTCGACGACCTGATGAAGCAGGTCGATTTTCAGGTCTTCTCCGGCCCGGCCAATGCCGATGACGGCCGCGTAGCGGCGCTGAAGGTGCCGGGCGGAGCCAGCATGTCGCGCAAGGTGATCGACGACTACACCAAGTTCGTCGGCATCTACGGCGCCAAGGGCCTGGCCTGGATCAAGGTCAACGACCGCGCCAAGGGTCTCGAGGGCCTGCAATCGCCGATCGTCAAGTTCATGGGGAACGTGATCGAGGATCTGCTCGACCGCATCGGCGCCGAGGATGGCGATATCGTCTTCTTCGGTGCCGACAAGACCTACGTCGTCAACGAGGCCCTCGGTGCGTTGCGGGTCAGGCTGGGTGAGGATCTCAACCTCTATACCCGTGACTGGGCACCGCTGTGGGTAGTCGACTTTCCCATGTTCGAGAGCGACGACAACGGCCGCCTGAGCCCGCTTCACCATCCGTTCACTTCGCCTTCGTGCAGCCCCGAGGAGCTCAAGGCCAACCCGGCCGCAGCGCTCTCGCGGGCCTATGACATGGTGCTCAATGGCACCGAGCTCGGCGGCGGCTCGATCCGTATCCACGACCAGCAGATGCAGAGCACCGTGTTCGAGATCCTCGGCATCGGTGAAGAGGAGGCCCGCGAGAAGTTCGGCTTCCTGCTCGATGCCCTGCACTACGGTGCGCCGCCCCACGGTGGCCTGGCCTTCGGCCTCGACCGCCTGGTCATGCTGATGGCGGGTTCGCGCACCATCCGGGAAGTGATCGCCTTCCCGAAGACCCAGAGTGCAGCCTGCCTGATGACCGATGCGCCGGGCGAGGTGAGCGTCGAGCAGCTGCGCGAACTCAACATCCGTCTGCGCCAGAAGGCCAAGGTGGAAGGGCAGGAGTGACGCTCTCGTCCTCTCGTTGCTGCATGTACCTGACCGGCGCCCTCTGGGCGCCGGTTTCACGACTCCACCAGAGCGGTGTCCGATGAACCTGGCCATGAATCCCTCGATCGAGCATTCGCCGTGCTGATTCTCGGTATCGACCCGGGCTCCCGCATCACTGGCTACGGCGTGCTCGACGTGAGTGCGCCCAGGCCGCGCTACGTGGCCAGTGGCTGCCTCCGCTTGCAGGACGTGGCGCTGCCCCAGCGCCTGGCGCGCATCTACGCCGGCATTACCGAGCTGATCGCTCTGCATCGCCCGGGCGAGCTGGCCATCGAGCAGGTGTTCATGTCGAAGAACCCCGATTCGGCGCTCAAGCTGGGGCAGGCACGTGGTGCGGCGATCGTCTGTGCGGCCAATCACGGCCTGCCGGTGAGCGAGTACGGGCCGCGGCAGATCAAGCAGGCGGTGACGGGTAGCGGCGGGGCGACCAAGGCGCAGGTGCAGCACATGGTGGTCGCGGTTCTTGGGCTCGACGGCACTCCCCAGGCCGACGCCGCGGATGCACTGGCCATCGCCCTGACTCACGCCCACGCCAGGCTCGGCTTGCTCAGTCAGGGCAGTTTCGGTGGGCATCGCTCCCGCCGTCGTGGAGGCTCGTGGCGCGATTTCCAACCTTGAAAGCGCGACGTCAGCTTCGGCGGTTAATTCTCGAACACCGTTTACCATAGACTGGTCAGCCGCTTGAGCGACCAGTATAGTGGCGCCAGGAAGGCCTTGAGCCTGGATGTATTCGGATCGGGATATCGGACTCCATGATCGGACGCCTGCGTGGCACCCTGCTCGACAAGCAACCGCCCTGGTTGGTCGTGGACGTGGCCGGGGTCGGCTATGAACTCGAAGCTTCCATGACGACCCTGGTGGCATTGCCTGGGGTGGGGGAGACCGTTTCACTTTATACGCACCTTACCGTGCGCGAGGACGCCCACCTGCTGTTCGGCTTTGTCCGCGAGCAGGAGCGGGCGCTGTTCCGTGCATTGATTCGCGTCAACGGTATCGGCCCCAAGCTGGCTCTGGCCATTCTCTCCGGCATGGACGAGGCGGCCTTCATCCGCTGCGTGATGGAGGACGATGCCAAGTCGTTGACGCGGCTGCCCGGGGTCGGCAAGAAAACCGCCGAGCGTTTGATCATCGAGATGCGCGACCGCTTTCCCCACTGGGAGCACCCGGGGGCGACCGACCTGGCGGATGCCGCGACGGCGCCCGGCGCGGGGCGGGAACGTCAGGATCCGCTGGCCGATGCCGAAGCCGCGTTGGTCAGCCTGGGCTACAAGCCCACCGAGGCGACCAAGATGCTCTCGGGGCTGGGCGAGGGCCTTTCGACCGAGGCCATGATCAAGGCGGCCCTGACCAGGCGCATGGCTGGCTAGGTGCAGCATGGCGCGGGCCGCCTCGAGTACCAGCGTCGTCCGGTCGGTGATAGAAGGGAATTCTCATGAGCGCCGCGAGTGTACGACATGATTGACAATGATCGCTTGATCGCTGCCGACGAGCGCGAGGGCGAGAGTCGCGTCGACTATGCGATTCGCCCCAAGCGCCTAGCCGAGTACATCGGTCAGCCGCGCGTGCGCGAGCAACTGGATATCTTCATCTCTGCCGCGCGTGGTCGCGACGAGAGTCTCGACCATACGCTGGTGTTCGGCCCGCCGGGGCTGGGCAAGACCACCCTGGCCAATATCATCGCTGCCGAGATGGGGGTCGGGCTCAAGTCCACTTCGGGCCCGGTGCTGGAGCGTGCCGGCGACCTTGCCGCCATGCTCACCAACCTGCAGCCGGGCGACGTGCTGTTCATCGACGAGATCCATCGCCTCTCGCCGGTGGTGGAGGAGATCCTCTATCCCGCGATGGAAGACTTCCAGCTCGATATCGTCATCGGCGAAGGCCCGGCGGCGCGCTCCATCAAGCTCGACCTGCCCCCCTTTACCCTGGTGGGGGCGACCACCCGCGCGGGGCTGCTCACTTCGCCGCTACGTGACCGTTTCGGCATCGTCCAGCGCCTCGAGTTCTACGATATCGAGGAACTCACCGAGATCGTGACGCGCTCGGCCAGGCTGCTCGGCGTCGAGGCGGACCGCGATGGGGCGCGAGAGGTGGCGCGGCGTTCGCGGGGTACGCCGCGCATTGCCAACCGCCTACTGCGGCGGGTGCGCGACTACGCTCAGGTACGCGCCAGCGGCAAGGTGGATGCCGCCATTGCCGATCAGGCGCTGAACATGCTGCACGTCGATCATCATGGGCTCGACCATATGGATCGTCGCCTGCTGCTGGCGATGATCGAGAAATTCGACGGCGGCCCGGTCGGCATCGACTCGCTTGCGGCGGCGATCGGCGAGGAACGCGATACCATCGAGGACGTGATCGAGCCCTATTTGATTCAGCAAGGCTTGATGATGCGCACGGCTCGCGGCCGGGTGGTCACGCGCCAGGCCTGGCTGCATTTCGGCCTGGTGCCCAACGAGCAGGCTCAGGACGCGAGTGGCGAGGTGCGTCAGTGAGAGCATTCACCTTGCCGCTTCGCGTCTACATCGAGGACACCGATGCCGGTGGGATCGTCTATTACGTCAACTACCTGAAATACATGGAGCGGGCGCGGAGCGAGTGGTTACGTCAGCACGGTTTCACCCAGCGTGAGCTGCTCGCAGCCGGCATCCAGTTGGTGGTGCATCGGCTGGACTGTCGCTATGCCAAGCCCGCCCGTCTCGACGACGATCTCTCGGTCACGGTGGCCGTTGAATCGAGCGGTCGCTGCCGGCTGAGATTCGCTCAGTCGGTGATGCGTGACGGGGAACCCTTATGCGAGGCGCAGGTCGACATCGCCTGTGTGGATGCCACGCGCCTCAAACCCATACCTTGGCCGCCGGCATTGGCCGCGGTTCTCAACGGTTAACTGCAAGATCAGCGAGGAAGCCCGTGAACGACTCCATGTCAATACCGCACCTGATCATGAGCGCCAGCACCGTGGTGCAGCTGGTCATGCTGATCCTGGTGATAGGTTCGATTCTCTCCTGGGTAGTGATTTTTCAACGCACCTTCGTGCTACGTCGGGCACACCGCGCGCACCAGGCCTTCGAAGAGCGCTTCTGGTCGGGTGTCGACCTCAACGAACTCTACCGCGAGACACCATCAGAGCAGGAGACCCTGGGTGCCGAACACGTCTTTCGTGCCGGCTTTCGTGAATTCAACCGCCTGATGGCCAAGACCAAGAGCGCCGATGCCATTCTCGATGGTGTCCAGCGCAGCATGCGGGTGGCCTGGTCGCGTGAAGAGGAGCGCCTGACCCTGCACCTGGTGTTCCTGGCCACGGTGGCGTCGGCGAGTCCCTACATCGGGCTGTTCGGCACCGTGTGGGGCATCATGGGCTCGTTCCAGTCGCTCTCCATGGCCCAGCAGGCCACTCTGGCTACCGTGGCTCCATGGATTGCCGAGGCGCTTATCGCTACCGCCATGGGGCTGTTCGCCGCCATCCCGGCAGTCATCTTCTACAACCGCCTGTCATCCGAGTCCGATCGCATGCTGGGTAAGTACGAGGACTTCGCCGAGGAGTTCCACTCCATTCTGCACCGCAATCTGCAGGGCCGCAGCGAAGCCGGCGCCGCCTGAGGGAGTCGCGACATGCATGGACCGTTCAATCGCAGTGGGCGCCGCAAGCCGATGGGGGAGATCAATGTCGTTCCCTTCATCGACGTCATGCTCGTACTGCTGGTCATCTTCATGATCACCGCGCCGATGCTGACCCAGGGCGTGCAGGTCGAGTTGCCCCAGGTCACGTCAGAGCCGATCGAGACCGAGGAAAACCAGGATCCGATCATCGTGTCGGTGGATCGCGAGGGAGGCTATTTCCTGTCGGTCGGCGGGGAAGAGACGAGCGTGGAGCTCGATGAACTTGGTGAGCGCGTGATCATCCTGCTCGATCGTCAGCCCGGTACGCAGGTCATGGTGCGCGGCGACCGCTACGTGCCCTATGGCGAAATCGTGACCCTGATGAGCACCCTGCAGGTGGCCGGTGTGGCCAATGTCGGGTTGATTTCCGAGCCGCCGCCGCGTGATTAGGAGCCCTTTGATCAGGAAGGTAGGAGACGTGATGGCTCGACGTCAGCGGGGTTCCTCTGCCCCCCGAAAGAAGGGTCGTGTTGGCTATGGCGTGCCTGTGCTGCTGGCCATTGGTCTGCATGTGCTGGTCGTGGTGATCAGCACGATAAGCCTGCCCCAGCGTCAGCCGGAGTCCGAGACGACCTCGATTGTCCAGGCTACGCTGATCAGCACCGAGACCACCACCGACCAGGCACAGCGCGCCGAGGAGGCCCGCGCGCGTGCTGCGGCTCGCCAGGCCGAGGAGGAAACTCGCCAGAAGGAAGAGGCGCAGCAGGCCGAGGAAGATGCACGTCAGGAGGAAGAGGCCCGGCAGGCCGAGGCCGAGGAGCAGACGCGTCAGGCCGAGCAGGAGCAGGCGGCACGTGAGGAAGAGGCTCGTCGCCTGCAGGAGGCCAGGCAGGAGGCCGAGGCAGAAGCACAGCGGCGCGCCGAGGAAGCCGAGCGACAGGCCCAGCTACGCGAGGAACAAGAGGCCGAACGCCAGCGTCAGCAGGAAGCGGCCGAGGAAGCCGAGCGACAGCGGCAGCTCGAGGAGCAGCGGCGCGCCGAAGAAGAAGCACGTCGTCAGCAAGAGGCTGAGGCAGAAGCTCAACGCCAACGCGAAGCCGAGGCGGAAGCTCAACGCCAACGCGAAGCCGAGGCGGAAGCTCAACGCCAACGCGAGGCCGAGGCGGAAGCTCAACGCCAACGCGAAGCCGAGGCGGAAGCTCAACGCCAGCGCGAGGCCGAGGCGGAAGCTCAACGCCAACGCGAGGCCGAGGCGGAAGCTCAACGCCAACGCGAGGCCGAGGCGGAAGCTCAACGCCAACGCGAGGCCGAAGCGGAAGCTCAACGCCAACGCGAAGCCGAGGCGGAAGCACAACGCCAACGCGAAGCCGAGGCGGAAGCACAACGCCAGCGCGAGGAAGAAGCACGACGCGCGGCCGAGGCAGCGTCTCAAGGGCTCGAGCGGGCCATTGAAGGTGAGTCGGATAGCGTGGCCAACGCCCGGCAGGGCCAGGAGGCGGCCAATAGTTTCATCAACCTGGTCCGCCGCGCTGTGGAGCAGGCCTGGGTGATCCCGCCCGGGGCCAGCGGCAGCTTCGCCGCTACCGTTCAGGTGCAGTTGGGTCCCTCGGGCGAGTTGTTTGGCGCTACCATTACCCAGAGCAGCGGAGACAGTAGCTTCGATCGCTCCGCAATTCAGGCAGTGGAGGCTGCTGCACCGTTCAACGAGCTGCGCCAATTGCCGCCAATGGCGCAACGTGACTTCCGCCAGTTCAATCTGCGATTCACACCGGGAGATGTACGCTGATGAAAGCCCTGATGACCCTCTGGCTGAGTGCCGTGTTGCTGATGTTCGGTGCGCTCGCTCATGCACAGGACGACCTGACCATCGAGATCACCCGTGGCAGCGATCGGGCTACTCCCATCGCTATCGTGCCGTTCGCGGCTGATGGCGGGGAATTACCCGAGGACGTGGCCCAGATCATCAGTGATGATCTGCAGCGCAGCGGCTACTTCGAGCCGCTGCCGCGTGAAGCCATGTACGACCGCCCCAGTTCAGGCGACCAGGTTCGTTACGGCCAGTGGAGTGCGCTAGACGTACGCTATCTGGTAGTGGGCCAGGTCAGTCGTGGCGCCGACGGCTATCGCATACGCTACGAACTGATGGACGTCAGCGGACAGCGCCGCTTGCTCGGCGAGAACGTCACTGGTGGCGCTAACGAGTTGCGTGCCGTCGCTCATTTTGTCAGTGATCAGATCTTCGAGGCCATCACCGGCATCCGCGGGGCCTTCTCGACCCGCATTGCCTATGTCACTGCACAGGGTACCGGTGACGACGCTCAGTTCGCTCTCTACGTTGCCGATGCCGATGGCCACAACAGCCAGCAAGTACTGAATTCGCGCGAGCCGATTCTGTCGCCGTCCTGGTCGCCGGATGGCCGTCGACTGGCCTACGTCTCCTTCGAGACCGAGCGGCCGGCGATCTACGTGCAGGACGTGAACACCGGGCAGCGGACCAGGTTGACCTCGTTCGACGGAATCAATGGAGCTCCTGCCTGGTCGCCCGATGGACGGCGCCTGGCCATGACCCTGTCGAAGGATGGACAGCCGGACATCTATGTGATGGACGTTGGTTCACGTAATCTCGAACGTATCACCAACAGTTCGAGCATCGATACCGAGCCCTCCTGGGCACCTGACGGGCGCAGCCTGGTCTTCACCTCGGATCGCAGCGGGGGGCCGCAAATCTATCGCTACAGCTTCGGCGGCGGCGAGGCCGAACGCTTGACGTTCACGGGCAATTACAATGCGCGTGGACGCGTCTCACCGGATGGTGAGACGCTGTTCCTGATTCATCGCAGCAACAATGGTTATCAAGTGGCGCGACAGGATCTGGATTCCGGCCGCCTGGTCGTTCTCAGCGACTCTCGGGGTGACGAGTCCCCTAGTGTTGCGCCCAACGGGACCATGGTAATCTTCGCCACCCAGCAAGGTAACAGCGGGGTGTTGGGGGCCGTGTCGGCTGATGGGCGAGCGTCCTATCGGCTGCCTTCGGCTCGGGGTGACGTGCGCGAACCTGCATGGTCACCATTCTTGAACTAACGGTACGTGTCACTCGAATCCTGTGAGGAGTTTGACGATGCAATTCAAGTCGCATGCCAGAACCCTGGCAATAGCCCTGTCCCTGGCTCTGGTTGCCGGCTGTTCGAGCACCGGGGGAAGCCGTGACGGGTCCATGGACGGCTCCGGCTCCGGCACCGGCGCCAATGGCGGTGTCGGTACCGGTACCGCCGGCTCGGGCCAGGTCAGTGGCTCCGGTGTCAGCGGCGATCGCGCCGGCCAGCAAGCCGATGGGCGTATCCCCGATGTTCGCACCATCTATTTCGATTACGACCGCGACAGCATCCGCCCGGAATTCGAGTCGGTACTGGTAGCCCACGCCCGCTTCCTGCGCTCCAGCGGCAGTGCTCGTGTCGTCCTGCAGGGCCATACCGATGAGCGCGGCACGCGCGAGTACAACATGGCCCTGGGTGAGCGGCGTGCCAACTCGGTGAAGCGCTTCCTCGAAGTGCAGGGCGTCTCTCCGTCACAGCTCGAGGTAGTCAGCTATGGCGAAGAGCGTCCGGCGGTGCGTGGCAGTGGCGAGGAAGCCGGTGCCCAGAATCGCCGCGTTGTGTTTGCCTACTGAGCGAACTGGCGCAACCGCGCGCCAAGGGAGTGAAGCATGAGACACAGTCTGAAAAGGCTGTGCGGCGCGGGAGCCTTGGTGCTCCCGCTGTCCGTGATAAGCCTTGTAGAAGCCCAGCAGCGTCCGATCGTCGAAGACCGCACCGCACAGCCGCGGGGGTTCCTTGAACAGGCCGAGGTACGTGAAGAAGCCGGTGGCAGTCTGGTGATGTACAACCAGTTGCAGGAGCATCAGCGCGAGATCCAGCAGCTGCGTGGTCAGATCGAGGAGTTGCGCCATCAGTTGGAGCAGTTACGCAGCCAGACCCGCCAGCAGTATCTCGACCTGGATGAGCGGCTGATGGCCGGCAATGCCGGGATCGAAGCAAACCCGCCGGTTGATGAGGAGTCGGCTCGACAGGTGGCGCAGACGCCTTCGCCGAGCGGCAATAGCCCCGATGCGCAAAGTGCCTACCAGTCTGCCTTCGCCAAGGTGCAGGCGCGCCAGTTCGATGAGGCGATCGCGGCTTTCAACGCCTTCGTGCAGGACTATCCCGACACCAACCTGACCGCCAACGGCTATTACTGGCTGGGCGAGCTGCACTCGGCGGAAGCCAACCTGGACCAGGCGGAAACCGCCTTTCGTCAAGTCATCGACAATTTCCCCCAGAGCAGCAAGGTACCCGATGCTCTGTACAAGCTGGGCCTGATCAAGGCACGGCAGGGCGAAATCGAAGCGAGTCGCGGGCTGCTCGAGCGCGTGCGTGACGATTACCCCGACAGTAGTGCTGCCGGGCTTGCCAACGATTTCCTGCGCCAGTCCCTGTAGGGGACTGGTACCGTCCAAGGAGTCAAGATGACCTGCAAGATCGACTATGTGGCGCCCGCCGATCTACTTTCCGATCGCATCATCCTCGTGACGGGGGCCGGTGATGGTATCGGTCGTGCGGCCGCCCTGGCCTTCGCTCGCCATGGCGCTACGGTGATTCTGCTGGGCCGCACGATCAGCAAGCTGGAAAAGGTCTATGACGAGATCGAAGCTGACGGTGGTCCGCAACCGGCCATTTTTCCGCTCAATTTCGAAGGCGCTACGCACAAGGATTACCACGACATGGCCGAGACCCTGGACAGGGAGTTCGGTCGCCTCGATGGGGTTCTGCATAACGCTGGATTGTTGGGGCGCATCACGCCTTTCGAGCAGTACAATCCGGAGCTGTGGGATCAGGTGATGCAGGTCAATATCAACGGGCCGATCTGGATGACTCAGGCTCTGCTGCCGCTTTTGCAGGCCTCGCCCGATTCGTCGGTTGTGTTCACCTCATCCAGCGTCGGGCGCAAAGGGCGCGCGTTCTGGGGCGCTTATGCCGTGTCTAAGTTCGCCACCGAGGGCTTCATGGAAGTCCTGGCCGACGAGGTTGAGCACCTGGGTACGCTGCGTGTCAACTCGCTCAACCCAGGGGCGACTCGCACGGCGATGCGCGTCAATGCCTATCCGGGGGAGGACCCGAATACCCTGCGCACGCCGGAAGAGATCATGCCCACCTACCTGTGGCTGATGGGACCGGACAGCCGCGGACATAATGGCGAGCGCTTCGACGCCCAGCCGAAGTGACAAATGGCTGCGCGGGCCTGCCTGAGCCGTATCAGGCGGGTTCGAGCAGGGCCTCGACCAAGGCCTCGCAGGTCTCGAACCAGAGGTCGGCCGGCCACTCCCGGTAATCCTCACCTTCCTCGATATAACCGTAGCCGACGGCCACGGCGACCATGCCGGCGGCACGGGCCGCCTGCATGTCGCGCAAATGATCCCCCACATACCAGCACTGCTCGGGCGGTACCGCCAATTGCTCGGCGGCGGCCCACAGCGGCTCCGGGGCCGGTTTGCGCTGCGGCAGGTCGTCGGCGCACAGCAGCGCTCCCGGCGTCAGCTCGAGCGCTTCGACCAGAGGTGCCGCATAGGCGCGTGGCTTGTTGGTAACGATCCCCCAAGGACGGTCCCTGGCTTCCCAACTGCCCAGCAGGCGATCGAGATGGGGGAAAAGGCAGCTCTCCACGGCCAGCGCCTCACCATAGGCATCGAGCAGATACTGACGTGCCACGTCATGGTCCTGGTGCGCTTGATCGATCCCCAGTGCCAGGGCGACCAGGGCGCTGCCGCCGTTCGAGACCTGCGCGCGGATCAGCGGATAGGGCAGCGGTTCGAGTCCATGATGGGCGCGCAAGGCATTGGTCGCCCGTGCCAGGTCCGGCGCAGTGTCGACCAGCGTGCCGTCGAGGTCGAACAGCAGTGCTTGGGGCTGAGTCGTCATGCCGTCTCTCGGCGGCAATGCATCATGTAGTTGACCGAGACGTCGCGCGTCGAGAGCCGATAGCGGCGCGTCAGCGGGTTGTAGACCAGGCCGCTCTGCTCGCGCACGGAAAGCCCATGTTCACGACACCAGCCGGCCAGCTCGGCGGGGCGAATGAACTTGCGATACTCATGGGTGCCGCGGGGCAACATCCGCAGCAGGTACTCGGCCCCGACGATGGCCAGGGTATAGGCCTTGGGGTTGCGATTGATGGTCGAGAAGAACAGGTGCCCTCCAGGCTTGACCAGCGTGGCGCAGGCCTGGATGACCGAACCGGGATCGGGTACATGCTCGAGCATCTCGAGGCAGGTCACCACATCGTACTCGCCGGGCTGTTCGGAGGCCATGGTCTCGGCACTGGCCTGGCGATACTCCACTTCAACCCCGCTCTCCATGGCATGCAGGCGTGCCACACCGAGTGGCGCCTCGCCCATGTCGATACCGGTGACCCGGGCGCCGCGATGTGCCATGGCCTCGGCCAGGATGCCACCGCCACAACCGACGTCGAGCACGCTGCGGCCGGCCAACCCACAGCGGGCATCGATGAAATCGAGGCGCAGCGGATTGATGTCGTGCAGCGGCTTGAATTCGCTGTGCGGATCCCACCAGCGGCTGGCCAGAGCCTCGAACTTGGCGATCTCAGCCTGGTCGACGTTGTGGTGGAGGGTTGCGCTCATGTGGTCTCTCCGTGTCAATTGGTCTGGCACCCTGGCAACATTCTTTACCTTCGGTATCATGCGTATTGTACCCGTAGCTGCCCGGGCTTTCCCATGACGGAATCTAAGGACAGGCCCGGGGAGTTTCATTCACCGACCGATCTTTCACCAACCGACAAGGAAGGCACCATGATTCGCAAGGCCGTACTGCCCGTCGCCGGATTCGGCACCCGCTGTTTGCCGGCTTCGAAGGCGATTCCCAAGGAAATGATCACCATCGTCGACCGCCCCGTGATCCAGTACGTGGTCAATGAGGCGGTAAAGGCGGGTATCCGTGACATCGTGCTGGTAACTCATGCCAGCAAAAGCGCCATCGAGAACCACTTCGACACCCACTATGAGCTCGAATCGACCCTCGAGGCCAAGAACAAGCAAGAGCTGCTCGACGAACTGCGTGCCATCGTGCCCGCCGACGTCAACATCATCAGCGTACGCCAGCACGAGCCGCTGGGGTTAGGTCATGCGGTACTCTGCGCCCGCCCCGTCATTGGTGATGACGAGCCCTTTGCCGTGCTGCTGCCCGACGTGCTGGTGGACGACGAGGGTCTTCCGCGCAATGACCTGGCCGGCATGCTCGAAGCCTATGAGACGACCGGGCGCTCGCAACTGATGGTCGAGGAGGTGCCCTGGGAGCAGGTGCACAAGTACGGCATCGTGAGCCCGGAGGGCGAGACTCCGACCGCAGGAAATTCCTGTGCACTGGCCGGGGTGGTGGAGAAGCCCGCGCGTGAGGAGGCACCTTCCAATCTGGCCGTGATCGGGCGCTACGCGCTGCCGGGCAGTATTTTCCCGCTGCTGGCTGAAACGCCACCCGGCGCCGGTAACGAGATCCAGCTCACCGATGCCATCGAGACCCTGCGTCAGCGTGACGGTGTCGATGCCTGGCGCATGCGCGGCAAGACCTACGATTGCGGTCACCAACTGGGCTATCTCGAGGCCACCCTGGTCTATGGCCGCCGCCATCCTCGCTTCGGCGAGGGTTTCCGCGAGCTGCTCGCTCGCTATAGCCAGGCGGAGTAAAGCATCATGCGGATACAAATTCATGGTAGCGAGCTGGCGGCGGCTACGGCCGCCGCCGCGCTCTCCTGGGTCGGCCACCAGGTCCGTTGGGTACCCCATGCCAGCATGCGCTGGCCGGCGTTGCAGGCTGCCGACTGGCTGCGGCGGGAGCCGGATCTGCTCGAGCGTCTCGAGGAGGGGTTCGAACAGAGCAATCTGAGCCTGGCCAACGGCGAAGGGGCCGACCCTGGCGAGCGAATCGACATCCTCTGGCTTGCCCTATCGCCGGAACAGCGCGATGAGGCCGACGAACTAGTTGCCGAGATCGCCACCCGGCAGCAAGGCCCGTTGATCCTTGTCAACAACTCCACCTTTCCCGTCGGTGAAACCGAACGGCTGGAAGCGCGGCTCGGCGGAAACGGGCGCCGAGCGGTCGCCTTGGTCGACATGATCGAGGAGGGACGGGCATGGGCCAGCTTTACCCGTCCGGGGCGCTGGCTGCTGGGTTGCGATGACGAACGGGCTGAGGCCCAGGTGCGCGAGCTGCTACGGGCGTTCAACCGACGCCGTGACGTGATCCAGCTGATGCCGCGTCGGGCCGCCGAACTGACCAAGCTGGCAACGATCGGCATGCTCGCTACGCGAATCAGCTACATGAACGAGATCGCCGGGCTTGCCGACAGCTTGGGCGTCGACGTGGAGTTCGTGCGCCAGGGGATGGGGGCGGATTCGCGCATCGGCTACGAATATCTCTACCCCGGTTGTGGCTTCGGCGGGCCTCACTTCTCCCGTGACCTGATGCGTCTGGCCGATGTTCAAGAGGCCAGCGGGCGCCATTCCGCGCTGCTCGAGCAAGTGCTGGATATCAACGAGCAGAAGAAGGAGACGCTCTTCCGCAAGCTCTGGACCCACTTTCATGGACAGCTCGAGGGGCGCACCCTGGCGATCTGGGGAGCCGCCTTCAAACCGGGCTCGGCGCGCATCGATCACGCGCCGGTGCTTACCCTGCTCGAAGCGCTGTGGGCCCAGGGTGTGCGGGTGAAACTGCACGATCCGGCAGCGATACCGTCACTGCGCGCCGCGGTGGGAGACCATCCGCTTCTGACGCTGTTTGACGGCGATCCTTATGCCGCCTGCGACGGGGCCGATGCCTTGATGCTGGTCACGGAGTGGAAGCACTACTGGAACCCGGACTGGCCACGTCTGGCCGAACTGCTGCGTGAGCGCCTGTTGCTGGATGGTCGCAATATCTACGATCCCAGCCACGTGGCCAGCTGGGGATTGACCTATCGTGGTATCGGTCGCCGCGCTGACGCGCAAGCGTGACTGACGACGCGTTGAGGCAGCAATGTGCGCGCAGGTGCTTGACCTGCTTACAATGGACCGGCGCCTGCCGCATCTGCCTAGAAGGAGTTTGACATGCCCGAAGCGCGTCCCTCCGAGCGACGTCCCATCGTGCCCGATCCGGATTCCAGCCTGACAAGGCCGCGCCGTCCTTCACAGCCTCAGCCACGCCTGTGGCCCCTCAAGTTTGCCGTACTGCTGCTTCTGGCCATGCTGCTCGCAGTGTCGTGGCTGGGTTGGCAGGAGCGCGCCCGCTTGATGACCCAGGTGCAACAGATCTCTGCCGAGATGTCGAATGTTCATGCCCGCTTCGATGCGGAGGAGGGACGTGGCGATCGCCTCGAGAACATCGAGTCGCGCCTCACCTCCACGGAGAAGCATACCGAATCGATCGTGGCGCGCATGGCTGGCTTGGAGGTCGAAGTTCAGCAGGTCGGGGAAGGGGACGCCTCCCGATTCGAGGCGCTCGATGAGCGCGTCGACGACGTGTCGTCAAGAGTCGAGCGGCTCATGGAGGAGGCCGAGAGTCGTGATGCGTTGCTCGCAGCGATACGCACTTCCCTCGACTCGTTGGAGCGCGCCGGCGACGAGGGCCGCGAAGCCCTGGCTACAAGGATCGAGACGCTGGCCGAGACCAACGAGCGCCGGCTTGCCGAATTGCAATCGCAACAAGATGAAGTGGCACAGCGACAGCAGAGCGTGAGAGCATCGTTCGACGAGCGACTCGAGGCCATGGACCAGCGCTTCCAACAGCTCATGGGGCAGGAGCTCGCAGCCCTGGAGGAGAGCATGGAGACACGCGAAGCGGCACTCGATGAGCGCCTTGATGCCCTGTCCGCCGAGATCGAGGCAACTGCCGAACGCAGCGATGCCTCAGAGGCCGTCGACAGCCTTCGGGGGCGCTTGACGTCGATGCAAGCCGAGTTGCGAGAGCTGCGTCAGGAGCAGCTTTCGCTCAGCGCAGGACTGGAAGCCCTGCGGTAATTTTGCCTGGCCCCGCCATGGGCCGAGCAAGAGTCAAGTCGGGAAGCCGTGAATATGGGAATAGGCGTGATCTCACGCATGGGGGCGGCGGCCCTGTGTCTCGGCATGGCGCATGGAGCGCTGGCACTGGAGGCACGTATCGACGGACTTGAAGGCGATGTTGCCGACAACGTCCGCTACTACCTGGGTGACCTGGACGCTACCCAGTACGACCGCCGTCGCCTGGAAGGCGAGGCGGTACGTCGCACGCGCGAAGCCGTGCGGGTGTATGGGTACTATGAGCCGCGCATACGCTCACACCTCGATGAGCAGGATCCACCGCGCTACGTCAGTCTCGACATCGATCCCGGCCCGCGCGTGATCATCGAGACTCTCGATGTCCGACTCGAAGGCGAGGCTGACAGTGACGAGCCCTTCCGCGATACCGTTGATGCCTTTCCCTTGGCGAAAGGCGATCCCTTGGTACATGCACCCTGGGATCGCATGCGTAGCCGGCTGGCCAATCTCGCCCTAGAGCGCGGCTATTTCGACTGGTCATTCACCGACCGGCGCATGGAGGTGCGGCCATTCGACGAGAGCGCCAGGCTCTACCTCACCCTCGACAGTGGCCAACGCTACGATTTCGGCGACATCGCGATTCGCGGTAACCATATCGTCAAGGACCGGTTGCGCAACATGGCCCCGTTCGAGCCAGGAGACCCTTACCAGGCCGGTCAGGTGGCGCTCTATGCACAGCGCTTGGGTCAGACCAACTGGTTCAGTTCAGTCAGTGTGCGTCCTCGGCTCGATGCCCGTCGTGAACTGGCCCTGGCGCCACCCACGCTGGGCTGGTGGAACCTGGTTGAAACCGAAGGCGATGCCGCGCTTCCACAGGCTCCGTCTTCACGTACGGCAATGCACACCGGACCCCGGCTCACGGCCATGGCGCTGTCCTCCGTCGCCAGCCTGAATGTGCCCGAGCGTCCCGACATGCCGATCGACGTAGTGCTGGCACCGGCCGACCGGCACCAGTTCGAGACCGGTATCGGCTACGCGACCGATGTTGGGCCGCGCCTGCACTTCGGCTGGAACCAGCCGTGGATCAATCGCTACGGGCACAACCTCGAGCACGAATTTTTCATCTCTCAGCCTGAGCAACACCTGACCGGCACCTACCTGATGCCGCTGGATAACCCGTTGCGCGACCAGTACCGCATCCAATATGGCTTGCGTCATCGCGACAACGAGGATACGCAATCCGACGAGGCGACCGTCGAGCTTGCACGGCGCTGGGAGTTTGACAACCGCTGGGTGCAGACCCTGTTCCTGCGTGCCACCTACGAGGACTTCAAGCAGGGTGGGGAGGACGAGAGCGTCTTCCTCTACTACCCGGGGGTGAGCTGGTCACGGACGCGTACCCGTGATCCCCGTTTTCCCACCTGGGGTGACCGTCAACGCATCACCCTGGAGTACTCCGATACGATCTGGGGCTCTGACGCCGACTTTCTGCGCATGACGGGCAATACCGAATGGATACGCATGTTGGGCGATGATCTGCGTTTCGTCACCCGGCTGGGGCTGGGCGTCATCGAGACCAACGACTTCTCTCAGATACCCCCTTCGTTGCGCTTCTTCGCCGGTGGTGATCGTTCGGTCCGAGGTTACGGCTACGAGACCTTGGCGCCACGTAACGAGGAGGGATTGCTGCGCGGTGGACAGCAGATGCTGGCCGGCAGCGTCGAGATCCAGCGGCGCGTGACCGGCGACTGGTGGGGAGCGGCATTCGTCGACAGCGGGGACGCCTTCGACAGCTGGTGGCCGGAAGCTCTCAATACGGGTGCCGGACTCGGCGTACGTTGGATCTCTCCGGTCGGGCCGGTGCGTTTCGACATCGCCCACCCCTTCGATGACGAGGAGAACTCGTGGCGCCTGCACTTCGCCATCGGCCCGGAATTTTGAGTATGCGGCGTCTGACCCTTGCCATCCTGAAACTGCTGATCGTGCTGCCCGTGCTGACGTTCGGCGTCGTGATTCTCGGGGTCGGCCTCGCATTGTCGCCCTGGGGCGCCGGCCTGTTGCTCGAGGAGGGCGCCAAGCGCGGCTTCTATCAGTTGGAACGCGTCGAAGGAGCGCCCCTGGATCACCTGGTGTTGCATGGCTTCCAGGTCGAAGCTGGCCCCGCTGAGATTGCTGCCGAGCGACTCGAGCTGTTCTGGTCGGAAGACTGTCTGCTGCGTGGCCGGCTGTGTATCGAGCGCCTGGCCATGCAGGGTGGTCGAGTCCGGTTGCAGGAGGCAGAGGAATCGACCGATCCAGTCGAACCGGCGCAAGCCAGCGACCCATTCCACCTGCCGCTTGCCTTGGAAGTGCGTGAACTGGTGCTGGAAGATACCCGGCTGCAGCTGGCCGACGGTACTCGTGTCGAGCTGGCCCAACTGGATACGGCGGCCCAGGCGGAGAACTCCCGACTGAAGCTGGAAGCTTCACGCGCCGAGGGCCTGCGCGTGGTTCTGCCGGCCGACAGCCAGGCAGCGCCTGAGGTGACGGAGGAGACGCGAGAAGCGAGAGAGCCGATTTCTCGCCCCGTGCTGGAAGCACTCGACGAGGCCCCGCAGGAGCTGGCCCCATCGTTCCGCTTTCCGCTCGATATCTCGGCGCCGGAACTCGACGTTCAGGATGTCGAACTGCGGCTTGCCGATGGCACGCGTATCGCCTGGGACGTCCTTCATACCGGCATCGAGGCTGAGGGAGAGAAACTGACGCTGCTGCCTACGCGGCTGACTCAACTGCAAGTCGCCATTCCGCCACCCGGAGCGGCCCGGCTGGCCCTGGAGGCAACGAAAGACGCCGCCGTGTTGAGCGAGCAGGCTCTCGCTGCTGCCGAAGCCGTGGTGGCGCCTGCGCGAGACACGGCCGAGCCCGAAGTGCCGCTCGGACAGCGTGAGCGTATCGCGCTGCCCGAGGTCATGCTGCCACTGACCGTGTCGGCGCCGCGCATCCATCTCGACGGCATCGAAGTGCGTGGCCCGGTGGACTACGATCTGCGCCATCTTACTCTCGCCTTCGAGGCGAGCGGCCAACAGCTGGAGATCGCCGCGCTGGACGTCGCCAGCCTGGATGCCGATGCCAGTTTGACCGCTCGGATCGAGCTGCGCGACGACTATCCGCTCGAGGCGCGGCTCGAAGCCGCCCTGTGGCTGCCCGAGCTGATGCCCGCGCTGGCCGGACAACGCCTTGACCTGAAACTGGACGGCAGCCTGGGCGAGCTGAGTGCGCAACTCGACGCCCACGGGCCTGTGGATGCGAGCCTGTCGGCCCAAGCCGATGTACTGGACCCCAGTGTGCCATTCAATGCCTCGCTGCAGAGCGAACTCCTGCGCTGGCCGCTGCCAATGGCCACGGAACCGATGCAACAGGATGAGGCGCTTGCCGAGCCGTACGTGGTCGAGGATCTGGAACTGCGCTTGTCGGGTAGCCTGGTCGACTACAGCGCGGCGCTGTCGATGCGCCTGGAGGGACCCGACATTCCCTTGACCCGGGTTGCCCTAACGGGGAGCGGCGACTTCGAGCACTTCGCCTGGACGCCGCTGTCGCTGAGTCTCGGCAATGCCTCGATAGTCAGCCGCGGTCGGGTCGAGTGGCAGGATGGGCTCGACGTCGAGGCCACGGCGCGGCTCGACAATGTCGATCCCGGGCTGTTTACCGATGCCATGGAAGGCCGTCTCGACGGCAACTTGGACATCGCCTTCAGCCAGACTCCCCAAGGTTGGCAGTTGCGCGTGCCGCGGCTGGCCATCGACGGTGAACTGCAGGAGCTTCCGCTATCGCTGCGCGCGCGCCTGACAGGAAACAGCGACATGCAGTGGCAGGTCGAGGAGTTCGATTTTCGCCAAGGCAACAACCGCATCACGGCGAGCGGTGCGATTTCCGATAGCCAAATGGACCTGAGTGGTGATATCTCACTCACCGAACTTGGCAGCCTGCACGATGAGCTGAGCGGCAGCCTGACAGGGCGTTTCCGCACCGAAGGCTCTCCCGAGAAGCCAAGACTGGAACTCGACCTCGAAGGCCGCGAACTGGCTTTTGCCGACAACCGTCTCGAGACGCTGCAGCTCAGCGGCAGCGTGGAGGGCCTTGACGATCCCGAGCTCGACGTGGAACTCGATATCGAACGACTGGTCGCGGGAGGACAGCGCTTCAGCGATGTGTCGCTGGACCTGGCGGGACGCTTGTCATCGCACCGGGCCGAACTCACCGCCATTGCCGGGCAAGGCATGCCGCTGACGCGGGCGTCACTGGTACTCGAGGGTGGCCTTGATGCCGAGCGGCAGCGCTACACGGGACGTATCGACCCGCTGGAAGTCGACGGCGATTACGGCGAGATTCGCCTCGCTGAGTCGATTGAATTCAGCGCCGACCTGACGAGCGGTCAGGCTCAGGTAGAGCCGTTCTGCCTGCGCCGCGAGCAGGGCGGTCGTGCGTGCCTGAAGGAGCCGCTGCAGGCCAGTGCCGAAGAAGGACAGGTGGCCCTGACGGTACGCGAGCTGCCCATGGAATTGCTCGATGAATGGCTTCCCGAGGATTGGCGGGCCAGCGGAGCGAGCGAGCTGAATCTCCAGGCACGCTGGCGGCAGGGTGGGAGCCAATGGGACCTCGAGGCGGACCTTGGCAGCGAGCTGAACCTGGAAGGAGTCGACATCTACGGCCAGCCATGGTCGATGCCCGATACGCGCCTGAACGCGCGGGTGGACGCCAGCCAGGCGCGCACGGCGCTGGAACTCGACCTGGAGCTCGGCGACGCCGGCCGCCTCGACCTCGACATCGGCCTCGACGACCCGCTGGGAGCCGGTGAGCTGAGTGGCGTGCTGGTTCTCGACGGCCTGGACCTGTCGCGCTATCGCACCCTCGCCGAGGGGCTCGACATGCTCGAAGGCGTTGCCGCCGGCCGGGTCGAAATCTCTGGCACACGGGACAATCCGAGCCTGGACGGTGCGCTCGAACTCACCGGCCTACAGGCCTCTGGCCTCGACGTGCCGTTGATCGTCGAGGATGGCCGCATACGCGTCGAGTTCAATGGCGATAGCGCTCGGCTGATGGGTTATGTTGCTAGCGATGAGGGGCGCCTGGACATCGATGGCAATGCCAGCTGGCCATCTCTCGATGAGTGGCGTATCGCCGTGGACCTGGATGGCACCCGGAGCCCGTTGCTGGTAAGCCTGCCCCAGTTCGGCCGCCTGCGTGTCGCGCCCGAGATCGCCGTGCGGATCAATCCGCAGGAGCTTCGGGTGCGTGGCGACGTTCAGGTTCCCTGGGCCCGGCTGGAAATCGGCGAAGCCCCGCCGGCGGCCGTCACCCCCAGCCCCGACGAGATCATCATCACCCGGCGTGACGAGGCGCGTGCTCAGCAGCGCGACGAGCTCGAGGCGACCGCGGGTAACGACGAAGCGGCCGCGGTGGCCCTGCGCGAGGCGGGGATGCGCCTCGATGTACGAATCGACCTCTCGCTGGGGCCCGACATGAAGTTGGAGGCGATGGGGCTCGAGACCGACCTGCTTGGCACCCTGCAGGTACGTCAGCAGGATGGGCCGGTGCAGCTGTTCGGTGACGTCAGCCTGACCGACGGACGCTTCAGAGCCTTCGGCCAGGATCTGCTGATCCGCCAGGGGGAGCTGTTGTTCAGCGGTCCTCCCGACCAGCCGCTGCTCGACTTCGAGGCGATTCGCAACCCCGATGCCACCCAGGATGGCGTGGTGGCGGGGTTGCGCGTGACCGGCTTTGCCGCCGAGCCGACCCTGACGATCTTCTCCGAACCGGCCATGGACGAGGCGCGGGCGCTCTCCTACCTGTTGCGGGGCCGCGCCCCGCGAGACGGTGATGCCGATGGAGCGCTGACATCCGCACTGGTCGGCCTCACCCTGGGACGCACCGGTGGCGCCGTTGGGGCGATCGGGCAGGCGTTCGGCATTGACGATCTGGCGCTTGAGACCGCCGGGGCCGGTGACGACAGTCAAGTGGTGGTCAGTGGCTATCTGACAGAGGATCTGCGCATCAGCTATGGTGTCGGTATCTTCTCGCCGATCGCTGAACTGACGCTGCGCTATACGCTGTGGCGCAACCTGTACGTACAGGCCGTCTCGGGCGCTGCTCAGGCCGTTGACCTGGTGTATATCTTCACCCGGCCGGGCGATCCACCGAAGCTGGACGAGGCACCATGATTCGACCGTCCCAGGATCGACGTCGCGGGTCCGCAACCGTATCCATCCACAGGAGAAACGTCATGATCATCGAGCCTTCCCATGCCTTGCCGGGTCGCGATACGCCAGTGCATGTCTCGGGCGTGCATGCCGTCAACGGCCGCTCGATACTGTCGCCCTTTCCCGAGGGGTACGAGACGATCGTCTTCGGGCTCGGTTGCTTCTGGGGCGCCGAGCGCCTGTTCTGGCAACTGTCTGGCGTATACGTCACGGCGGTGGGCTATGCCGGCGGCGTGACGCCCAACCCCACCTACGAGGAAACTTGCACCGGGCGCACCGGCCATGCCGAAGTGGTGCGGGTGATTTTTGATCCTCGGGAGCTGGATGTCGAGGCGTTGCTCAGGGCGTTCTGGGAGGCGCATGACCCGACCCAGGGCATGCGCCAGGGCAACGATGTCGGCAGCCAGTATCGATCGACGGTCTATACCACCAGCGATGCACAGCTCGCCGCAGCGCAGCGCAGTCGCGATGCTTACCAATACTCGCTGGCCCAGGCCGGGCGAGGGCGTATCACCACGGAAATCGCGCCGCTCGACGACTTCTACCTGGCGGAGGAGTACCACCAGCAGTACCTGCACAAGAATCCGGGTGGCTACTGCGGCCTGCGGGGAACCGGCGTCAGTTGTCCGATCGGCTGAGGTTGCGAACCATGGCCGATTGCCACGATGCGCCGGTATCGGCCCAGCAGGCGAGTTCGTGAGCCAGGCGTCGCGTAAGCCATGGCTGCAGGCGGCGGTTACGCCACTCCATGAAGCCGACGTGGCCGCCGTGGTGGGTGATTTCCAGGCGCACCGCATCAGCTGGCTCGGGTAATCGCTCGAACAGGCCGGCGGGCATGAAAGGATCATCGTCGGCGTGCACGATCAGAGTGGGCAGCTCGACCTCGCCAAGTAGGCGCCCGGCGGAGGCTCGGCGATAGTAATCGGCGGCATCGCAGAAGCCATGCAGCGGCGCAGTTACCGCATCGTCGTAGCCGCGCAGACTGTCGATTCGCGCCAACGCATGGCTATCCAGCGCCAAGGGCAGTTCGCCACGTGCGAGACGAGGCGCGACCTTGCGTTTCAGCGCATTCAGCAGATGGCGTTCATAGATCCGTGAGAAGCCTCGATGTAGCCTCTCGGCACTGGCGGCGAGATCGAGTGGTGCACTGATCACGATCGCGCCGGCGAGGTCGAGACCGCCGCCACCCTGTTCGGCGACGAGCTTGAGCAGCATGTTGCCGCCCAGCGAAACACCGGCAGCCACCTTCAGCGCCTTGGGGTAGCGCCGCGACAGTTCGCTTATCAGCCAGTAGGCATCGGCGGTGTCGCCGCTGTGGTAGGCGCGGGGCAGGCGGTTCGGTCGCTTGCCGCAGCCGCGGAAGTGCATCAGCAGCGCTCTCCAGCCCATGCCGCTGGCCGTTGCCAGCAGCCAGCGAGCATAGGGCGACTGAAACGAACCTTCGAGGCCGTGGAACAGCACGAAGACGGGCGCTTCCGGGTTCGCAGGGGCCGGCTGGATCCAGTTGAGTTCCACGAAATCGCCGTCGGGTAGCTCGAGAATCTCGTCAGCGTGCGTAAGGCGGGGCCTAGGCAGCAGGCGAGGCAATAGCGTCTGTACGTGCGGGCTGGTCAGCCCGCGCGGGGGAGTGAAGCCGGTCTGCTGCCGCCGTTCGCGCATGGGTCACTCGATGTCTGCGGTCAGATTCCTGGCTGCGTTGGTCGTGATACTCACGTTATCCTCCATGCGAATGCCGCCATGGGGGGCCAGGCGCTCGATCAGAGCCCAGTCCAGAAACCGCCCGGCGGGAGCAGACTCTAGCGGCTCGAGCAGCATGGGAATGATGTACAGACCAGGTTCTATGGTGACCGCCATTCCCGCTTCCAGTTCCCGTGTCAGCCGTAGTGCCGGATGCTCGACAGGCGGTGGCAGGGGAGTGCCATCGCGTGCGGCGCGGCCGGCCACGTCGTGAACCTGAATGCCGAGCAGGTGACCGAGGCCATGGGGGCAGAAGGCGCGCGTGATGCCGCTTTCGACGGCGGCCTCTGCGGAGCCGCTGACCAGTTCGCTCTCCACCAGCAGCTCGCCGAGCAGGCGATGCATACGCTCGTGCAACTCGACGAAGGAAACGCCGGGAGAGACCGCTGCGATCAGGTGCTGCTTGATGTCGTGCATACGTGCGACCAGGGCGACGAATAGCGGATCAGCGTTGGCTCCCGGCCAGGTACGGGTGATGTCGGCGCAGTAGCCGCGATAGCGGTGGCCCGCATCCATCAGCAGGCTGTGTCGCTCGCGGGGCGCTTGCGTGTCGTAATGCTGATAATGCAGAACTGCGGCATGCGAACCGATGCCGACGATATTGCCGTAAGGCAGTTCGCTTTCACGCTGGCGTGAGGCCTGAAGGTAGGCCAGGTGAATGTCGAGTTCACTGCCTCCCGCCAAGAAGGCTTCCCGGGCGGCGCGGTGGCCGAGAACTGCCATGCGATTGGCCTCGCTCAGGCAGGCGATTTCATAATCGGACTTGCGTACGCGACCTTCGTCCAGCGCAGTGAGCAGGGCGGGTGGGTTGAGCTCCGCCCCGAGTGCGGCGGCCGTCGCGGCGGAGACATCGCCGATCACGGCAAGACGACCGCCGGCGGCGATGGGGGGTGCCTCATCGAAGCGTCCGGGAATAACCTCGAGTCTTTCGGTCCAAGCCTCGTCGGGAAGCTGCGCCGGCAGATGCCAGAAGTCGTCGGGAGCATGCAGGTAACAGCTAGGCCGCCGGCCGGGGTGTACCAGCAGCCAGCTGTGCGTCAGTTCGGCCTGGCCCGTCCAGTGCTGGAAGTGGCCGTAGCTTTGAAAGCTGGCGTCCTGGTCGTCACCGAAGTGGCGGGTGGGGCGACCGCTGTAGATCAATATCCGGTCGTAGCCCTGGTCAGCGAGCACGTCGGCGTAGCGATTCTCGAGCGCGTCGAAGTGACGCGTCTGCAGAGCATCGAGGTCGAGGGTCATGATTTAACTCCGGTTCGGAAGATCAAGCGGTCACATCCGCCGAGAGACTTTCCCAGAAGGTGGCCACCGCCGAGTGCCTGCTTTCGGCGCGGCGATAGAGGCGGATCTCCAGCGGAACCTGCCAGCGTTCGCCACCGGCCGCGACCAGGGTACCGGCGGCGAGCGCTTCGCTCACGCTGCGCCCAGGCAGCCAGCCCAGGCCATAGCCCAGGCTGACCAGTTCACGAATATTATTGCTCTGGATGCTCTCGTTGAGGATGCTGAAATCAGGCGTTTCACCGAGATGGGCCAGATGGCTGCGAATCATTGCGTCGAACAAGCCGCGCGGATGATAGGCGATCAGCGGCAGCCGGGCACCATCGTCCAGCTCAAAGCGCGGGCGCCCATCCGCTTCCGGTAGCGAGACGGGAATCAGGCACTCCTCCCCGAGCCGACAGGAGACGAACCCTTCCGTCTCGGGCTCGATGCCACAGGGCGTGCGCGGCCAGTAGCAAAGCACCAGGTCGCACTCCTCGCGCGATAACGCCCGAAAGTAGTCGTCGACCAGCCAACTGGTGGCGCGCAGGTAGGGCGTCACCGACGGCGGTGCCGACCACTGGCCGAGCCATTCCGGCACGAAGTGGGCGAGCAGGCTTTGCGGCGCCGCCAGGCGAATACGCCCGGCCTGTTGTTCAGCGAGCTGGATCAAGCGCCGACGGCTCTCGGCGACCCGCTGGGTGATATCGTGGCAAAGCCCCAGAAACTCCTCACCGGCGGGTGTCAGCGACAGCGGCAGCGTCTGACGGTTGATCAGCGTCGTGCCCATCTCCTCCTCGAGCAGTTTGATGCGTCGCGAGAAGGTCGGCTGGGTGACGTTCTGTTGCTCGGCGGCACGCGAAAAATGGCGCGTGCGGGCCAGGGCGATGAAGTCTTCCAGCCAGCGTAGTTCCATGTTGTCTCCCGAGACAGGACGAGTACCACTCTCACATTGTAGCCAGAGGCATCATCGCATCGTCTCAGACGAGACGTCCCTCTTCGATGGCGTGGCAGGCCACGTGGCCGCCGCCATCGCGGGCGATCAGCGCCGGCACTTCTTCGCGACAGCGCGCGTTGGCATGCGGGCAGCGGGCGTGAAAGACGCAGCCCGAGGGCAGGTTGACCGGCGTGGGTACTTCCCCCTTGAGACGGATGTGCTGGGGGCGATCGTCCTCGAGCCGCGGAATCGCCGACATCAGCGCACGGGTATAGGGATGGCGTGGCGTGGCGAACAGCGTCGCCGTGGGTGCCACCTCGCACACCCGGCCCAGGTACATCACCGCCACGCGGGTGCCGAAGTGCTCCACCACGGCGAGGTCGTGGGTGATGAACAGATAGGTCAGGTTGCGTTGCTGCTGGGCATCCATCAGCAGATTGAGCACCTGGGCCTGGATGGAGACATCGAGCGCCGAGATCGGCTCGTCGGCGACGATGAATTCAGGGTCCACGGCCAGTGCCCGGGCGATGGCGATGCGCTGCCGCTGGCCGCCTGAAAACTCGTGACCGTAGCGCGTGCCCCAGTCGGGCGCGACGCCGACCGAATGCATCACCTCGGCGACCTTGTCAGCCACCTGCTGGCGATTCCAGTCGGGATGGTGCAGGCGGATCGGCTCCTCCAGGGTCTGCTGGATGGTCATGCGCGGATTGAGCGATGCATAGGGATTCTGAAAGATCATCTGCATGCGCCGGCGATAAGGCATCAGCGACTTGGTCGATAGATCGTCGATGCGCGTGCCGTCGTAGTGGATCTCGCCACCGGAAGGGTGAATCAGGCCCATCACGATGCGTGCCACGGTGGACTTGCCGCACCCGGATTCGCCGACCACGCACAGCGCCTCGCCGCGGCAGATGTCCAGGTCGATGCCGTTGATGGCATGCACGAACTTCTGCTCACGTACCAGCTTGCCGCCTTTGAACTTGAGCTGTTCGAGGAAGTCGCCGGAGAGTGAGAAGCGCTTCTCCAGGCCGCGGATCTCCAGCAATGGCTGACTGGCGTCGGTGGCCGGCGCCTCGTGAGAGCGTGCGATTGCTGTCGCTGTCATCGGGTAGTCTCCTCGGCCGGAATGCGTTCGCGCTCGATCATCTCGGCGACCATGTGGCAGGCCACCTGGCAGTTGCCGGAGGCGACGAATTCGGGCACTTGGGAGCGGCAGGCAGGGCGCTCGCTGCCGTCGGGGCGCCGCGTGAAGGCGCAGCGTGGATGGAAGGCGCAGCCGCTCGGCAGGTTGTCGAGCGAGGGCATGCTGCCGGGAATCTGGTTGAGCCGCTCGCCCGGCGTGGCCATCTGTGGCAACGCGTTCATCAACCCCTGAGTATAGGGATGCTGGGGGTCGTTGATGATTTCGCGGGTCGGGCCCTGTTCGATCACCCGGCCGGCATACATCACCAGCATACGCTGGGTTACCTGGCTAACGACTCCCAGGTCATGTGTAATCAGGATCAGGCCGACGTTGTGCTTCTCGCATAGCTCCAGCAGAAGCGCCATGATCTCGGCCTGGATGGTGACGTCGAGCGCCGTGGTGGGCTCGTCGGCAACGATGATGTCCGGATCGAGAAGCAAAGCGATGGCAATGATCACCCGTTGCCGCATACCGCCGGAGAGTTCGTGGGGGTACTGGTCGAGGCGCGCCTCGGGAGAGGGAATCTGCACCTGTTCGAGCTTGCGCAGGGCGATGGCTCGCGCCTCGCGCCGAGCGATACGGCGATGAGCCTTGAGGCACTCGATCATCTGCTCGCCGATGGTAAGCACCGGGTTGAGCGTCATCATCGGATCCTGAAAGATCATCGAGATGCGGTGCCCTCGGATCCGGCGCAGCGCACGATCACTGAGCCCGGTGAGTTCCTGACCGTCGAAGCGTATGCTGCCGCCGGCGATGTAGCCGGGCTTGGAAATCAGATTGAGCAGACTGAACGCCGCCACCGACTTGCCGGCGCCGGATTCGCCCACGATGCCCAGCCGCTCGCCGCGATCCAGGCTGAAGCAGACGTCGCGCAGCGCCTGGACGTCGCCGCGGCGCAGGGCGAAGCGCACGTCGAGATTGTTGACTTCGAGAAGTGACATGGGTGTCTCCAGAATCCGTCGTCAGCCCTTGTACAGGCGCGGGTTGAGCACATCGCGCAGCCAGTCGCCGAGCAGATTGATCACCAGTACCAGCAGCACCAGCACTGCCCCTGGCATCAGTGTGATCCACCAGGAGCCCGATTGCAGATAGTCGAAGCCCGACTTGATCAGCGAGCCCAGCGACGGGTGGGTCTCGGGCATGCCCAGCCCCAGGAAGGAGAGCGCCGCTTCGGAGATGATGGCATTAGCCACCTGCACCGTGGAGATGACGAAGATCGGCGACAGGGTATTGGGCAGGATGTGGCGGAACATGATGCGCCGGCTGGAGAGGCCCATGGTGCGCGCCGCATCGACGTACTCCTTGTTCTTCTCGGCAAGCACCGAAGCGCGAACGGTGCGGGCGTATTGCGGCCACTCAGCGAGGCCGATGATCAGCACCAGCAGCGGCACGGCGTAGGAGCTGAAGATGGCGCCGCCGAAGATTGCCTTGACCAAGGCGCCTACCACGATGGCGACCATTAGGGTGGAGAAGGAGAGCTGGATGTCGGCCAGACGCATCAGGAAGGCGTCGATACGCCCACCCAGGTAACCGGCCATGAGTCCGAAGCAGACCCCCAGAATCGCCTGCAGAGCCACGGCGCCGAAGCCGATGATCAGCGAGACACGCGCACCGTAGAGAATGGTGGAGAGCATGTCGCGGCCCTGGGCATCCGTGCCGAGAATGTAGGCATCCTCGCTGCCGGAGATCCAGAAGGGCGGCAGCTCCGAGGCGAGAATATCGATCTGCGCCAGATCGTAGGGATTCATCGGCGCCAGCCACGGCGCCAGCACGGCGGCGGCCACCATCATGATGAAGACCAGCAGGCTGACCTGGGCGATCAGGTCGCGCTTGAAGCTGTAGAGGAGGTATGAATCGCGGAAGCGCTCCCAGCGGCTCGTTGTGGGAGGGCTCTCGATGGCAGAGGGGGTGGTGGTCATGCGGGTTTCCCTGTCAGCTTGACGGTGGGGTTGACCAGGCCATAGATCAGGTCGACCAGGGTGTTGGTGATCACGAAGATCAGCCCCACGATCATCAGATAGGTGATGATCAGCGGAATGTCGGAGCGGTTGATGGCATTGAGGAACATCAGACCCATCCCCGGCCATTGAAAGACCGTCTCGGTGAGGATGGTGTAGGCCACCAAGGTGCCGATCTGCACCCCGCCCACGGTGATGACCGGCAGCATGGTGTTCTTGAGCGCGTGCAGAAAATAGATGCGGCGCAGGCGGATGCCCTTGGCGCGGGCGAACTTGACGTATTCCGACTGCAGTACCTCGAGCATCTCGGCGCGAATCAGCCTGATGAACAGCGGCAGCATGATCGAGGCCAGCGAGATAGCCGGCAGAACCAGGTAGGTCAATCCCTTCAGCGAGGCGAAGTTGGTATACCAGGTACCGAAGACATGCACCGGGTTGCCTCGGCCGTAGGCCGGCATGCCGCCCTCGGTGGTGATCAAATCGTTGAGCCAGTTGCCCCAGGCGGTATCAGCGGGGAAGGGCGCCCAGGTCATGCCGATGGCGAACAATTGGATCAGCACGATGGCCGTGAGAAATACCGGTATCGAAATGCCGACGATGGAGACGCCCATGAAGAAGCGTGACAGCCAGGCCCTTGGCTTGATGGCGCTGTACACGCCGATGGGGACCGACAGCACGATGATCAGGAAGGTGGATGCCGCAACGAGCTCCAGTGTGGCCGGCAGGTGGCGAAGGATCACCTCGGTGGTCGGCTGGTTGAAGATATAGGAGTAGCCGAAATCGAGCTGGGCGGCATTGACGGCGAAGCGCAGGTACTGGACCAGGAAGGGGTCGTTGAGCCCGAGCCGCTCGCGCAGCTCCTCGCGCTCGCTCTCGGGCACCGACTGACCGACCATCTGCTGGATGGGGTCGCCGAGACTCTCCTGGATGGCGAAGGCGATCACGCTGATGACGAACATCACCAGCAGCGCATGAAAGAGGCGCTTTACCAGAAAGGCGATCATGGATGGCGTCCTATGGGCAACGCGGGATGGCACGCCCGCCTGGGGCGTGTCACCGGATCGGGTTCACGGAATGCCGGCCTGCGGGCCGGCAGGGTGGGTCACTCGGACTCGATGACCAAATCCCCGAGGTAGGGGAAGTTCATCACGTTGAGGATCGGCTCGATGTTGACGCTCGGCGCTGCGGCCCAGGCGAGATCCTGCCAGTGCAGCGGCACGAAGGCGGCCTCGTCGTAGAGCGTCTGCTCGACCTGCTGGAGCATCTCGGCGCGCTTCTCCAGGTCGACCTCGAGGTTCGCCTCGGCGACCAGTCTGTCGAGTTCGGGGTTGCAGTAGTTGCCGGCATTGTACTGGCCGGCACCGGTATCAGGGTCCGGACAGGCGGTGAGATACTCGTGGAAGTTGGCGCTGTCCTCGGTGTCGGCGTGCCAGCCGATCATCATTACGTCCGCGGCGCGATCGTCGTATTCGCCCCAGTACTGCGCCTTGGGCAGGGTCTTGAGATCCACTTCGACGTTGATGCGTGCCAGCATGGTGGCCACCGCCTGGGCGATCCTGGCATCGTTCACGTAGCGGTTGTTGGGCGCCATCATGGTGATCTGGAAACCGTCGGCATAGCCGGCTTCCTCCATGAGCTCCTGCGCTCTCTCCAGATCGTGGCGCCGCTCGAGCGACTCGATATGCCCCGCGTAGCCTTCGGGCGAGAATTGCGCCGCCGGAGTGGCGAAGCCCTTCATCAAACGTTCGGCGATGGCATCCTGATTGATGGCGTAGGCGAAGGCTTGACGTACCCGCTCGTCCTGGAAGGCCTCGACGCGTTCCTGGTTCATGTGCAAGAGAATGATGCGGGTGCCTGACATGGTGACCAGCTCGGCATCATCGCTCTCGCGAACACGCTCCAGGTCATTGGGAGGCACCGGGGCAATGAAATCGACGTCGCCGGAGAGCAGGGCGGCCACGCGCGTGGCATTCTCGCTGATGGGCGTGAGCACGATGTTGTCGACGTTGCCGGGAGACTCTTCGTCCCAGTAGTCGGCGAATCGTTGGAACTCCATCCGGTTGCCTTTCTGGTGCTCGACCACGGTGAACGGGCCGGTACCGGAGAGATTGGACGATGCGAAGGAGTTGCCGTTCTTGACGATTTCGTCCTTGGGGTCGCCGTCGT